>DATIUV010000099.1:0-1888 GCA_035466595.1 Pelomicrobium sp.
CACGTCGGCGAGGCGAAAGTGCGCGGCCTCGGCGAGCGTTGCCAGCGGCGGATGGGCGAACAGGCCGCGCGCGTCGTCGCCGACCGCAATCGGCGCGAGGTAGGCGATCCACTCGTCGACCAGGCCGGCAGCGAGCAGGGCGCCGTTGAGCGCCGCCCCCGCTTCGACATGCAGCTCGTTGACGCCGCGCTGTGCCAGCAGGGTGAGCAGCGCGGCCAGGTCGACGCGGCCGTCGCCGCCGGGCAGTTCGACGACTTCGGCGCCGGCGCTTTCGAGTGCCGCACGCGCGTCCGCCGGCGCGGCATGGCAGGCGACGAGCGCGGGCAGGATCGCCGCGTCGGGCGGCGTGCGCAACCGCGAGTCGACCACCACGCGCAGCGGCTGGCGGTCGATTTCGAAGTCGCGCACGTTCATCCGCGGATTGTCGGCGAGCACGGTGCCGCTGCCGGTGAGGATGGCGCAGGCGCGGGCACGCCACCTCTGCACGTCGGCGCGCGCGGCCTCGCCGGTGATCCATTGCGAAACGCCGTTGGCCAGCGCGGTCTTGCCGTCCAGCGTGGAAGCGGTCTTCAGCCGCAGCCAGGGACGTTGCCGCGTCATGCGCGAGATGAAGCCGGGGTTGAGCGCGCGCGCCTCGTCCTCCATCAGCCCGACCCTGGCCTCGATGCCGGCGAGCGTCAGCATGGCGATGCCGCCGCCGCCGACCAGCGGATTGGGGTCGCCCATCGCGGCTATCACGCGTCCTACGCCGGCTTGCACCAGGGCCTCGGCGCACGGCGGGGTGCGGCCGTGGTGCGAGCAGGGTTCGAGGGTGACGTAGACAGTGGCGCCGCGCGCCGACTCGCCCGCGGCTTGCAGCGCGTGGATCTCGGCGTGCGGGGTCCCGGCGCGCTGGTGCCAGCCTTCGCCGACGACATGGCCGTCCTTGACGATGACGCAGCCGACGCGCGGATTGGGATTGGTGGTGCAGAGGCCGCGCGCTGCCAGCTGCAGCGCGCGCGCCATGTGGACGTGATCGGCTGCGGAGAAGGCGGCGGAGGCCATGGCGCGAATTACTCGAACAGGTCGTCGACGCCGTGCGGCGGCGCGCGTTCGAGATCCTGAAGCACGTCGCGGAAGTCGTCGGGATCCTGGAAACTCTTGTAGACCGAGGCGAAACGGATGTAGGCGACCTTGTCGAGCTTCTTCAGCTCGGTCATCACCAGTTCGCCGACTTCACGCGCGGGAATCTCGCGTGCGCCCTGCGTCAGCAGCCGCTGGCGGATGCGCTCGACGGCGGCGTCGACCAGCTCGGTCGGCACCGGCCGCTTGTGCAATGCGCGGCGAAAGCCTTCGCGCAGCTTCTTCTCGGAAAAGTCCTCGCGGTTGCCGTTGGCCTTGACGATCTGCGGCGGCCGCAGCTCGGCGGTCTCCCAGGTGGTGAAACGCTTCTCGCAGGCCGTGCAGCGGCGGCGCCGGCGGATCGCATCGCCCGCCTCGTTGACGCGGGAGTCAATGACCTGGGTATCCAGAGAGCCGCAGAAAGGACATTTCATGAAACCCCCTGCAAACCTACTGCGCTTGCCAGCTTGAACGCGGGCAGTGCTCGGAATCCTCATGTACTTCTATGTACATTCCGGTTCCTGCGCGCTGGCCGCGTCCAACCTGGCTGCGCTCGCTACGGTTTTCAGGGGATTTCATCGTGCCTGTGCAAACGTCTCACCCGTAAACCGGAAACTTGCTCACCAGTTTCGCCACATCACTCTTTACCCGCTCGATCACCGACTCGTCGGTCGGCGCGTCGAGCACGTCGGCGATGAGGTGGGCGAGCTGTTCGGCTTCGAGTTCGGTGAAGCCGCGGGTGGTCATCGCCGGGGTGCCGATGCGGATGCCGCTGGTGACGAAGGGC
>DATIUV010000100.1:0-2506 GCA_035466595.1 Pelomicrobium sp.
GCATCGGCGTGGACGACGCGCGGGAGCGGTTTGCGGCGCTGGCGGCGGCGCGCAGGCTGCCCGCGGTGTCGAGCGCGGGCTTCAGCTCGCCGCCCTGCTACGCGAAGGACTTTCCGGGTTACTTCGGCGAGAGCTGATCCGCCCCGCTCACGGCGCGTCGGCCTCCGCCGTCAGCTGGCGCAGCGCCACGATCAGGGCGTCGAGCCGCGCGCGCGCGGAGTCCATCTCCAGCAGGTGCTGGCGCGAGGCCATCGTGATCGGCAGCACCTCCGCCAGCCGGTAGCCGGCCCAGGCGGCGTCGTCGAACGCGTGCGGCGCCGCGAACACGTCCTCGCCGGCCTGTTCCACCACCTGCCGCAGCAGGTCGGCCACCACCGCGTGCTCGGCGGGCAACGGCGCCGGCGCGTCCTCCGGCAGCCACTCGACCTCGCCGCGCAGCAGGCCGGATTTATCCACCTCGCGCGCGAGCACGCGGAAGCGCCGCTCGCCTTCGGTCATCAGGTGGAACAGCCCGGGCGTCGGCATGTCCCAGGTGCGGATGCGCGCGCTGCAGCCGATGTCGAAGGTGAGCGCCGGCGTGCCGACCTCGCCGCCCTCGAGAATGAGGCAGACGCCGAACGGCGCTTCCTCGGCGATGCAGCGCTTGGTCATCTCGAGATAGCGCTGCTCGAAGATCTTGAGCGGCAGGCGACCGCGCGGAAACAGCACGGTGCCGAGCGGAAACAGGGGGAGGACGGTGCGTTCGGTCAACGGGCGTCTTTTCCGGTTGGGGTAGTCAGCCGTCGGCGCTTTCGCCCCAGCGCGGCATCAGCGTGTGCGCGACGCCGAGGTGATCCAGCACCCGGGCGACGACGAAATCCACCAGGTCGTCCACCGTTTTCGGGTGATGGTAGAAGCCGGGGTTCGCCGGAAGAATGACCGCCCCTGCGCGCGCGAGTTTCAGCATGTTCTCGAGGTGGATCGCCGAGAACGGCGTCTCGCGCGGCACCAGCACCAGCGGCCGGCGCTCCTTGAGCATGACGTCGGCGGCGCGCTGGATGAGATTGTCCGACAGCCCCGCCGCCACGGCCGCCAGCGTGCCCATGGTGCAGGGGCACACCACCATCGCATCGGCGGGATTGGAGCCGGAGGCGACCGGCGCGAACCACTCCTCGCGGCCGAACGCGCGCAGCTGCGCCGGCGCGGCGCCGAAGCGCTCGGCGAAATACGCCTCGGCTTCCGCCGCGCGGCCCGGCAGCGCCAGCTCCATCTCCTGCCGCGCCACCACCTGCGCGACCTGCGAGTAGAGCAGGTAGACGCGCGTGCCGGCGGCGAGCAGGCACTCCAGCAGGCGCACGCCGTAGGGCATGCCGGAGGCGCCGGTGAAGGCGACGGTGACGGTGCGCGCCATCGCCTACGCGGGCACCGCGGCCAGCGGGCCGCCGCGCAGCCAGCGCGCCGCGACGATGCCATTGACGGTGCCGAACACCAGCGCGGCGATGGCAAACACCGGCGCCAGCGCCAGCGCGGCCGATGGCGGCACCAGCCACGCGGCAGCCAGCGCCAGCTGCCCGGCCATGTGCGCGAACGCCGCCAGCACGCTGTGGCTGACCGGACCGAACCAGCGCGACGGCAGCCGGCACCCCAGCCACAGCATGGCGAGGCTGGCGGCGGCGCCGGCGCAGCTCAGGAAAAAGCCCGGCGTCAGGAAACTGCCGAACGCGATCGCGGCGGCGACCACCCGCAGGATCGACACCCACGCCGCCACCCGGAAGCCGTAGCGGGCGAGCGCCACCAGCACGACGATGTTGGCGAGGCCCGGCTTGACGCCGGGGATGGGCGAGGGAAAGGCGGCGTCGGCCACCGCGAGCGCCATCGCCAGCGCCGCCAGCCGCGCGACGCGATGGTCTTCGGCGGTGGTGCGGATCTCGAGGGTCGGCGGCGCGGCGGACACGGGGCGGATCGGATGCGGGCGGCAGTGGTGCGCGAGCCGTCATCGTGCCCCAATCCGGCGGCTGCCGCCAGTCGGCGGGACCCGACGCGCGAGGATTTCCGGCATGCGCCTTGCTAAACTCGGGCTATGTTCCACTGCCTGGAAACCACCATGATCCGCCGTCTGCTCGCCGTTTTGCTGTTGGTGCCGGCCGTCGCCTCCGCCCAGGGCACCGCCCCGGAGCCGGGGCGGCTCGAGCGCATCGCCGCCACCGGCCAGTTCGTCATCGGCCACCGCGAGGCGACCGTGCCGTTCGCTTACTTCGACGAGCGGCAGCAGCCGGTGGGTTTCGGCGTCGACATTGGCCGGCGCGTGTTCGACGCCGTCAAGGCGAAACTCGGCAGGCCCGACCTGAAGCTGCGCTTCAACGGCGTCACCGCCACCACGCGGCTGCCGCTGATGGAAACCAAGGTCATCGACATCGAGTGCGGCGTGACCACCAACACGGTGGCGCGCCAGCGGCAGGTGGCTTTCTCCAACACGATCTACGTCGACGCCGTGCGCATCGTGGTGCGCGCGGATTCGCCCATCGCC
>DATIUV010000101.1:0-8034 GCA_035466595.1 Pelomicrobium sp.
ATGGTCCAACCGGATTCGAAGGATGCTGGTAGGCGCGATTGGACTCGAACCAACGACCCCCACCATGTCAAGGTGATGCTCTAACCAGCTGAGCTACGCGCCTGTAAGGCGGCGAATTCTACCCGAATCCCCCGCCGGCGACAAATGCCGGGCGATGCCTCAGAGCATTGCCTGCAGCATCGTCGCCACGCCGAGGAACGAAAAGAACCCCACCACGTCGGTGACGGTCGTCAGGAGGATGGACGAGGCCGTGGCCGGATCCATGCCGAAGCGCTGCAGGGCGATCGGGATCATGGCGCCGGAGAATCCGGCGGCCACCATGGAGACGACCATCGCGATCGCGATCACCAGCACGAGTCCGACGGAGCCGCTCCAGAAGTAGACGCCGATGGCGGTGGTGACGGCCACCGCGATGCCGTTGAGCAGGCCGACGTTCACCTCCTTGAACAGCATGCGCGGCAGCTGGCGCACGCTGATCTCGCGCAGCGCGAGGCCGCGCATCGTGACCGCCAGCGCCTGGGCGCCCGCGTTGCCCGACTGCCCGGCCACCACGGGCAGCAGCACCGCCAGCGCCGTGAACTTGGCAATGGTGTCCTCGAACAGGCCCACCACCGCTGCAGCCAGGAACGCCGTGGCGAGGTTGATCTGCAGCCACGGCAGCCGCTTCCTGACCGCGAACGACACCTTCGACAGCGCGCGCTCGTCCTTGCTGGCGCCTACCATGGTCTGGATGTCGAGGCTGGCGTCCTCCTGCACGGCGGCGAACAGCGTCGTCGGGTGGATCACGCCCATCAGCCGCCCGCTGACGCTCACCACCGGCAGCACCGACACGCGGTGCTGCTCGATCTTCTGCACCACCTCGTCGCGCGCGGCGACATCCAGCACCGCCGCAGCCACCGGCTTGGCGATTCGCCTGAGCGGCTCGTCCGGCGGCGAGATCGCGATGTCCTGGATCTCGACGCGGCCCGTGAGGGCGCCTTCGTCGTCGGTGAGAAACAGCTCGCGCAGCGAGCGGCTGCGGGCGAAGGTGCGCATGCGCGCAAGCGCCTCGCCCACGGTCATGTCGCCGCGAAAGCTCACCACACGCGGGTCCATCAGCCGCCCGGCGGTATCGTTCCCGTACTCCATCAGGCTTTCCGCCAGCTGCCGCGCACCGGGCTCCATGTGGGTAAGCGCCCGCAGGCGAACGGCGGCGTCCATGCCGACGAGTAGTTCCGCCGCCAGGGGCGGATCCATCGTCGACATCAGCCCCTTGAGGGTGTCGTCCGGCAGGCGCTCCACCAGCGCCTCCTGGACGTAGGTGGCGAGCTGCTCCCACACCGGCAGCGCCACGTTGACGGGCTGCGAAGCCAGCGTGTCCGCGATCTCGTCGAGCGGCATCGCCTCCAGCCGGCGGGCGGCCTCCTGCGGATAGCCGCGGAGGAACCGCGTCTCCAGCGCAGCGACCGCCGCGCTCGCGTCAGCTGCCATCGCCGCGCTCCTTCCGGCTGATCGGCGGCACCGCCGGCAGCAGGCTCACCGCCAGCTGCATCAGCGCCGCCGCGCTCTGCCAGTAGCTGGTCGCCACCAGCGTCATGGCGTCGGCCGCCCCTTGCGCCCCAGCACCGCGCGGGGCGCCGCCGCTCGCAACGGCCGATTGCGGCAGCGCGCCCACCAGCCGGTTGTCGCGTTCCACCACGGCGATCAGCCGATGCGCCTGCCAGTGGGGATGCTCGGCCAGCGACGAGAGCGGGGTCAGCGCCGACACGGCCGGTGCCGGCTTGCGCATGACGCGCTCCAGCGAGTCGCGCGGGCCCGCGCGCAGCAGCTCGCCCAGCGGCACCCAGCCCAGCAGCCGGTGCTCGCCGTTGACGACGAAGACGGTCTCGCCGAGCTCCCCGTCGAAACGCTTCAGCTCCTCGAGGGCCTCCGCCACGCTCAGGTGGGCGGCCAGCATCGGCGTCCACGGGTCCATGCGAGCGCCGGCGGTCTCCTGCGGATAGCCCACCAGGAGCCGCACGGCCACGGCGGTCGCCACCGGCACGCGCTCGAGCACGGCGGCCTGCAAGGCGGGCGCGGCGCGCGTCAACGCGGCGGCTGCCGCCTGCGGTCCGAGCGCATCGACGAGGCGCGCGGCGGCCTCGGCGTCCACGGACTCGAGCACGTGCGCCGCATAGTCCGGCGGCAGCCGGCGCGCCACCGCCGCGGCGGTCTTCGCCGGCAGGGAGCCGAGGAACGCCGCGGTATCGGCGACCAGCAACCCCTCCAGCACCTGGGCCGCGTCCGCGGGATGGGCCTCCGCGAACGCGACCGAGAGCCCCGCCGCCTCACGCATCGCCGTCGTGCCCGTGCAGGAGCACGATCGGCTCCTCGTTGTAGATCTTGGCGGGCAGCGTCACCCGGCCCTCCTCCGACTCGATCACGACGGAGACCGGCGTCAGGTCGAGGATGCGTCCCTCGTAGCCGCCGACGCGCACGCGCTGGCCGACGCCGAAAGCCTGGCGCAGATGATGGCCGCCGATCAGGTTGTTGATATAGCTGCGCGCCCCGAGGCTCACCGCCAGGGCGACCCCGCCGATGACCGCGCTCGCCACCACGGCCGCCAAGATGGTGAGGAACGTGATCTTGATGCCGATCTGGTCGGCGCCGACCGCCACTGCGGCGACCAGGATGACCCCCTGCACGATGCGGCCCAGCAGCTGGCGCTGCGGCGCCGCCAGGTGGACGGTGGCGGCGACGGTCAGGTCCCGCGAAAGGCCGGAGAGCAGCGCGCCGGCGAGGATGATGAGCCCCCCGGCCAGCAGCGTCGGCAGGTAGCGCACCAGATCGCGCAGCCACGAGGTGAACACGTCGAGCCCGAGGACCTGGGTGGCGGCCGCGACGAAGAACAGGATCACCACCCAGAACAGGATGCTGCCGACGATCTCCACCGACGCCGACGGGATCCTCGGCGCGGCGGCGCGGCCGCGGAACATCCGGTGCAGCAGGAGCTCCGCCACGCCCATCAGTTTCACGGCCACGCCCCGCAGCAGCCGCGCCACGAGCCAGCCCGCCATCAACAGCAGCACCGCGCCAAGCACGCTCGGCGCGTACTCGCCGATGCGCCCGGCCATCTGGGTCAGCGCCGCGGACAGCGACGCGCTGACGTTCTCGTACGAGTTCATGCCTTGAGCCTCCTCTCGCTTCCCGCTACCGCCGCAGCGCGCGGCTCACCCCCGGCAAGTCGCGCAACAGGCCGAGCACGCGCGAGAGCTGCTCGCTGCCGCTGACCTGCAGCGTGAAGAACATCCGCGCCACCTGGGCGCGCGTGAGCGTGTTGGCGGCGGTGATGTTCACCCGCTCGCGCGCCACCACGTCGTAGACGTCGCGCAGCAGCCCCGGGCGGTCCGCCGCCTCGATCAGCACGTCGGTCTCGAACAGCATGCCGGCGGCGACGCTCCATTCAGCATCCTGCACGCGCTCGGGATGGCGCTCCAGCAGGCGCGCCAGCGTCGCGCAGTCGCGCCGGTGGACGGAAAAGCCGCGGCCACGGGTGACGTAGCCGGAGATCGGATCGGGTGGGACCGGCCGGCAGCAGCGGGCATAGACGGTGAGCAGGTCGCCGACGCCGCCGACGACGATGCCGCGCCCGGACGACGGCGTCGGCGCGCGCCGCAGCGGCGGCGCCGCCTCCTCGGGCACCGGCGGCGACTCGTCGCCGAGCGCGTGCGCGAGCTGGCGGGTGTTGATCTCGCCGCGCGCCACCGCCGCGCAAAGATCGTCGACGCGCGCGAGCGCGAGCCGCTCGGCCAGCCGGTCGAGCGAAAGCGAGGTCAGGCCGCGACGCGCGAGCTCGCGCTCGACGATGGCGCGGCCGTCGGCCACGGTCTGCGCCAACTCCAGCGCCTTGAACCACTGGCGCACCTTGGCGCGGGCGCGCGGACTCGCGACGTAGTGCAGGTCCGGGTTGAGCCAGTCGCGCGACGGTCCGCCCTGCTTGGCGGCGATGATCTCCACGCGCTGGGCATTGTCGAGTCGGTAGTTGAGCGGCACCAGCGCGCCGTTGACGCGGGCGCCGCGGCAGCGGTGGCCGAGGTCCGAATGCACCGCGTAGGCGAAGTCGACCGGCGTCGAGCCGCGCGGCAGGTCGACGACGCGCCCCTGGGGCGTGAGCACGTAGATGGTGTCCCGGAACAGCGCGGTGCGGAACTGCTCGGCCAGGTCGGCGCCGTCGGGCAGCTCGTCCTTCCACTCCAGGATCTGGCGCACCCAGGCGATCTTGTCGTCGTAGCGGCTGTCCTGGCCGGCGCCTTCCTTGTAGCGCCAGTGCGCGGCCACCCCCAGCTCGGAGTGCTGGTGCATCTCCCAGGTGCGGATCTGCACCTCCAGCGCCTTGCCCTCGGGGCCGATCACCGCCGTGTGCAGCGAGCGGTAGTTGTTGCCCTTGGGCTTGGCGATGTAGTCGTCGAACTCCCGCGGGATCGGCTGCCAGAGATTGTGCACGATCCCCAGCGCCGTGTAGCAGTCCTTCACCTCGCGCGTGAGAATGCGCACGGCGCGCGCGTCGTAGATTTCCTCGAACGGCACGCGCTTGCGGCGCATCTTCTTGACGATCGAGTAGATATGCTTGGGCCGGCCGGTGACCTCGGCTTCCACCCCCGCCGCCGCCAGCTCCCGCCGCAGCAGCGCGATCACCTCGCCGATGCCGCGCTCGCGGTCGACGCGCCGCTCGTCGAGCTGCCGCGCGATCTTCTTGTAGAGCTCCGGCTCCAGCACGCGGAACGCCAGATCCTCCAGCTCCCACTTCATGCGCCAGACGCCGAGGCGGTTCGCCAGCGGCGCGAAGATGTCCAGCGTCTCGTGGGCGCAGCGGCGCGCCTCGTCGCCGGCGGCGGCGCCGAAATCCCGCAGCCGCTGCACCTGGTCGGCCAGCTTGATCAGGACGACCCGCAGGTCCTCCACCATGGCCAGCAGCATCTTGCGCAGCGCTTCGACCTGGACGCCACGGTCCTGCCCGTTGTCGACCACGTCCCCCGACAGGGCGTGGATCTGCTCCATGCGCGCGACGCCGTCGGCGAGCCGCGCCACGGCCGGAGAAAACGCCGCCGCCAGGCGTTCCCGCTCGCCGGTCGACAGGGAAGTCGCCAGCGCCAGCAGGACGGCCGCCAGTGTTTCGCCGTCCACGCGCAGCTCGCCCAGGATCTCGAGGACGCCGAGCGCGTGGCGGGCACGCGTGGCACCGCGAACGTCCGCCTTCCAGGCGGTGGCCGCCGCGTCGAACGCCTTCACCACCAGCGCCCGCTCGTGGGGCGGCAGGCGCTCGATCTGCGCCGGCGGCAGCGCGGCAATCGCCGGGGAATCTTCAACCAGAGAACCCATGCGACCCATTATGGCACGCCGGCCGGGCCGCCCCGAGCGGCACCAGAACCGGGCGTGGCGCACGCGAGTTCCCCGTTTTGGTGCGTTTTGTGCCGAAATCGTCCGCTCGTTATACTGCGGACACAGGCACGCCGATTGCTGGACCCTTCTCCATGAGCGCTTTGAATCCCGCCGCGGTCAAGCCCGCCCCCGCCAGCTTTGACGAGATGCATCTCGCCGACGGCGGCGTCCGCCCGCATTATCAGGGCGTCGCCGATTGGCTGGCGAACAATCCGACCGAGCGCATGGAGGCCAAGCGGCAGGAGGCCGACGCGCTGTTCCACCGCGTCGGCATCACCTTTGCGGTCTACGGGCAGGAGAGCGGCACCGAGCGGCTGATCCCGTTCGACATCGTTCCGCGCATCATTCCGCGGGACGAGTGGCAGACGCTCTCCGACGGCCTGCGCCAGCGCGTACGCGCGCTGAACGCCTTCCTCGACGACATTTACCACGACCAGAAGATTCTCAAGGCCGGCCGCGTCCCTGCCGAGCACGTCCTGAAGAACTCCCTGTACCGCCAGGAGATGGTAGGCTTCGACGTGCCGCGCGGGATCTACAGCCACATCGCCGGCATCGACATCGTGCGCGACGGCGACGGCGCCTATTACGTGCTCGAGGACAACCTGCGCACCCCCTCCGGCGTGTCCTACATGCTCCAGGACCGCAAAATCATGATGCGGCTCTTCCCCGAGCTGTTCGCGACCCAGGCGATCGCGCCGGTCGACCATTACCCCGACCGCCTGCTGGAGACGCTGCGCTCCGTGGCACCGCAGGGCGTGCTGGAGCCGACCGTCGTGGTGCTCACGCCGGGCCAGTACAACAGCGCCTATTTCGAGCACGCCTTCCTCGCCCAGGAGATGGGCATCGAGCTGGTGGAAGGGCTCGACCTGTTCGTCAAGGACGACACGCTGTTCATGCGCACCACCCAGGGCCCGCAGCGGGTGGACGTCGTCTATCGCCGTATCGACGACGACTTTATCGATCCGCAGGTGTTCCGCGCCGATTCCGTGCTGGGCGTGCCGGGGATCTTCTCGGCCTATCGCGCCGGACGCGTGACGCTCGCCAATGCCATGG
Source organism: Pelomicrobium sp. (assembly GCA_035466595.1). Taxonomy (GTDB): domain Bacteria; phylum Pseudomonadota; class Gammaproteobacteria; order Burkholderiales; family UBA6910; genus DATIUV01. The sequence continues at coordinate 6,451 of DATIUV010000101.1, forward strand.
GCGGCGGCGTCGGCGACGACAAGGCCACCTACCCCTACGTGCCGGAGATGATCCGCTTCTACCTGGACGAGGATCCGATCCTGCACAACGTGCCGACCTACCTGATGCGCGACCCGAAGGAGTGCCAGCACGTGATCTCGCGCCTGCACGAGCTGGTGGTGAAGGAGGTGCACGGCTCCGGCGGCTACGGCATGCTGATCGGGCCCGCAGCCAGCGCTCAGGAGCGCGAGGCCTACAAGCAGCGCATCCTGGCGGCGCCGGAAAACTTCATCGCCCAGCCGACCCTGTCGCTCTCGACCTGCCCGACGTTCGTCGACCAGGGCATCGCGCCGCGGCACATTGATCTGCGGCCGTTCGTGCTCTCCGGCGAAGACGTGGTTATCGTGCCCGGCGGCCTCACGCGCGTCGCGCTGCGTGAGGGCTCGCTGGTCGTGAACTCGTCCCAGGGCGGCGGCACCAAGGACACTTGGGTGCTGGAGTCCTGATGCTCTCGAGCACCGCCGACCACCTGTTCTGGATGTCCCGCCTGATCGAGCGTGCCGAGAACACCGCGCGCCTGCTCGACGTCACCTACCGCATGTCGCTGCTGCCGAGCGGCACCATCCATCCGAACCAGGAGTGGACCGCGGTGCTCAACACCGTCGGCCTGTTCAACGACTATGTGAGCCGCTATCCGGAAGTCAACGCCGACGGCGTGCTCAAGTTCATGGCCATGGACGCCGACAACGAGTCCAGCATCTACAACTGCCTGCAGCAGGCGCGCGAGAACGCACGCGCCGTGCGCGGCAGCATCTCGGTCGAGATGTGGGAGGCGCTCAACGCCGCCTGGCTCGACATCCGCTACAGAAGCTGGAGCCAGATCAAGGCCGGCGGCATCAGCGAGTTCTTCGACTGGGCCAAGGACCGCTCGAACCTGTTCCGCGGCGTCACCCACGGAACGCTGCTGCGCGACGAGGGCTTCTCGTTCATCCGGCTCGGCACCTGGCTCGAGCGCGGCGACAACACCGCGCGCATCCTGGACGTCAAGTACCACGTGCTGCTGCCCAGCGTGCAGGACGTCGGCGGCGCCGCCGACTACTACCAGTGGGGCGCGCTGCTGCGCTCGGTGTCCGCGTTCGTCGCCTACCGCCGCATCTACCGCGACGTGATCACGCCGCGCCGGGTAGCCGAGCTGCTGATCCTGCGCGCCGACATGCCCCGCTCGCTGCACGGCTGCATGACCGAGGTCTACCGCGCGGTGCGCTGGATCGGCGGCGCGTCGTCGCGCGAGGTCGAGCGGCGCGCCGGCCAGCTGCACTCGGAGCTGCACTTCGCGCGCATCGAGGACGTGTTCGAGCAGGGCATGCACGAATACCTGACCGAATTCCTCGAGCAGACGTGGGATCTCGCCGAGGAGATCAACCGCGCCTACTTCTGGTCGATGGCGGCCTGAGTCGCCCGCCGCGCGGTCCTGCAGGAATAATTTCCGCAAAACAAACGATTATTTATAGTGGCTCGCGGGGAACCCAGGGGGAGTAGAGTCTTTCCATGACCTACTGTGTAGCGGTCAAGCTGGACGCCGGCATGGTGTTCGCGTCGGACACG
>DATIUV010000102.1:0-2447 GCA_035466595.1 Pelomicrobium sp.
CCTCGAACGAAGCCAGGCCCTGCAGCACGAAATGCCCGTAGATCGACTGGACCGCGGCGAGGTCGGCGGCGTCGGCATCGCGCACGGTCACGGCGCCCGCGGGGGCGGCTGCGGCCCCGGCGCTCACCCGGCCTCCCGCGCGCAGCGCAGCACGCCTTCCAGGGCGACGGCGACCGACTGACGCCGGATCGCGTCGCGGTCGCCGTCGAAACGCCGCGTCTCGGCGCGCAAGCCCGCCGGCGAAGCCCAGGCGAAGCAGACCATGCCGACCGGCTTCGCCGCCGTGCCGCCCGTGGGGCCGGCGACGCCGCTCACCGCGACCGCGACTTGGGCGCGGCTGCGCTCGAGCGCGCCCGCCGCCATCTCGGCAACGGTTTCCTCCGATACCGCCCCGGCAGCGGCCAGCGTCGCCTCGCGCACCCCCAGCATCTCCTGCTTGGCGCCGTTGGAGTACGTCACGAAGCCGCGCTCGAACCAGGCCGAGCTGCCCGACACCGAAGTGGCGACCCGGGCCACCCAGCCGCCCGTGCACGACTCGGCGGTGGCCAGCATCCAGCCCTTCGCCGTCAGCGCTTCGCCAACGGCGGCGGCAAGCCGTGTGAGGGCCGTGTCGTCCATGCTCATCCGAACACGTACCGCCACAGCGCGAGGCACAGCAGCGCGTAGAACGCCGCGATCAGATCATCCGCCATGACGCCGAAGCCGTTCCTGAAGCGGCGCTCGAAGCGCCGGATCGGCGGCGGCTTGGCGATGTCGAAGCCGCGGAACAGCAGGAAGGCGAACGCCTGCCAGACCGGGTCGCGCGGCGTGATCGTGAGCACGAGCAGGAATGCGGTGATCTCGTCCCACACCATGCCGCCGTGATCGTGCGCGCCCAGCAGCCGGCCGGTGCGCTGGCAGGCCCAGACGCCGAGCGCGAACATCGCCGCCGCCAGCGCGATCAGCGCGGCGTCGCCGAGGCGCGGAGCGAGAAAGTGGAACAGCGGCAGGGTCGCCAGCGTCGCCACGGTGCCCGGCGCCACCGGCGACAGGCCGAGGCCGAAGCCGAAGGCGACGAGCGGCGCCGGTGCGCCGAACACGAAGCGCCAGCCCGGCCGCCGGCCGGCGTCAGCCGAAATGGTCAAAGCCCGCCTTCGAAAGCCTGAACGGCCGGCCGTCGCCGTCGAGCACCGTGAGCCCGGCGCCGGCGTCTATGCGCCCCACGCGCGTCACCGGCACGCCGACGTCGCGCCCCAGGTCCTCGATCACTTCGCGCACCCCGGCCGGCGCGGTGAAGCACAGCTCGTAATCGTCGCCGCCGCCGAGGATCCAGCCGGCCGCGCGTTCGTCGGCGAGGCGTGCGCGCAGCGCGTCCGACAACGGCAGGCGCGCAAGCTCGATGGTGGCCGCGACGCCCGAGCGCTTCAGGATGTGCCCCAGGTCCGCCGCCAGGCCGTCGGAGACGTCGATGGCGCTGTGGGCGATCCCGCGCAGCGCGATGCCCAGCGCGATGCGCGGCGTCGGCGTTTCGAGCCGCGGCAGCGCCTCGGCAGCCTCCTGCGGAGCCAGCCGCACCTGCTGCTGCAGATTCGCCAGCGCCAGCGCCGCGTCGCCGAGCGTGCCGGACACCCAGACGTCATCGCCCGCCTTGGCGCCGTCGCGCCGCAGCGCCGCGCCGTCGGGCACCTCGCCCATCACCGTGACGCTGATGTTGAGCGGCCCGTGCGTGGTGTCGCCGCCGACGAGGTCGACCCCATGCTCGCGCGCGAGCGCCGCGAAGCCGCGCGCGAACGCCGCCAGCCAAGTTTCGTCGGCTTCCGGCAGCGCCAGCGCCAGCAGCGCCCAGCGCGGTTGCGCGCCCATGGCGGCGAGGTCGGACAGGTTGACGGCCAGCGCCTTGTGACCGAGCCGGGCGGGATCCGTGTCGCGCGGAAAGTGCCGGCCCGCCACCAGCACGTCGGTCGCGACGGCGAGATCCATGCCGGCGCCCGCGCGCACCAGCGCCGCGTCGTCGCCGACGCCCAGCACCGCGCCGGGCGCGGGCAGGGTGAAGAAGCGCTCGATGATCTCGAATTCCGACGGCATCGGCTGACCCGGCAAGGATCGGCAAATTGTACCGGGAACTCCTGCCTGTCGCGGCTGCTCTATCGGCCGGATTCGACCCGCGCCTGCCGGCGTTCACCCTGAAAGGAGCAAGGACATGCGTGCGAGCGGACTCAAGCCCTATTGTCAGTGCCACGAAAACCTGGCGGCGGCGATGCAACCAGAATCGCCGGCAGGCACCGGCGGCCTTACCCGCCGCGAGTTCCTGCAGGGCAGCCTCGCCGCCGCGGGTCTGTCCGCCGCGGCCGCAATCCCCGCCGCGGCCGCGGCAGCGCCCGCCGCCGCCCACGCGGCGACGCCGATCGGCGCGCCGTGGTGGCCGTCGCGCTGGGGACCCGACGACGAGGCCGGCGCGTCGAACTGGA
>DATIUV010000103.1:0-2620 GCA_035466595.1 Pelomicrobium sp.
AGTGGGACTATCGCGACCAGCGCTACAAGCGCAACTGGGCGTGGGTGCAGGAACGGCGCCTGGCCGAGAGCAACGCCGGCGAGGCGACCCGGCTGGCGGCAGCCTACGCCGACGCGCTGGCGCAATTGAAGCGGGCGATCCAGGCGCAGAAGCCGACCCGGCTCGCGCCGCTCAAGCGCCAGCTCGAGGGCGACGAGGTCGACATCGACGCCGCGGTCGACTTCGTCGTCGAGCGGCGCGCGGGCCAGCGGCCGCCGCCGCGCGTCTACCGTTTCCGCCGTCCACAGCAGCGCGATACCTCCGTCATGCTGCTGGCGGACCTCTCGACGTCGGTCATGCAGCAGCTGCCTGACAGCCAGGGCCGCATCATCGACCGCATCCGCGCCGGCATCCTGCTGTTCGCCGAGGCGATGGAGGTGGTGGGCGACGCCTACGCCATCGCCGGGTTCTCGTCCAAGTACCGCGACAACGTCAGCTACTACCGCATCAAGGATTTCGGCCAGCCGTTGACCGGCGACGTACGCGCCGTCATCGGGGGCCTGTCGGGGCGGCTCGCCACGCGCATGGGCACGGCCATCCGCCATGCGATGACGCGCTTCGGCGACAGTCCGACCGAGCGCCGCCTGCTGCTGATCCTCTCCGACGGCCGGCCCGAGGACTACGACGACGGCGGCGACATGCGCTACCTGCACGAGGACACGCGGGTGGCGGTGAAGGAAGCCATCGACGCCGGCGTGCATCCGTTCTGCCTGACGGTGGATCCGGCCGGCAGCGAGTACCTGCCTCGGATCTTCGGCGCCGGGCATTACCTGGTGCTGGACCAGATCAACTCGCTGCCGCGCAAGCTGCCCGAGATCTACCTGCGGCTGCGGCGGTGAGCACGGCAGCGCTCATCGCCGGCGGTGCGCCGGAACTGCCGCGGCAGGCACGGATCCCCGCGGGCCGGCCCGCCACCTTCATCGCCGCCGCGCGTTACCGGCGCAAGGCTTACGGAGCCAACCATCCCCTGGCGATTCCGCGCGTGTCGCTGGCGCAGGACCTGATCCTCGCCTACGGCGCGCTCGGCGCCGACGAGTACCTCGCCGCGCGGCGGGCCGCCGACACCGAGCTGGAGTGGTTTCACACGCGCGAGTACGTCGCTGCGGCGAAGCGCTGCGAGGCGCTGGGACGCGTGAAGAACGAGTGGCGCGCGCGCCACCAGCTGGGCACGCTGGAGAACCCGTACTTCGCGCAGTTCTGCACTATCTCCGCCACCGCCACCGGCGCCAGCGTGCAGGGCGCCGAGCAGGTGCTGGCGGGGCGGGTGGCGTTCAATCCCGCCGGCGGCATGCACCACGCGCGCGCCGACCGCGCGCAGGGCTTCTGCTACTTCAACGACCCGGTGCTCGGCATCCTGCGCCTGAAGCGCGCCGGGCTGCGGGTGCTCTACGTCGACATCGACGCGCACCACGGCGACGCGGTCGAAGAGGCGTTCGCGGCCGATCCCGACGTCGCGACACTGTCGCTGCACATGGACACGGGGTATGCGTATCCGCACGCCGGCGGACGGCTCGACGACGCCGGCGATGCGGCGGGCGATCACACCACCGTCAACGTGCCGCTGCCGCCGGGAACGCACGACGACGAGTACCGGCTGCTGTTCGACGCCGCCTGGAATGCGCTGCGCGAGCGCTTCCGGCCCGACGCGGTGGTGCTGCAGGCCGGCACCGACATGCTGACGCCGGATCCGCTGGGCAAGCTCACCGTGTCGACGCAGGCGTTTCTCGCGGTGGCGCAGACCGTGATCGAGAGCGCTCCCGCCCACGCGGACGGCACGCCGCGGCTGCTCGCCACCGGCGGCGGCGGATACCACCCGCTGGCGCTCGTGCGCGCGTGGACCGGCCTGTGGGCGTTGCTGTCGGGTCGCATGCTGCCGGAGGAAATGCCGCCGTCAGGCGCCGCCCTGTTGCGCGCCGTCGGCTGGGACCTGGACGAGGACGAGCCGCACTACGAGCGCCTGTTCGCGTCTCGACTGGACGGCGTGACGCCGCGGCCGGTGCGGCCGGAGATCCTCGCGCTGCGCGATGCGCTGCTCAGGCACCCGTACCTGCGCCATGCGCCCGCGCGCGCGGCCGACCGCGATGCGCCGGGCGGCCGCGCGCCGGCGTTGGCCGGGGAAGGCGCCGCGTCATGAGCGTGACGTCGACGGCGCTGCTGCCCGGTCGCGCGACCCGCGCGGCGACGCAGGAGTACGCGCGCAGCTTCGGCCGTGCCTGCGGCGAGGGCCACTACAGCGACTTCCTCAACCTGCACCTGAAGCTTTCCAGTCTCGGTGTCGGCACCTTCGGCGGCGCGGCGACCGACGCGGTGGATGCCGCCTACGCCGACGTCGTCGCGCGCGCGCTCGCGAGCGGCATCAACGTCATCGACACGGCGACGCACTATCGCTACGGCCGCTCGGCGCGTGCGGTCGGCGCGGGGCTCAAGACGGCGCTGGCGTCGGGCGTGAAGCGCGAGCAGGTGTTCCTGGTGTCGAAGGGTGGCTTCCTGCTGTTCGAAGAAGGGCCGCCGCACAATCCGGCCGCGTGGTTCGAGCGCGAGATCGTCGCGCGCGGGCTGGGCCGGCGCGAGGACCTCGTCG
>DATIUV010000104.1:0-2936 GCA_035466595.1 Pelomicrobium sp.
GGGGTTGTAGGAGACCACCAGCATGAACCCGTCGGCGGCGCGGAGCTGCTCGCCCGTGCGCTCGAGCGGTAGCAGCCGGCGGTCGTCGGTGAGGGGGTGCAGCACCACCGTGACGTCCTTGCGCGCCTCCACCACCTCGTCCAGATAGCAGATCGCGCCCTCGCGCACCGCGCGCGTGAGCGGGCCGTCCACCCAGACGGTCTCGCCGCCCTTGAGCAGGTAGCGGCCGGTGAGGTCCGCCGCCGTGAGGTCGTCGTGGCACGCCACCGTGTAGCAGGGGCGGCCGAGCCGCGCCGCCATGTGCAGCACGAAGCGCGTCTTGCCGCAGCCGGTGGGCCCCTTGAGCAGCAGCGGCAGCCGGCGGCGAAAGGCGTGGGCGAAGAGCTCGCACTCCTCGCCCTGCGCCTCGTAGTACGGGGCGTCGGCCACGCCGACCCGCCCGGCGACGCCGGCGGCGCCAGCGGCGCTCATACCGACTCGCCGGCGGCCACTTCGGGCACCCGCTCGATGTGTCCGGGCTTCTCGCGCTTGGCCGGGCCCAGCGTGGCGTAGATGAACAGGAAGGCGCCGATCGCCACCACCACGCCGGCCCCGAGGCGCATCCAGTAGAACAGCGCCAGCTGGTCCTGCACCGCCATGTAGTTCATGCCCATCACGCGCTGCAGGTGGACCTGCACCACGCCGGCGAAGGTGAGCGTGAACGTCATGAAGAAGATCGCCGAGCTCATCAGCCAGAAGCTCCACATGTTGAGGACCTGGTTGTGCGGCACGCTGAGGCCGCGCAGGTGCGGCATCATGTAGGTGAACATGGCGAGGTTGAGGCAGACGTAGGCGCCGTAGTAGGCGTGATGGCCGTGGGCGGCCGTGATCTGGGTGCCGTGGGTGTAGAAATTCACGAACGAGAGCGTGTGCATGAAGCCCCACACGCCGGCGCCGAAGAACGCCATCACCGCGCAGCCCAGCGTCCACAGCAGCGCCGCCTTGTTGGGGTGCTCGCGCCCGCCGCGCCACACCATCATGAAGACGAACAGCACCATGGCGAACAGCGGCACCACCTCCAGCGTCGAGAAGACGTTGCCGAGCCACTGCCAGTAGGCGGGGGCGCCGATCCAGTAGTAGTGGTGGCCGGTGCCGAGCAGGCCGCTCATCAGGATCAGCCCGGCGATCAGGTACAGCCACTTGTCGATGACCTCGCGGTCGACGCCGGTGAGCTTGATCATCAGGAACGCCAGCACCGAGGCCATCACCAGCTCCCAGACGTTCTCGACCCAGATGTGGACCACGTCCCACCAGTAGAGCTTGTCCACCGCCAGGTTGACGGGATTCCAGATCGCAAACAGGAAGACCAGCGCGGTGCCCCACAGCCCGATCAGCAGGATGGTGGCGATGACCGTGCGGCGGCCCTTCCAGAAGGTCAGCGTCACGTTGTAGAGGAAGATCAGCGCGGCGACGACGATGCCCCACTTCACCCACAGCGGCTGCTCCATGAACTCGCGCCCGCCGTGGATCCCGAACAGGTAGCCGACGATGGCGGCCACCCCGCCGACGGTCAGGATCGCGAGCTGGATCCAGGCCAGCATCGGGCTCTCGATGTCGCGCTCGGCCTCCTCGGCGATGAGGTAGTAGCCGGCGGCGAAGAAGCCGAGCAGGGTCCAGACGATGAGCGCGTTCGTATGCACCATCCGCAGCACGCTGAACGGCTGGAAGTCGACCAGCGCGTTCGGCAGCACGTAGACGCTGCCGGCGAGCACGCCGAACACGACCTGCAGCGCGAACAGGATCAGCGCGACGACGACGTAGGGATAGGCGATTCTCTGCGTGGCGTATTTCATGGCGCGCTCCCCTTTCAGCCGTGAATGGTGGGCGGCCAGCCTTGCGTGTCGATGCGGCTGGTCCACTCGAGGAAGTCGATCAGGTCATTCAGCTCCTGCTCGCTGAGATTGAACTGCGGCATCTGCCGGCGGCCGGGCGCGCCGGTCGGCATCGCCCGCATCCACGCCTTGAGGCCGGCCCGCGCCGCCTCGGGGTTGTCAGGCCCGCCGTAGCGCACCCAGACGTTGCCCAGCTCGGGCGCGAAGTACGCGCCCTCGCCCAGCAGCGAATGGCAATTGATGCAGGAATGCTTCTCCCAGACCTCCTTGCCGCGCACCACGGACTCCGTCAGCTCGGGCGTCGAGGTCGTCTCCATGTAGTAGTGGCTGTGGATCGTCAATCCGACGTAGATCGCGAGGAAGACGCCGGAGCCGCCGTAGAAAATGTTGCGGGCGGCATTCTTGGTGAGCCGTTCGCCCATGCTGGCCTCCTGTGACTGGGACGCGGCCGGCGCCGGGAAGGAGTCGCGGCGTCCGGCGGCGCGCGGTGACGGGCGGCCGCATCGTGGCCGCGCGCAACGACCGGTTGCGCCGAATGACGAGCGTGCCGCCGAAAATCCAGCTGCGCGGGAAGGTGAGTGCTGTGCTGCAGCGCGGTCGGCGCCGCGCGACGCGCGAGTGCCCGCCTGCGGACAATGCAACGCCCGCAGACCGACGCGGGGCGCGCTGCCGCCCCTGGCAGGTGGATCTAAGAAAATATGAGCCGACGGATTTCCGCGGAGTTCCGCCGCGGGTTCGCGCGGACCAGTCGGGCGTGCCTCAGGGCGCCGATGCCCGCGTCATTGCGTGACCCGGCAGTGGCCCTCGATATCGAAGCGCATCGCCGAGATGCTCGCGCCGCCGCTCACGGCTGCGGCCGGACCTCCACCAGCACCTCGTTGCGGCGAAGGAACCACGGCATGAGCGGCGGGTTGTAGCGCGCCCAGACCGGCTCGCCCGCCGGCTTGAGCCCGGCCTGCTCCACCGCTTCGAGCAGCGCGCGCTCGTTCTCGCGATAGTTTTCCCTGCTCCAGGTCCCCGAGTAGGTGCGCGCGGCCATCAGGCGCTCCGGCACCTGGCGCAGCT
>DATIUV010000105.1:0-2541 GCA_035466595.1 Pelomicrobium sp.
GGATGCCATGGCTGGCGAGCTTCAGGTCGCGCACGTCGGGCCGGAGGTGGGTGTCGAGCAGCGCCACGTGCACCGGCTCGTGATCGACGCCCACGCCTGGCGGGTGGGCCCGCGCTCGTGGGGGCTGCGGGTGTGCTCCGCGACGCCGGACGGCGGCTGGCGGGCGGAGTGGAGCATCGACGCCGTCGGCCGGCTGCGCAAGCGGCTGGTTGTCGCGGCGCTGCCCGAGTTGCTGCGCGGCTACGCCGCTGCGGTCACGGCGGCCGGCAAGGATCGAACCGCGGCCGGCCGCCGGGTGCTCGATCTCGCCCGGGCGGCGGGCACCGGGCCCTGATCCGCCGCGGCGGCGGCTGCTTCCCGTGCTATGATTTCCGCGTCCCTCCGCTCTTCTCGCAAGACCCTTCATGGCCGGTACGCCCGAACTGCCGCTGGTGCGGCAGCTTTCTTCCAATAGCGATCCGTATCGCGATCCCCTCGCGCGGGTACGCTGGGCCGAGCTTAATCTGAGCCATTACTGGCTCCCGCCGGAAGCCACCTCGCTGTACGGAACGCGTCAGTACGAGCAGCTCGACGAGAGGACGCGCCGCCTCCTGTCGCAGTACGAGTTTTTCGGCGTCATCCGCAGCGGGCTCTGGTTCGAGGCGCTGTTCATGCAGCGGCTGACGGCGCGGATGAGCCGCGAGCTTCCGCTGACGCGGCACGCCTACCTGCTGCACGAGGTGCGTGAGGAAGCGGGCCACAGCCTTATGTTTCTCAAGCTGCTGGAATCCTCGGGCCTGCCGCTGCCGGACCTGCATCGCGCGCGGCCGCGCCGCCTGGAGCAGGCCGGGCGCTGGCTGTCGGTGGACGGCGCGCTGTTCTGGCTCGCCGTGCTGATCGGCGAGGACCTGCCGGACAAGCTCAACCGCTACGTCCGGCAGCAGCCGGAGGGAACCGTGAACGAGGCGATCCGCGACGTCTGCCTGATGCACATGATCGACGAGGCGCGCCATGTCGCCTACGCGCGCAAGACCGTGGAAACCCGGCTCGCCGCCGCCGGCGCGCTGCAGCGGCGCGTGCTGCCGCCGCTGGTGCGGCGGCTGTTCGCCGCGTTCGTCGAGACCGCTTTCCTGCCCACGGCCGACCTCTATGAGCTGGCCGGCCTCGCGCCGGGCGCGCGCTGGCGCGCGCTGGCGCGGCGCAATCCTCACCGCCAGCAGTTCCTCGCCCGCCTGCTCGCGCCCAGCATCCGGCTGCTGGAAGGCTACGGCTTCCGCGTCTCGCTGCCGTAGGGTCTTTCGGCCACCATCGCCGCCAACGCCGCGCGGCTGGAGAAATCCGGCCGCCATCCCAGCTCGTCGCGCGCGCGCCTGCAGTCCAGCGTGAGGCTCCGACCGGCGCCCGCGACCCACGCCGGCTCGCCGAACGCGCCGGCCAATGCCCACCCTGTCGTGACCAGCGCCCGCGCCGCGGCCGGCGGCAGCGCGACGGCGAGGCGATGGCGGCGGCGAATCGCCTCGGCGAGGCTGAAGGTGTCGTCGGCGGCGAGGTTGATCGGGCCCGACACGCCGCTTCCCAGCGCCAGCGCCACCGCCGTCGCGACATCGGCCTCATGCACGCACTGCAGCTGTGGCGCCGGCGCCGGCGCGCTCACGTAAAACGGCTGGCGCAACAGGCTTGCGAGCAGCGGCTGCGCGTTGGGTCCGGCGATGATGTGGCAGCGCAGACGCACGGCTTCGGGAAAATCCCGGGCCAGCCCGGTTTCGACCACCGCCTTGTCCTCGGCGTAGGCGAAGCCCGGAATCGGCGCGAGCGTGGCGTCCTCCGTCAGACGCTCCCCGGCACCGTAGACCGCAGCGCTCGAGAGGTGCACGGCGCGTCGCACGCCGGCGGAGCGCGCGGCCGCGAACAGCGCCAGCGTGCCGGCCACGTTCACCTCGCGCATGCGGCTGCGCGGCGTGCGAGCGCGCAGCACGACGAAGGCGAGGTGCACCAGCGCGTCCGCGCCGAGAAGCATCGCGCGCGCCGCGTCAGCGCGGAAGTCGCCCTGGCAGAAGCGGATCTTGCGGTCGGCGAACGTCGATTGGCGCAGGTCGATGGCGCGAATTTCCTCGATCGCCGGGTCGGCGGCGAGGCGCGGCAGCACGGCCGCCGCCAGCCGGCCGGCGGCGCCGGTGACGACGACCTTCACGCCGAGGCGGCGCGCGCCGCCGGCGCGGCGAAGCGCGGCAGCACGTGGGTCGAGAGGCAGGCGAGCGATTCGCGCACGAGCCCGGTGGGCACGGCGCCGGCGCCCACGGCGAGGAGCATGTGCGTCACGCCGGCGTCCCGATAGGCGCGGAGCTTGCGCTCGCATTCGTCGGGATCGCCCGCGATCACCATGCCGAAGGTCTCCAGCAGCGTGACGTTGATCCCCAGCTTGACCAGCGCGCGGAAGCGCCCGAGCTCGCGGAAGCGCTCGTAGCCCGGGTAGAGCTTCTCCAGCACCGGCAGCGTGGTGCGGTAGAGCTCGCGGTAGAACCAGAGGAAGGCGTCGTGCGCGAGCCGCTTGGCGCGCTCGCC
>DATIUV010000106.1:0-4724 GCA_035466595.1 Pelomicrobium sp.
CGGGCACTGGTGGATCGCGGAAGGCATGGGACACTTCGACCTGCTGTCGCGGCCGGAAGTCTACGCCCGCCTGCGCAAGTGGCTGGTGCGCTAGGTCCGCGTGTTGGTGACGTCGACGCGCCGGCTGCCGTGACGCCGGGAATCTTCCGTGCCGGCGCAGCCGCGCGAATTGCCTCGCGTTGGCGGGCGAAGCCGAGTATGCTGGGGTCAGGCAGCGTCGGCACCGTCGATCAACTGCAGTGACGGCCGCGACTCGCTGATTTCTTCCTTGAGCGGCTCATTCCTGTCCCCGCGGGCCGCGACCTCGTTCCGGCGTTGCGTTCCGTGCGCGTCGCGACGGGATCCTTGCCCATCGAAGATGTTCGCGCGCTCCGGGCTGCCCCGGGCGGCACACGTCCCATTTGAGGAGAAGCACATGATGAGGCGCGACGAGGAACGCGAGTACTTCGAGATCATCCGCGTCATATCCGATTCGAGGCTGCTGGACGCCGAATCATACGAGCGCATCTATTGGCGCGCCGACGGCGAGCCGCTCGCCCAGGGCTTCTACCGCGTCAGCTGGCCGCCGGTCACGATTTCGGGGCGCTACGACGAGCGCGCGGTTTTCATCGGGCCGTATCCGACATCGGCGGCGGCCCGCGCCGGCGGACGGCAGGCTCGAGAGGAATGGTTGTGATTGCCCGGGTGATCTTCGTGAGCCAAGCCGGCGGGCGCGCAGCGGCGCGGTTGAACAGTGGCCGCTATGCCGCTTTCGCGATCGCTCCCGGCCGCGCGCAAGCGCGGGTTGGCGATGACATCGAGGTCGTTGCGCGACCGGGCATGTCCAGCCTGGCGACGAACCTGCGCACGGGCCTGCCTCTGGGGGGACTTTCCTGGATGGCGGTGGACAGCCTCATGAGCGCGTTGCACTGGGCGAGCGCCTGAGCCGGCCGCTTTCGCTGCGCTCGCCGCGGCCGCAGTCGGCCGCCGTCACAGGGGAGAAAAAACGCGGGGGCGCGGTCGAGGACCGGTGCGGTGTGAGGCACCGCGTGCCGATCCCCGCGGCGACGGGTCAGTTATCTGGAGGAGACGACCATGCCCCCGCCGCCCGCGCGCCCCTGCGAAAAACGTGTGCTCGTCGCGAAGCCGCCCTCAGGCGGCAACCCGGATCTCCGTCGGCTGCCGGCCCGCGGCCTTGATCAGTTCCGCGGCACGCTCGGCGATCATCATGGTGGGAATATTGGTGTTGCTCGCCACCAGGAACGGCATGACGGAGGCGTCCACGACCCGCAATCCCTCCAGTCCGTGCACGCGAAGCTGCGGATCCACCACCGCGCCGGCGTCGGCGCCCATGCGGCACGTGCCGGACGGGTGCCAGCAGGTCTGGCCCGTGCGGCGCGCGTAGTCGAGCAGCTCGTCGTCGGAGACCGCACCGGCGCCCGGGCGCACCTCGCGCACGATCAGCGGCTCGAGCGCCGGCTGGGCCGCGATCCGGCGCATGAGTTTCAGCACGCGCACCGTCACCTCGCGGTCGAGCGGGTGGCTCAAATAATTGGCTTCGATGCGCGGCGACTCGCGCGGATCGCGCGAGCGGATGTGCAGGCGTCCGCGCGACTCGGGATAGAGGAAATACCCGCCAATGTGGAAGCCGGAGTGGCGGTCGAGCCCGGTGTCGGCGCTGGACGAAAGGCGGCTGGTGCCGCTCACGAGCCCGCTTTGGATGCGCACGTCGGGATAGGGCAGTCCTGCGCGCGTGCGGGCGTACGCGAGCGCGGTGAGCGAGGGCGTGGCGAACAGCCCGTCGCGGAACAGCACGTAGCGCAGCAGCGCCCCGGCCATGCGCAGGCGGCTTTGCAGCAGGTCGTTGACCGTGATCGGCAGCGTGCACTCGAAACCGAGCCGCGGCATCAGGTGGTCCTGCAGGTTCTCGCCGACGCCGGGCAGGTGGCGCACGACGCGGATGCCGTGCTCCTTCAGCGCCTCGCCATTGCCGACGCCGGAAAGTTCCAGCAGCTGGGGCGAGCGGATCGCGCCGGCCGCGAGCAGCACCTCGCGCTCGGCGCGCGCGGTCGCGGTCCGGCCGCCGTGGAGATAATCGACGCCGACCGCGCGGATGCCGTCGAAGCGCACCATGGAGGCCACCGCGCCGGTCAGCACGGTCAGGTTGCGGCGGCTGCGCACGGGCTCGAGGTAGCCGGCGGCGGCGCTGCAGCGCATGCCGTTGCGGGTACTGAGCTGCAGGTGCGCCGCGCCCTCCGCGTGGCGGTCGTTGTAGTCGTCGGTGCGCCGAATGCCGGCCTCAACGCAGGCGTCGATGAAGCGGTCGGTAATCGGGTCGCCTTTCAGGCGGCTGACGCCGATCGGCCCGCGCGCGCCGCGGTACGCGCGATCGCCGAACGGGCAGTCCTCCAGCTGCATGAAGTGGGGCAGCACCTCGTCCCAGCTCCACCCCGGGCAGCCGGCGGCGGCCCATTCGTCGTAGCGGCGCGGGTGGCCGCGCACGAACAGCATGCCGTTCACGGAGCTGGAACCGCCCAGCAGGCGGCCGCTCGGCCACGCGATGCGGTTGCCGTGCAGCTCCTTCTCCGGCTCGGTCTCGGCCTGCCACAGGTAGCGGCTGTCGCCGAGGATTCTGCCGACGCCGAGCGGAACGCGCACCCAGAGGCTGCTCGGCGCGTCGCCGGCTTCCAGCAGCAGCACGCGCGTCTGCGGGTCCTCGCTCAGCCGGTTGGCCAGTACGCAGCCGGCCGAGCCGGCGCCCACGATGATGTAGTCGTACGACGGTTGTTCCATTCGTGTGTCGTTCTCGCGACGCCGCCGCGGCTCAGGCCGCCCGCGCCGCGGCGCCGTTGGTGGAAATCAGGTGCAGGATCTCGCGCACGTGATGGACGATCTTCACGTTCTCGTCGCTGTCGACGTCGCGCGGGCGCGGGCTCGAGAGCGGGATGATCTCGGAGATGCGCCCCGGCCGCGGCGACATCACCACCACGCGGTCGGCGAGCTTGATCGCCTCGTCGATGTTGTGCGTGATGAACAGCACCGCCTTGCGCTCGCGCTCCCAGACCCGGATCAGCTCGTCCTGCATCTTCTCGCGCGTGAACGAGTCCAGCGCCGCAAACGGCTCGTCCATGAGCAGCATCTTCGGATTCACCGCCAGCGCGCGGGCCAGCGCGACGCGCTGGCGCATGCCGCCGGAGAGCTGCTTCGGGAACTTGTCCTCGAAGCCCTTCAGCTCGATCAGCTCGACGTAGTGGCGCACGATGCGTCCGCGCTCGGCCTTGGCCACGCCGCGGCGCTTCAGCCCGTACTCGATGTTGCCGTGCACGGTGAGCCACGGAAACAGCGCGTAGTCCTGGAACATCATGGTGCGGTCGGGCCCGGGTCCGGTGATCCGCTCGCCGAACGCGGTGACGGAGCCGGCAGTGGGCGACTCGAAGCCCGCCAGCAGGTTGAGCAGCGTGGTCTTGCCGCAGCCGCTGGGGCCGACGATGCAGACGAACTCGTTCTCGCCGATTTCCAGCGATATGTTCTTCAGCGCCACCACCTCGTTTCGTCCGGTGCTGTAGATCTTGTGCACGCCGGCGATCGAAACGCAGCTTTGGGCCATGTCAGTTCTCCTCCCGCCAGGGCATGACCAGGTGCTGCGCCAGCCGCGCCAGCGCGTCCAGCATCAGGCCGATGAGCCCGATCATCACCATGCCCACCACGATGTAGTCGCTGCGGAACAGCAGGCGGCCCTGGCTGATCAGGAAGCCGAGGCCGGAGGTGGCGGCCACCAGCTCGCCGGCGACGAGCGCCATCCAGGCGATGCCGATGCCGACCCGCAGGCCAACGAACATCGACGGCAGGGCGCCCGGCAAGACCACGGTCAGGGCGATGGCGACGCGGCCCGCGCCCAGCGTGCGCGAGGCGCGGATCAGCTGGCGGTCGACGTCGCGCACGCCCTCCATCGTGCTCAGCACGATAGGGAAGAATGCGGCGAGGAAAATGATGAACTGGTTCTGCGCGTCGCTGATCCCGAACCAGACGATCGAGAGCGGGATCCAGGCGAGCGGCGGGATCGGCCGGAAGAAGTTCACCACGGGCTCGAACGCCCACGCGAACCTGCGCGACGCGCCCAGCGCGGCGCCCAGCGGGAAGCCGATCAGGGACGCGAAGCCCAGCGCCACCCCCACCCGTTTGAGGCTGGCGAGGATGTCCCGCTGCAGCGAACCCTGCTGGAACAGCTCGTAGCCGGCCTTCACCACCTCGGTCGGGGCGGGCAGCAGCAGCGACATGTCCGGGCTGGAGCGGCTGATGCCCTCCCAGACCACGAACATGAGCACCAGCAGCACGTAGCGCGAGCCCCAGCGCAGGAGCGGGTGGGCGGCGCCCGCGCGGCCCGCGTCGCTGCGCCGCGGCTCTTCCTGCTCCGCTGCCGTGTCGCCGCCGGCGTCGGGCGCGTCCGCCGCCGCCGGCGGACGCTGCGCCTTCTCCACGGCTATCGCCATGCGACTCTCCGTTGGCACGCCGCTGGACGCGTCACGGATTGAAGGTCTTGCCGCCGAACTGCCACGGCCGCACCAGATCGCCCGGCTCCGGGAACGGCTGCCGGCCCATGACGCCGAGGCCGTAGGGCGCGTAGGGCGGCTTGCCGGCCTCGCTAGCACAGTTGGCGGGGATGAACGTCGGCGCCTTCGGCACGGCCCAGCCCAGCTTGGTGTAGGTGGCGGCGAGGTACTTCGGCCGCAGCACCGAGCGGAAGT
>DATIUV010000107.1:0-8176 GCA_035466595.1 Pelomicrobium sp.
CGGCGAACACGTCTACATGAGGGACTACGGCAAGCTGCTCGCCTACCACGTCTCGCTGCAGGCCGACTGCACCGTTGGCTGCGTCGAGGTGGCGCTCGAGGAGGCCACCGCGTTCGGCGTGCTGGCGGTGGACGAGAGCCTGCGCATCACCGAGTTCCAGGAAAAGCCCAAGGACCCGAAGCCGATGCCGGGCAAGCCGGACATCGCGCTCGCCAGCATGGGCATCTACGTCTTCAACGCCGCGTTCCTCTACGAGCAGCTGATCCGCGACGCCGACGATCCGCGCTCGGACCACGACTTCGGCAAGAACATCGTGCCGCACCTGATCGGCCGCTACCGCGTGTTCGCGCACCGGCTGCAGGACAGCTGCGTGAACATGGTCGAGGGCGAGCCCTACTGGCGCGACGTCGGCACGGTGGACGCCTATTGGGAGGCCAACATCGACCTCACCACGATCTCGCCGCAGCTGAACCTCTACGACAAGGAGTGGCCGATCTGGACCCACCAGGAGCAGCTGCCGCCGGCCAAGTTCGTGTTCGACGAAGAGGGCCGCCGCGGCGCCGCGGTCGACTCGATGGTCTCGGGCGGCTGCCTGATCAGCGGCTCGACCATCCGCCGCTCGCTGCTGTTTTCGGACGTGCGCGTGCATTCCTACTGTAACATCGAGGACGCGGTGATCCTGCCCAACGTCACGGTCCAGCGGCGCGCGGTTCTGAAGAAAGTGGTGGTGGACCGGCGCTGCGTGATCCCGGAGGGCCTCGTTGTCGGCGTCAATCCCGACGACGACCGCCGGCGCTTCTATGTCACCGACAAGGGCGTGACGCTGATCACGCCGGAAATGCTCGGCCAGCCGGTGCACCAGGTCAGGTGAGCGCGGGATCTTCGCCGCCGGCGCGCGACCGTAGGCGCCGGCAGCGCAGCTTCGCATGAATCCGTCCCCGTCCAAGCTCGACCTGGTGCTGCTCTGGCACATGCACCAGCCGGACTACCGCGACCGCGCCACCGGCGACTTCGCGCTGCCGTGGGTCTACCTGCACGCCATCAAGGACTACACCGACATGGCGGACCACCTCGAGCGCCATCCCGGCGTCAAGGCGGTGGTCAACTTCGTGCCGGTGCTGCTCGACCAGCTGGAAGCCTACGCCGAGCAGTTCCAGCTCGGCGTGGTGCGCGACCCGCTGCTCAAGCTGCTGACGTCGTCCAACCTCGATCACGTCACGCCGGAGCAGCGCCGGTTCGTCATCGACGCCTGCTTCCGCAGCAACCACACGCGCATGGTGGATCCGTTCGCGCCCTACAAGCGGCTGCGCGAGATTTACCAGCAGGTCACCAATCACGGCGACCTCTCGCTCGACTACCTGTCGGGGCAGTACCTGGCGGACCTGCTTACCTGGTACCACCTCGCCTGGACCGGCGAGAGCGTGCGGCGCAAAAGCGAGCTGGTGACGCGGCTGATGGCCAAGGGCGAGCACTTCAGCCACGGCGACCGCTACGCGCTGTACCAGCTCATCGGCGAACTGGTGGCGGGCGTCATCCCGCGCTACCGCAGGCTCGCCGAGCGCGGTCAGGTAGAGCTGTCGACGACGCCGCACAACCACCCGCTGGCGCCGTTGCTGATCGACTTCAAGGTCGCGCGCGACGCGATGCCCGAGGCGCCGCTGCCGCGGGCGGCGGGTTACGCCGGCGGGCGCTCGCGCGTCGAACGCCACCTGCGCTCCGCGCAGGCCAGCCACGCCGCGCGCTTCGGCGCCGCGGCGAGCGGCGTGTGGCCGGCCGAGGGCGCGCTCTCGGACGCCGTCCTGGAGATCTTCGCCCGCGAGGGCGTCGGCTGGGCGGCGAGCGGCCAGCAGGTGCTGGCCAACACGATCACGCGCGCGCAGGGCGGGCCGCCCGGCAACTCCCCCTGGTGCTTCCAGCCGTACCGCTACCAGGGCACGGCGGGCACGGTGGCGTGCTTCTTCCGCAACGACCAGCTCTCCGACCTGATCGGCTTCGAGTACCAGTCGTGGTTCGGCCGCGACGCCGCCACCGATTTCCTGAGCCGCCTGCACGGCATCGCGCGCGGCGCGCCCGGCGCGGTGGTCAGCGTGATCCTCGACGGCGAGAACGCCTGGGAGTACTACCCGTACAACGGCTACTACTTCCTCGACGACCTCTACGCGGCACTGGAGAGCGACCACGTGGTGCGCACGACGACCTATCGCGACTACCTGGCGCGCAAGCCGCGGCTGGAGCCGCTGCCGCCGCTGGTGGCGGGCAGCTGGGTCTACGGCACGCTCTCGACCTGGATCGGCGAGCCGGCGAAGAACGCGGCGTGGGACCTGATCGCCGAGGCCAAGCGCAACTACGATCTCGTGATCGAGAGCGGCCGGCTGAAGCCGGAGGAGGCCGCCGCCGCCGAGCAGCAGCTGATGGATTGCGAGAGCTCCGACTGGTTCTGGTGGCTTGGCGACTACAATCCCGCGCACGCGGTGGCGAGCTTCGAGCGGCGCTTCCGCGCCAAGTTGAGCCACCTGTACCGGCTGCTCAAGCTGCCGCCGCCGGAAGTGCTGAGGGTGCCGCTGTCGACCGGCGGCGGGCACCCTGAGGTGGGCGGCGCGATGCGCCGCGCTTCCTGAGAGCGCGGCCTAGCGTCGCCGCGCGGGCCGCTTCGGCCCGGGCGGCGGCGAATCGGGCTTCTTCACGTAAAGCGCCCACAGCTCGGTCTTGTCGCGCGGGCGGCGGCCTTCCCACACGCGCTCCCAGCCGCCCTCGGGATCGACCCACTCGTCGGGGTGGCCGACCTGCAGCAGCAGCTCGCAGCCGGCGACGTCGAAGCCGTTCACGGGTTTTGTCATGATGCCGGCGTAGTAATGCACCATCGCGCGCTGGTCGGGCCCGGCGCGCAGCGACGCCATGCAGTCGTATTTCGTCGGGATCGCGGTGCGCATCGACGAGACCACGGTGCGGTAGCTCTTGGCGTGGTCGATGTAGCCGATCAGCAGCGACATTAGCAGGCCCCACACCAGCGTCACGCCCGCGGCCCAGGCGATGATGGGCCGCTGCGCATTGCGCCGCAGCCGCGCGATCAGCACGATCCAGCCGATCGTCAGCAACAGGCCGAAGCCGAACGCGAGCGGCCGGAAGCCGAAGTTGTACCCTGGCCGCATGCGGTCGAGGTGCTGGAACAGCCGGTCGGGCACCGTCAGCGCGAGCGGCGCCCAGTAGAACCACGCCGCCGCCGCTAGCGCGGAGAAACCCATGATGGAGAACCAGTACATAGAGTTCGCCGCGCCCCGGCGCAGCGTGTAGAGGCCGCCGGCGCCCAGCAGCGCGAGCGGCAGCAGCAGCGGCAGGCCCTCGACGTCGCGCGCGCCGGGCGACAGGCTGGCGCCGGCCAGCGCCACGAAGAAGGCGATCAGCGGCAAATGGATGCCGGGATGGGCGAGGCCCGCGCGGCCCTCGTGCCACAGCGTCCACAGCGCCAGCGGCAGCGCGGGCCAGGCGAACCACGGCAGCGCCTGCAGGTAGAAGGTGGCGCTGTCGAGCGACACGCCCGCGACGCCGGGAAAGCGGCCGAGATCGGTCTCGAGCCAGAGGCGGAACAGCTCCGGCGAGCGCGCGTTGAGCAGGTACGGCCAGACGACGAGCCACGGGGCCGCCACTACCACCGCGATCACGACGCTTGCCGCCATCTTGCGCGTGCGCCACTGGCGCGAGACGAACGGCAGGATTGCCACCACCACCGCGCCGACTGCCGGCGCCAGCAGGCCCTCGGCCATGAAGGCGACGCCGATGCCCGTGCCGAGGACGAGGCCGCCGGTGCCCGGCAGGCGCAGCCCCAGGGCGAGACCATGCACCACCATCGCGGCGCCGGCGAGCAGTGCCGTCTCCGGCAGGATCTGGTGGCCGCGGATGATGAGGCCGAGGCAGCCGAGCAGCACCAGCACGCCGATGCGCCCGTAGCCCTTGCCGTAGAGCTCGCGCGCGGCGAGGCCCGCGAACAGGAAGGTGAGGCCCATGAAGAACGCCGTGGCCAGGCGGGCGCCGTCGTGCAGCGGCAGCACGCCGTCGAAAACGCGTGCAAACAGGGCGGCCACGGCGTAGTAGAGCGGCGGGCGGCTGAGCTCCGGAATCCCCGCCAGCGCCGGCACGACCCAATCGCCGGTCAGGATGATCGAATAAACGATGCCGAAGTGCTCGGTCTCGTCCGGCTTCCACGGATCGTGGCCGACGACGCCGGCGACGAGCCACGCCGCGAGGATGAGCGCGAACATCAGGGGCCCGTGGTGCGGGTCCTGGTAGCGGGTGTAGGGCGAGGCGGGCGGGCGGAACGGCGAGATGGCCACGGCGCTAGGAATCTTGATGCCGCGCCGTCGGGCGCGGCGCAGCGGGGCGGCCAGGGCGTGACATGGGCGCTATTCTAGCCGCCGGGGCATCGCGGCAAAAGCGTAGGGTGGTGATCCGCCAGCAAAAAAGGCAGCCGAGGCTGCCTTTTCGCGGGGCGCGCGCCGGGCGCGCTCACTGGGCGGCAGGCTGCTTCTTGGCGTATTTCTGGCGGAACTTCTCGACGCGGCCGGCCGTGTCCACGATCTTCTGGGTGCCGGTGTAGAACGGGTGGCACGCCGAGCAGACTTCCACGTGCAATTCCTTGCCGTAGGTCGAGCGCGTCGTGAAGGTGTTCCCGCAGCTGCAGACCACCTTGATCTCGTTGTATTTCGGGTGAATCTTCTCTTTCATGGGGCGAATCCTCGCGCGATGCGTGGGCGGCCGGGCGCCGCCGAAAAGTCGCGCATTATGGCGCAAAAGCCGTTTTTGGGCAAGGACGTAGGTCCGCTTTTGTGTTCGCAGGGCCAACCGGGTTATCCTCGGACCTGCGCATCCTGCGCGCGCCCGCCGCGGTCCCCGCGGGCCGCCCCCTGAACGCCCTGCCCCCGATGCTGCTCTCGATCTTCTCGCTGCTGCTCGGTGTCGGCGTCCTGCTCGTCGGCGTCGGCTTCTTCTTCACGCTGCTCGGCGTGCGCGCCGGCGTCGAGGGCTTCAGCGACGCCGTCACCGGCGTGATGATGTCGTTCTACTTTCTCGGCTTCATCGTCGGCACCTACGTCTGCCCCTGGATCATCCGCCACGCGGGGCACGTGCGCGCGTTCGCCGCGATGGCATCGATCGCGTCGACCATGGCGGTCGTGCACGCGATCGTCGTCGACCCGGTGGCGTGGAGCGTGCTGCGGGCCATCACCGGCGCCTGCCTGGTTGGGATCTACATGGTGATCGAGAGCTGGCTCAACGCGCTCGCCACCAACAAGACCCGCGGCACGCTGTTCGGCGGCTACATGACCGTGACGCTGGTGAGCCAGGCCCTCGGCCAGTACCTGATCCTGGTCGGCGACGTCGGCACGTTCGTGCCGTTCGGCGTCGTCTCGGTGATCCTCTCGGTCGCGCTGGTGCCCATCGTGATGACGAAGGTCAAGGAGCCGGCGCCGGTGCCCACGCCCGAGCTGCACCTGGGCGACCTGTTCCGGCGCGTGCCGCTCGGCCCTGCCGGCGCGGTGACCTCGGGCCTGGTGAACGGCACCTTCTGGAGCCTGGGCGCGGTCTACGCCTTCCGCCAGGGCTTCAGCGAGGCGCAGGTGGCGGCGTTCGTCAGCACCGCCGTGCTCGGCGGCGCGGTGCTGCAGTTCCCGATCGGTCGGCTCTCCGACGCCTATGACCGCCGCCGCGTGCTGACGGGAATCTCGCTGGCGGGCGCCGCACTGGCCGGGGTTGCCTTCGCGCTGGGCTTCGTCTCGCCCGCAGCGCTCATCGCGTGCATGTTCTTCTACGGCGGCGCCGCGTTCACCGTCTACGGCCTCGCCGTCGCCCACCTCAACGACTACCTGCGCGCCGAGGACACCCTGGAGGCGACGCGCGGGCTGCTGCTGGTGCACGGTGTCGGCGCGGCCGTCGGGCCCGCGCTGGCGGGCCTGCTGATGGATAGGCTCGGCGCGCCGACGCTGTTCCTCTACTTCGCGGCGGTGCTGGGAGCGCTGGCGGCGTTCGGCGTCGCGCAGATGCGCAAGCCGGTGCCGGAGACGGCGGGGCACACGGGCTTCATGCCGATGGGCGAGGGCTCCACCGTCGCGGCCGAGCTGGACCCGCGCACGGACGCGGTGCCGGAGGAAGTGCCGCCGACGCCGGAGGCCGCGCAAAGCACGGCGCGCTGACGCGGGTCGCCGACCTACGCCGAGCGCGCGTAGTCCAGCATGCCCTGGAAGTCCACGACGACGGCGGGCTCGTCGCCGACCACCCAGGCGTCATGCCCCGACGGCAGCAGCGAGACGTCGCCCGGATGGCATTCCAGCTCGGTGCCGTCGTCCATCAGGATCATCAGGACGCCGGAGACGTGATACTGGAAGTGCGGCGCCTCGCAGCTCTTCGTCTGCGCGATGGGCTGCACCGAGGTCGACCAGCGCCAGCCGGGCTCGAACACGGCGCGGCCGATGGTCGCGCCCCCCACGTTCACCAGCTCGAGCCGGCCCTTGGGAAACTCCCGCACGTCGTCGGGCTTGGCGAAGCTCTTCAGCTCCGCGTGCTCCATGACCTTCGCGATCGCGTGTTCGACGCCCATGTCTGCCTCCTCGCTGATGGTTTCGCCGCGCCGCGCGCTCAGCGCGCGCCCGCCGGCCGCGGCTCGATTTCCTCGTGCAGGCAGAGGATGTTGCCCTCGGTGTCCTGGAACCACGCCGCCTTCTCCGAGCCCAGCAGGCAGACGTGGTTGACGGTCTTCAGCCCCGGCAGGTCGTAGTCGGCGAAGGTGACGCCGCGCCGCTCGAGCGCCGCGATGGCGCGGCCGATGTCGTCGACGCGGAAGCTGAGCACGGTGTGCTCGGCGCGGGCGCCTTCCGGCTTCGCGAACAGCGCGATGTCGGTGCCGCCGCAGCGGAAGAGAAATTTGCCGTCGGGCTGAGTGCCCACGGCGACGAGGCCGAGGCGCTCTTCGTAGAACTGCCGCGCGCGCTCGAGATCGCTCACCGCGAGGATGGCGGTAACCTGGGCGCCGTCGAGTCCCGCAGCGGCCGCGACGCGGCCGGACAGTGTGCTCGCTTCCATGGTCGTCTCCATCTGCGTTGGGGCGGGCATCCTTGCGGCGCCCCGGTCGAAGCCTATACTTTGAATCTCCCGCGGCGGCCCCGGGATACGCGATCCTGCGTATTGCCGGGCGCCGCGACCTCTTGACGGAGGGCCGCCGTATGGGCCACCTGTCAGCGCGCGATTACCGAAGCGGACTGCGCCTGCTCGAGCAGCTTGGCCGGCTCGCCGGCGACCTCGGCAACGTCCCTCGCGGCGGCCGTCCCCGTTTCCGTTTTTCCGCCGCCGGCCTGCGCTCGCTGCCCGCGCGCGCTGGCCGCGGCCGTCCGGGCGCCGCGCCGCAGCTTCCCGATGGCGCGCCACTGGAGTGGTTCGCCCGACAGGCGCTCGAGCTGCGGCAGGCGCGCGCGGCCCTGGCAGAAATCTGCGACTGGCTGGCCGGGGAGGGCATCGCGTTCATCGAGATTTCCGAGCCGGGCGACGTCGTGCGCTGCACGCCGCGGGCCGCGCAGCTGCTGGCGCGCTACGTCGGCGCGCGCGGCGGGACGGAAGATTTGCTGCCGCTGCCGGTTGTACGGCGCCTGCGCATTGCCGCAACGCAGGCGGAGGGCGCCCCGCTGCGGCTTACCCGCGACGTCGGCAATCTCACGGTAGACACGATCGTCCTGCCAGGTCCCGCCGGCGGTTGCCTGATGCTACTGCGGGAGCGCGCCCGGCGGTTCATGCCGGCGAAGTTCGACGCGCTGCCGGTCACGGCACGCGAGCGCGAGGTGCTCACCTGGCTCGCCGCCGGCAAGACCGACCGCGAGATCGCGGAAATCCTGGGAATCAGCGCCCGCACGGTGCAGAAGCACCTGGAGCGGCTTTACGTGAAGCTGGGCGTGGAGACGCGCACCGCGGCGGTCATGCGCGCGCTGGCGCTGGCGACGGCTCCGCCGGTAGGACGTTCGCCGCGCTGAGTCGCGCTCGCTCGAGCGACGGGAAGGACAACGTCTTTTTCACCGCAAAGGACGCAAAGGACGCGAAGGAAACCCAAGGGCACCAAGGGGAGAATTCTTACTTTGCGTCCTTCGCGTCCTTCGCGGTTAATGCTCTTTTCACTCAGCCGCGGCGCATGGAGTCGAAGAAC
>DATIUV010000108.1:0-5565 GCA_035466595.1 Pelomicrobium sp.
CGGCGGCAACGGGTACTTCAGGCGCGCCGTTTCGGCCAGGGTGGCGATCTCCCGGGGCGTTTCCGCCCCGGTTTTCTGCAGCAGGCGGGCGCGGTGCACTTCCACCGTGCGGTGGCTGATGCGTAGGCGCCGGCCGATTTCCTTGTTCGACATGCCCAGCACCAGCAATTGCAGCACTTCGCGCTCGCGCGGGGTGAGCCGCTCGACCTTCTCCTCGACCTGCTTCTGGCGGGCTTCGCGCCGCCGGCGGCGCAGATCCGCCGCCAGCGCGGCGCGCACGCGCGCCAGAAGCGCCTCCGCGCGGATGGGTTTCTCGAGAAAGTCGAACGCCCCGCTCTTCAACACCTGCACGGCGGTCGGCACGTCGGCGTTGCCGGTGATGAAGATGACGGGGATGCGCACGCTGCGCGCCAGCATCGCCGCCTGCAACTCGGCACCGCTCATCCCGGGCAGCGTGTTGTCCAGCACCAGGCAGCCGGCGCAGTTGGGCTGGCAGGCGGCAAGGAAGGACTCCGCGTCCGCGAACGCCTCGACGCGCAGGGAAGCGGCCTTCAGCACCTCGACGATCGCGTCGCGCACCGCGGGGTCGTCGTCCACCACGTAGACCGAGGCTATCATCGCGCCACCGCGAGCGTGAAGTGGAAGGCGGCGCCGCCCGGTCCCGGCGGATCGGCCCAGATCCTTCCGCCGTGGGTTTCGATGATGGCGCGGCTGACGGCGAGACCCAGACCCAGCCCTTCACGCCGGGTCGTGTAGAAGGAGCGGAACATGCGCTCGGCCACCGCCGGATCGAGCCCGGGCCCGTTGTCGCGGATGCTCAGGCGGACGCAGTCATCGGCCGTCCCCTCGGCGGCGATCTCGATCAGGCCGCCATCCCGCCGGCTCTCGCGGCTGGCGGCGAGGGCGTTCAGCAGCAGGTTCACCACCACGTGCTCCACCTGTAGCGGGTCGGCCAGCACTTTCGGCAGGGAGTCGGGTACGTGCAGGCGAACTTCGACGCCGGCGCGCTGCGCTTCCGCTTCCACGAGGTCGGCACCGCCTTTCACCAGGTCGAGCGGGCGGCAGGGCGTGAGCTTCGGCGCCTCGCGTCGCGTCAGCGAGCGCAGGCTGCGGATCACGTCCGACGCGCGCTGGGCCTGGGACGCGATGTTTTGCAGGCTCTGCTGCAATCCCTCGACGCTGTCGGGATCGCGCCGCAGGCGCAGCAGCGCGGCGTCGCAGTAGGCGACGATGGCGGCGAGGGGCTGGTTCAACTCGTGGGCGAGCGAGCCGGCCAGCTCGCCCGCCGTGTACAGGCGCTGCAGCCGCGACAGGTGCAGCTGCTGTGCGCGGGCCTCGTCTTCGACCCGCTGGCGCTCGGTCACGTCGATGCCGGTGCCGATGACATGCCGCACCTCGCCATCGGCGCCGGCAAGCACCGTGTTCGACCATTGGATGAGGCGCATCCTGCCGCTGCGGTGTCGCCAGCGATTGAGTTGCCAGGACGGCGCGCGTCCGGCGCGCAGCGCATCGAAGCCGGCCTTGACCGCAGCGAGCTCTTCGGGCGCGATGAACAGATCCCAGAACGCCCGTCCGCGCACTTCCGCTTCCGTGTACCCGGTGGCTTCTTCACACGCGTGGTTGAACACTTCGATGCGTCCCTCGCGGTTGGTTACGCAGATCAGGGCGGCGACGACGTCCAGCAGCGCGTCGGCGAAATCATCGCGCGCAATCCGGGTGCTTCCGCCGCCGGACACGGAAACGCCATCGAGCGCGCCGTCGCTGCAATAGATGCGACGCGGATGCGTTTCCCGGCTGGCGAGGGTCCTGTTCATGGGTGTCATTTTCTCTCAGCTGCGAGAGGTCCGTCGTCGAGAAAGGGCTGGATTGCAGCGAAGGATCGCGACCGTCCCGCAGGGGCCGCCGCAACGTCCCGGTTGCCGCAGGATGCTGTCGACGCCCCCCAGCAATGTTGTTAATTTACAAAATACTGCAAACGCGATGCCGAGCCAAGCAGAACAAGCGCTTGGCGTGAGAACGCTTGCATCGCAACGCGATAATCGTCCGGCGCGAGTCGCATCATGCACGCGCGTCAGCACACTTCGCGCCGCCCGCCGCCGTGCATTATGCTGGCGCCGATGAACACGACAACGGAGACATCCGTGCGCAACGACGTTTTCCAGCGCGCGCCGAAGCCACTGCCCGCCTGCCAACGCGTTGATCCGCGGCAGGCGGCATGACCGCGCGGCTGCGGCAGGTGGCGACTCCGCTCCTCGACCTGACGGCGATCGAGGGCGGCGAGGGGTCGGTCACCGCGGTCCTCGTCCACGGCTGGCCGGACGATCCGCGCACCTGGGACGGCGTCGCCGCGCGGCTGCATCGCGCGGGCGTGCGCACCGTCGCGCCGTACCTGCGCGGCTTCGGGCCGACGCGTTTCCGTGACCCGGGCACGCTGCGCAGCGGGCAGATCTCTGCGCTCACGCAGGACCTGCTCGATCTTCTCGACGCGCTGGGAGCCGAACGCGTTCTGCTGGTGGGCCACGACTGGGGCGCACGCGCCGCCTACGGCGTCGCCGCGCTGGCGCCCGAGCGCCTGCTGGGGCTGGTGGCGTGCTCGGTGGGTTACGGCACCAACTCGCCGGCGCAGCAGCTGTCGTTCGACCAGGCCCACGCCTACTGGTACCACTGGTACTTCGCGCTCGAGCGCGGCCGCGACGCGCTGGCGCGCGACCGGCGCGATTTCGTGCGCCGCATCTGGATGCTGTGGGCGCCGTCGTGGCGTTTCGACGACGCGGAATTCGACGCCACCGCGCCGTCGTTCGACAACCCGGATTGGGTCGACGTCACGATCCATTCGTACCGCCACCGCTGGGGCGAGGCCGCCGGCGACCCGCGCTACGACGAACTGGAGCGCCGCCTCGCGGTGCCGGCGCCGGTGGCGGTACCCACCGTGATGCTGCACGGCGACGAGGACGGCGCCACGCTGCCGGCCGCTTCGGCCGGCAAGGAGTCCTTCTTCACCGCCGGCTATCGGCGCGAGGTGCTGAAAGGGCGCGGGCATTTTTTGCCGCGCGAGGCGCCCGACGCGGTGGCCGCGGCCGCGCTGTCGCTGCTCGAAGGCGCCGTGCCGTGAGTTCTTCGGCCGCCGCCTCGCCGGAACAGGTGCGCTGGGTCGTCTGGTTCGTGCTGCTTGCGTCGGTGCTCGTCTATTTCGGCATGGCGATTTCCGGTTTGCTCAAGCCGGCGTCGGCGCTGGGACCCGACTGGCTGCCCAGCGTGTTCGGCGGCGTCGCGGTCGCCGCCGCGGCTGCCGCGCACTGGCTGTGGCGCCGCGCCACTGGCGCCGGACTGCCGATCCACCGTGCGCAGTCCGGACGCCCGGCGCTGGCCGCCATGCTGGGACAGCGCCTGCTGCTCGCCTGGGCCCTCGACGAGGCGATCGGCGTTCTCGGGCTCGCCGTGGCGCTGCTCGGCTTCCCGAAGGAGGAGTGGTTCCTGTTCTTCGTCGTCAGCCTGGCGCTGCTGCTGGCGCACCGGCCGGTAAACCGACCGGCCTGAGCGGGCACGCTTCCGCGGGAGGGAACCTTCGCGCTCGGGGCCTTGCCTACCGGGTCGACGAACCGGCGGTTGGCGTGCTGCCGTGCCGGCGCGCACTCACAGGAGACGACTCATGCCGAGATCGAAGAACGCGATCGCACTCGCGGCCGTTGCGGCGATGGCCGCGGCGGGCAGCGCCGGCGCGCTGGGCATCGACGGCGGCCGGCTGGCGCCGTGTCCGGACAGCCCCAACTGCGTCAGCAGCGACGCGACGGACCCTTCGCACCGGATCGAGCCGTTCCGGCTGGCCGCCGCGCCGGAGAAGGCGTGGGCCGAGCTGCAGTCAGTACTCGGGAAGATGCCGCGGGTGACGATCGCGCAGCGCTCGGCGGATTACCTGCGCGCGGAGTTCGCCAGCGCGGTATTCGGCTTCGTCGACGACGTCGAATTCCATCTGCGGGCGCAGGACGGCGTCATCGCCGTGCGCTCGGCCTCGCGCACCGGGTACTACGACTTCGGCGTCAATCGCCGGCGGGTCGAGGACCTCCGCGACGCGCTGCGCCAGCGCGGCGCCGTGAAGTGAGGCGCCGCGGGCGATCCGCGAATCAAGCGGCGGCGTCTTCCACGGCGGCCCCGGGCGCGTTCTTCTTCACCGACTCGACGCCGTTTTCCATCGCGGCCGCGGACGAATACATTTCGCTCTTGCCGACCTGCTGTCCGTTGCCCGCGAGCAGCACGAAGAACGGCTCGCCCTTGGACGAGGTCTTGCGCTCGAAGCGCGCGTCGTCCGCGGCGTTGGTCTGCACCGAGCGGATGCCGGCGAGCGCGTCGTCGCGGCGCTCGTACATCTGGCTGGTGAGGATCACCTGGCCGTTGCCGGACTTGAGATTGAACATGAACTTGCCGTTGGCAGTCTTCTTGAGCTCGAACTTGCCGGCCATGGCGGGATCTCCTGTGCAGATGTCGAATGGGCCCGCGCGGATCGCGGACGGCCGTCATCCTAGCGCGGACCGGCGGCGGCGCGGTACTGGACGCACGCCTTTTCGTGCCGGCGTCATGTTTTTGTCATGACGGACTTCGTCGACATTTACTGCGAGCGGATCGGGCCGGGGCTGTGGGCCGAGCCGATCAACCTGCTCACCAACGCGGCGTTCCTGCTGGCTGCCGCCACGGCGGCGGCGCGATTCGCGCGCGCGCCGGGGCTCACGCCGCGCAGCGCCTGGGACATCGCCCTGCTGATCGCGCTGCTTGCCGCGATCGGGATCGGCAGCGCGCTGTGGCACGCCTTCGCGCAGCCGTGGGCGGGGCTGGCCGACACGATCCCGATCCTGCTCTTCATCAACGTTTTCCTGCCGAGCTTCCTCTATCGCGTCGCACGTCTCGGCGCGCTGCCGATCGTTGTCCTGTTCGTCCTCTTCCAGGCGGCGAACTTTGGCGTGCGCGGCGCGTTCCCGCCGGACGCGCTGAACGGCTCGATCTTCTACGCGCCGGCCTGGCTTGGGCTCGGGCTTATGGCACTGTTCGCCGGTGTTCGCCGGCATCCGGCGGCTGCGCAGGTCGGCATGGCCTGGGTCGTCTTCACGGTGTCGCTCGCGTTCCGAACGATGGACGCGGCCGTCTGCGCAGCCGTGCCGGTCGGCACCCACTTCCTCTGGCATCTGCTGAATGCGATCGTCCTCTATCTGCTGGTCGATGCGCTGATGCGCGCGTCCCCCCACCCGCGGCCGGCGCGCTGAGCCGCGGGGCGCCCGACGGCGCCGGGAGGCGCGATTCAACTTTTCGCCGCCGCGCTGTCCTAACTGATAGGCAAGCCCGCCGGACGCCGCCGTTTGCGGGCCGCACCGGTGGCGTCCGGCAGCCGAGCCGACTTGCCAATTGCGAAGGAGGAACAGCGATGAACGATTACCGCAAGCTCCACGGCGCGCTTGCCCTCGCGGCTTTGCTCGCGCTGGGCGCGCCGGGCATTGCCGGCGCGCAGGACGCGCAGATCGACACTGCCCTGCAGCACGCGCGGTTCGCGGCCAAGGCCGAGGACGTCAAGGGCGTGCA
>DATIUV010000109.1:0-1742 GCA_035466595.1 Pelomicrobium sp.
GTAGCTCTCGCGCGCCGGCGCACCGCCGATGTGGTGCGTCTCGCTGGCGAGCTCGAGGTACGGCGCGTGGGCATCGGCGTCCGAGTAGACGGCCACGGCAGGCACCCCAAGGGCATTCAGCGCGCGCAGCACACGCGCTGCCACCGCGCCGCGGTTCGCCACCACCACCTTGTTGAACGCGCCCATCGTCAGAAGCTCGTCGGCCAGGCGCGCATCAGGTGCTGGCCGACGCCGTTGGTGAGCCGCAAGCGGTGCACGTCCAGCATGCGGATCAGGTAGTCGCGCGTTTCCTGCGGCCGGATCACCGACTGCACCGCGTACACCGAGGCCATGTCCCACACCTGGCTGTCGCGATTCATCTGCGCGTACGCCTCGTCGAAGCCGGGCTGGCCCGGCTCAAGGCCGTGCACCACCTTCACGCCGAACTGCGCGTCCATGAAGCTCACCTCGGCGGTCGGCCACGCCGCGACCTCGTCGGAGTTGCGGCCGCCGCCCATGTTGAGATAGGCCTGGCCGTAGCTCTTCCTCAGGATCACCGACAGCTTCGGCACGGTCACGAGCGCCAGCGCGTTCATGAAGTTCATGATCTTGCCCGGCGCGCGCTTGCGCTCGGCGTCGGTGCCGATGACGAAGCCCGGCGTGTCGACCAACATCACGATCGGAATGTTGAACGAGTCGCACAGGACCAGGAAGCTGGTGATCTTCTCGCACGCCTCGGTGTCCATCGCGCCGCCCTTCACCAGCGGGTTGTTGGCGGCGATGCCCACCACACGGCCGTCCAAACGTGCCAGACCGGTGACTGCGACCTTGCCGAAGCGTGGCTTCAGCTCGAAGAAGCTGTCCTTGTCGACGATCGCGCGGATCACCTTGCGCACGTCGTAGACCTGCGTGCGGCTCGACGGCAGGTGGTTGAGGATGTCGCGCATGCCCTCGCCCGAGCCGGCCGGCACCGCCGTCTCGGGCGGCGCCTCGTTATGATGGCTCGGCAGGTACGACAGGAACGCCTTGATCGCGTCGAGCGCCTCCTCGTCGGTGTCGACGACCTGGTCGGCGAAGCCGGTGACCTCGGCGTGCAGCCGCCAGCCGCCCAGCTCCTCGGGATCGACCTGCTCCTTGATCGCCAGCGAGGCAAGCAGCGGGCTGGAGACGGCCAGGATCGCGCCCTTGCGGATCACGCTGAAGTCCGAGAGCACGGCGTACCACGACGACGAGCCGTACGAGAGCCCCAGCGTGGCCGAGGCCCAGGGCGTCTCGCGCATGCGCTGGTACTGGGTGCCGTCGTTGCCGAGCAGCGTGCCCATGCCGCGCGAGCCCATGTGGTCGGGCATGCGCGCGCCGGAGGATTCGCCCAGAAACACCATCGGCACGCCGCGCTGCGTGGCGACGCGCTTCATGTGCGCGATCTTGCGGCCGTTGGTGGCGCTGGACGAGGCGCCCATCACGGTGAAGTCGTTGGCCACCACGGCGGTCTCGCGGCCGCGGACCTTGCCGAAGCCCGCGACCTTGCCGTCGGTCGGCGACCGGTCGCGGTCGGCCGGATTGGACGCCGAAGTGCCGAACAGCCCGGACTCGATGAAGGTGCCCTCGTCGCACAGATAGGCGATGCGCTCGCGCGCATTGAGCAGGCCGGCGGCCTTCCTGCGCGCCAGCCGCTCGGGCCCGCCCATCGCCATCGCCTTCGCCAGCCGCTCCTCGTAGTCGTGCAGGAGGCGGTCGAAGGGCGAGCCCGGCTGGTCGTTGGG
>DATIUV010000110.1:0-15191 GCA_035466595.1 Pelomicrobium sp.
GACCAGTCCTCCGGGCCGTCGCGCGATTTCCCTCCCTGTTTCTCGCCGCCGGTCTCGCGCTGACGCCGGCGGCCCCCGCCCGGGGGGCGAGCGCCCCGGCGCCAGTAGACCCCGATTCCGCACTGACCGAGGTGCGTCGGCTCGCCGACGCCGGCGCCCCGCGCCTGGCGCTGAGTCGCATAGAGCGTCTGCAGCCCGAACCCCACCTGGCACCCTGGGCGGAGTGGGAAGCGCTGCGGTTCGAATTGCTCGCGCGCCTCGACGACCGCCAGGCGCTCTACGAGCGCGCCGGGCGGCTATCTCCCGATGCGCCGGCCAAACTGACCCAGACCGCATTCGGCTTGGCCGCCCGCCTGGCTTTGGAGGCCGGCGAGACGCGCCGCGCCGCGGACTTCCTGCGCCGCCAGCTCTGGTGGAGCGGTCCGCCGGAAGAGCCGATTCAGCGAAACGCGCGGCGCCGCGTGATCGACGCCTACCTCGCCGAGCGCCGCGCCCGCGACGCCTATCGGGCCATGCTGCGCTTCCAGCAGGACTTCCGGCCCCTGACGCGCGACGAGTCGGAAGGCTTCGTCCGCGGTCTGGCGTGGCAAGGTCTCGGCAAGGAGGCGTTGTCCTTTGCCGCCGGATTGGATCCCAAGCATCCGCTCGTCATCCACGCCGAGCTCGGGGCGGGCATCACGGCGCCTTCGGCAGCGCTTGGCGCTGCCAAGGCCGCGCTCGCGCGCGGCGTCGATCTCGACGCGCTGAAGCTCGAGCTCGACGCAGCTCGCCGTATCCCTGACCGAACCGCGGAGGTCGACGCCCTCGAGCGCCTGCTGAACCGGTCCGGGAAGACGGGGGGACCGGCCCCGTGGCCCGATGCCGGCGAGCTGGCGGAAGCATACGGCCGCCTCGGGCAGGAGCTGGCCAATGGCGCGCAGCTGCTGGTGGGCGAGGACGCGGCGTGGTTGGCCACGGCGGAGAAGATCAAGACCACGGATCCGAGGCGCGCCCGCGCGCTCTGGGCACTGCTCGCGAAGCAGGGCCGGGCCGAGCCGACGCGCCGCCAGGCGACAGCGCTGCTGCTGGACTCCCTGGCGGAGAGCAAGCTCGCGCTGACCGCGGTCCGGTTGTTCGCGGCGGGTTCGCCGCTCGCCCTGTCCCCGGGGGCCGCCGAGCCGCGGCGGAAGCTGGCCCGCATGGCGACGGACGCGGGGGCGTTTGCCGCCGCGGCGGACTATCTGCAGGGCACGCAGACGCCCCCTGAAACGTCGCCGGCCGAGTGGGCGCTGGAACGTGCTCGAGTGCTGCTGGCAGCGGATCGCGCCGCGGATGCGGAGGCCGCCGTGCTGGCCGGGGACATCGCCGATTTCAAGCTGCCGACGGCTGCGGCGGAAAGAGCTCTGGACGTCGGGGAAAGGCTGCTGGGCGCCGGCGAACTCGACGGCGCCGGCCGCGTGTTGCAATCCGCCCTGCAGTCAGCCGGAGGCGACAGCCGCCGCGGCATCCTGTTTGCGTTGGGCCGGCTGCGCCTGGCGCAGGGCAAGCACGCGGAAGCCGCCGACTTTTTCATGCGCTGCGCGCTGGCGAACGGCGCCGATGCCGTGGATGCGCTCGCCGTCGCTGCGCGCACGGAGGCGGCTGCCAGCCTCGCGGCGGCCGGCTGGAGCGCCGACGCGCAGGCCCAGTGGCGCTGGCTGCTGAAAAATGTCCGCGACCCCGGCTTCCGCGAGCTGCTGCAGCGCGAGGCCGCCCGGCACCCGCGCTGAGAGGGCGCGGGCCCGGTTGCGCCGGCCGGGACTTCCTCAGCCGAGCTCGTTCAGATACTCGTGCCGCGCGGTGTTCACGCGCGAGACACGCGTCTCCACGGGCACGTTGTTGAACGTGTAGGCGACCCGCTGGATCTCGAGGATCGGATCGCCGGTCTTGACCTGCAGCGCTGCGGCGGTGTCTGCGTCGCACAGGCGCGCCCGCAGACGTTCCTCCGCGCGGATCACGTTGATGCCGAATCTCGACTGGTAGAGCGCGTAGATCGTGCGTTCGCGGCTGCGCAGCGTTTCCTCGTCGAGCCCGGGAAACAGGGCCTGCGGCACGGTGATCTGGTCGAGCAGGACGGGCCGGCCCTGCAGGACGAGCCGGTTGCGGAAGCGAAACACCGGCGCGCCGCGCGCGATGCGCAGGCGCTCGGCCGTCTGCGCGTCGGCCTTGCCGCGGCCGAAAGACAGCAGTTCCGCGGTCGGGTATTCCTTGCCCGCGCCGTCCTGGGGCACGAGGTGGAAAAAGTAGTAGAGGGCGCGGTCCTCGTTGTGAACGGCGACGAAGGTGCCCTTGCCCTGGTGGCGGACCAGCAGCTTCTCCGCCACCAGCTCGTCGATGGCTTTGCGCACCGTGCCGATGCTGACCTCGAAGCGCGTCGCCAGCTTCGATTCGCTCGGCAGGGCCTCGCCGCGGGCCCACTCCCCATGGGTCATGCGGTCGAGGATCTCGGCCTTGACAGCCTTGTACAGCGGGCTGGCGCCGACGCTGCCGAGGTTGACCACCCGCTCCACGCTCGTCGTCACGCCGTCACCTCTTGGTTTTCACCGCGTTGCTGCGCTGCCGCAGAATTCATATATATAACTTAGATGATTTAGTTGACAGTGGCAAGCGCCAGCGGCTATAGTTGCGCTCCGAAATTCATTCCTGCCGGGTGCCGGGATCGACGCGCGCCCACCTTGTTTTTCCGAGGAGAGAGCGATGATTCATTTCGTGGTTCACGACGAGCACGATTCGGTCGGCGTCGTGGTGGTGGAGGGCGTCAAGGCCGGCGACCAGCTGACCGGCTGGATCATGGATCAGGACAAGGAAATCAAGTTCAAGTCGGCGAGCGACATTCCGATCGGCCACAAGCTGGCGATCAAGCCGCTCAAGAAAGGCGATACCGTGATCAAGTACGGCGTCGACATCGGCAAGGTGGTGGCCGACATCGGCGTCGGCGAGCACGCGCACGTGCAGAACATCAAGACCAAGCGCTGGTAGCCGCAGGCAACCGCGGTCTTGAAGACTTTATCGAGAGGACACCGAACATGAATCTCAGCAAAGCGACATTCTGGGGCTACAAGCGCGAGAACGGCCGCGTCGGCGTGCGCAACCACGTCATCATCCTGCCCGTCGACGACCTTTCCAACGCCGCCGCCGAGGCTGTGGCGCACAACATCAAGGGAACGCTGGCCATTCCCCATCCCTACGGCCGCCTGCAGTTCGGCGCCGACCTCGAACTGCACTTCCGCACCCTGATCGGTGCCGGGTCGAATCCGAATGTCGCCGCGGTGGTGGTGATCGGCATCGAGGAGGGCTGGACCAAGCGCGTCGTCGACGGCATCGCCAAGACCGGCAAGCCGGTCACGGGCTTCGGCATCGAGCTGCACGGCGACCACGACACCATCATGCGCGCCTCCAAGGCCGCGAAGGAGTACCTGCAGTGGGCTTCCGAGCTGCAGCGCGTGGAGGCCCCGCTGAAGGAGCTATGGGTTTCCACCAAGTGCGGCGAGTCGGACACGACGTCGGGCTGCGGCGCCAACCCCACGGTCGGCAACGCGTTTGACAAGCTCGAGCCGCACGGCGTCACGATGGTGTTCGGCGAAACCACCGAGCTCACGGGCGGCGAGCACCTCGTGGCCGAGCGCTGCGCCACGCCCCAGGTGCGGGAACAGTTTATGAAGATGTTCAACCGCTACCAGGAAGTCGTGGACCGCCACAAGACGAGCGACCTGTCCGAATCGCAGCCGACCAAGGGCAACATCGCCGGCGGCCTGACGACGATCGAGGAGAAGGCCCTCGGCAACATTCAGAAGATCGGGCGCAATTGCAAGGTCGTCGGCGTGCTCGACAAGGCGGAGACCCCGACGGCACCGGGCCTGTGGTTCATGGACTCGTCGTCCGCCGCGGCCGAAATGGTGACGCTGTGCGCGGCCGCCGGCTACGTCGTGCACTTCTTCCCCACCGGCCAGGGCAACGTCATCGGCAACCCGATCCTGCCGGTCATCAAGCTGTGCGCGAACCCGCGCACGGTGCGCACCATGAGCGAGCACATCGACGTCGATGTCTCCGGCTTGCTGCGGCGCGAGATGTCGCCCGACGACGCTGGCGACAAGCTCATCGAGTGCATGTTCCGCACGGCCAACGGGCGGCTGACCGCCGCCGAGGCGCTCGGACACCGTGAGTTCGTGCTCACGCGGTTGTACGAGAGCGCCTGAGGGCCCTGTCGCGGGAACGGGTTCCCACTGCGCGGCGATTAATGCAGACTAGCGCCTTGCCGTCCCGGCCCGTCTGGGCTCCCTCGGGCGGCGGGCGCGG
Organism: Pelomicrobium sp.; assembly: GCA_035466595.1. GTDB lineage: Bacteria > Pseudomonadota > Gammaproteobacteria > Burkholderiales > UBA6910 > DATIUV01. The sequence goes on from DATIUV010000110.1 coordinate 4,315, forward strand.
TCCCGACTGCGCAGTGGTCCCGATTCGAATAACTTTAATTCTGGAGGAATCAGCATGAAGCGCATCAACCGCCTGTTGGCCGCCGGCGTCGCCGCGTCGGCCCTCATCGCCGGAGCCGCGTTCGCGGCGTGGCCGGAAAAGACCATCAGCTACATCATCGCCTTCGGCCCCGGCGGCGAGTCGGACATCTCGGCGCGCCTGCAGGAGCCGTTCTTCAAGAAGTACACCGGCCAGACGGTCGCGATCCAGTACAAGCCGGGCGCCGGCGGCGCGGCGGCATGGTCGCAGCTCAACAGCATGCCGGGCGACGGCTACACGATCATGGGCACCAACCTGCCCCACATCATCCTCCAGCCGCTGCAGAAGGATGTCGGCTACAAGACCGACGAGCTGACCAACGTGTACTGGTTCCACTACACGCCTGACGCGATCATGGTCCCGGCGGACAGCCCGCACAAGACGCTCAAGGACCTGGTCGAAGCCGCCAAGAAGGCGCCGGGCACGATCACTTTCTCCGGCTCGGGGACCAACAGCGCCAACCACCTCGCGCAGCAGCGCTTCGACAAGCTGGCCGGCATCAAGACCACGTACATTCCGTTCAAGGGCACCGGCGCCTCCAACACGGCGCTGCTCGGCAAGCAGGTGACCGGCTCCTGGGGTTACACGACCGTCCAGATGCAGCTCGGCAACCAGGCGCGCTGCCTCGCCGTGGCGATGGAGTCGCGCCATCCCGCCATCCCGGACTGCCCCACCTTCAAGGAACTCGGCTACGATCTCGTCGGCGGCGCCTATCGCGGCATCGCCGTGCCGAGCTCGACGCCGAAGGATATCCAGAAGCAGGTCTCCGACCTCATCGGCAAGATCAACAGGGACCCCGAATTCATCAAGAAGATGGAAGACGGCGGCTTCGCCATGCTGAATATCGGCCTTGCCGAGATGCCGAAATTCATGGACGAGATGAAAGCGCGTTACGGCGAACTCGCCAAGGAAATGGGCATCGTCAAGAAATAAGTCGCGCGACGAGACGGCGCCGGCAGCGGCGCCGTCTTTTTGCGGGCCCATTCCGCGAGGGCCGACCTTCGCGGAATCGGCTCCATGAGGGGGGAGGCTCCTTGCCGGGCATCGAATTTCTGATCGACGCGTTGACGCCGCTCAACATCATGCTGGCGATCGCCGGCGTGGTCGCGGGGACGGTCATCGGCGCGTTGCCGGGCCTGACCGCCACGATGGCGGTGGCGGTGCTGGTGCCCTTTACGTTCGGCATGGAGCCGGCCTCGGCCCTGATCATGCTGGGCGCCATTTACACCGGCGCGATCTACGGTGGCGCCTACGCCGCCGTGCTGCTCAACACGCCGGGGACGCCCTCGGCCATCGCCACGACCTTCGACGGCTATCCGATGGCCAAGCGCGGAGACGGCGACCTGGCGATCACGCTGGCGTGTCTCGCCTCGGTGACGGGCGGCCTGGTCGGAGCGGCATTCCTGCTGCTGCTCGCGCCCCCGCTCGCGCAGTTCGCCCTCAAGTTCGGGCCGGTGGAGTACTTCTGGCTGGCCGTGTTCGGCCTCACGCTGATCGCCGCGCTGTCCGAGGGCAGCACGCTGCGCGGACTCATCGGCGGTTGCGTCGGCCTGCTGCTCGGCACGATTGGCGTGGCCGAAGTCGGGGGCGACATCCGCTATACCGGCGACTTCAAGGCCTTGCTGGGCGGCATCGACGTGGTGGCGGCGCTGATCGGGCTTTACTGCATCCCTGTCCTGATCGACCTGGTGGCGACCCCCGACCCGCACCTGAAGCTCACCCACGAGGTCGTGGGCTTCCGACTGAAGGAAGCGCTGCGTATTTCCTGGAAGTCGAAGTTCAACCTGGCGCGCAGCTCGGTCATCGGGACGATCGTCGGTATCTTGCCCGGGGCCGGGGGCTCGATCGCCTCGCTGGTGTCCTACGCCGAGGCGCGCCGCGTCGCCAAGCACCCCGAGCGCTTCGGCAAGGGCGAGCCGAACGGGCTGCTGGCCACGGAATCTTCCAACAACGCTACCGTCGGCGGCGGCTTCATCCCGACGCTGGTGCTGGGCATCCCCGGCACGCCGCCGGACGCGGTCATTCTCGGCGCGCTGCTGGTGCAGGGTATCCGCACCGGCCCGCAGCTCTTCGGCGAGCAGAGCCAGATCGTCTACACGTTCATTTACGGGCTGTTCATCGCCACGCTGCTGATGCTTCCCGTAGGGCTCGTCATCGGCCGCTACGCGTTCAAGTCGATCGTGGCGATCCCCAAGGCGGTGCTGGTGCCGTCGGTGGCGTTCCTCACCATCATCGGCAGCTACGCGATCCACAACAATCCGCACGAGGTCCAGCAGATGGTGGTGCTGGGCGCGTTTGCCTGGATCGCGGGGCGCCTGGGCTTCACGGCCTCCCCGATCGTGCTCGGTCTCATCCTCGGCACCATCGCCGAATCGGGCTTCGTGCAGGGCTACCTCATCGGCAACGCCAAGGGCAACGCGCTGGCGGAGTTCTTCACCCGGCCGATATCGATCGGCATCATCTTCTTCATCCTGCTGGGGCTGCTCTACCCGGTGTTGATGGCGCGGTTCCGGCCGCCGGGGAGGACGAGCAGTGAGTGAGCCCATGCAGCGGGACTATCCGGGTATCGTCGGCGCCGCGGTGTTCATCGTCGTCGGCGCCCTCGCGCTTTACCACTCCGGCGAGTTCTCGGCCCTGGGCGCGGTATTCCCGCGAACCATTGCCGCCGCCCTGATCGTTCTCTCCGCCGTCTACATCGCGGTGTCGTTCCTGCGTCCCAAGGCGCCGGCGTCGCAGCCGCGCGGCTCCACCCCGCGCCGCGTGGCGCTGGTGGTGGTGATGCTGCTATGGGCTCTCCTGCTCGACAAGGTCGGCTTCCTCACGACCAGCGTAATCGCCTTCGCCGCGTTGCTCGTCATTGCCAACTACGACCGCTGGACGCCGCGCATGGCGGTGGTCTACGTCGCCGTCGCGGCTGTCGTCCTCGGCAGCCTCTACTCGATTTTCCGCTTCGGGCTGCAGGTTCCGCTGCCGCAAGGCATCCTGATCTGACGTCAGGGTTGGAGATCCTCTCGCGACGCGCTACCATGCAAACGCTTACAGTGAATGCGAACGACGATGAGTGACACGCTGCAGGTCGACGTCTGGCGCGGGCGCGAAGACGGCCGCTTCCAGCGTTTCGAAGTGCCCCGCTACCCGAGCCAGACGGTGCTGGACGTGGTCACCCACATCCAGCGCGAGCTCGACCCTACCCTTGCCTACCGTTTCGCCTGCCGGGTGGGCATGTGCGGCTCCTGCGCCATGGTGGTCAACGGCAAGGCCCGCTGGACCTGCCGCACCCACGTCGCCAAGGTGGCCGGCGACGGACGCCTCGAGATCGGCCCGCTGCGCAATCTGCCCCTGGTCCGGGATCTCGTCACCGACATGAGCGAGTTTTTCGACAAGTGGGCGCGGGCCAAGGGCCAGTTCGTGCCGACCGCTTCCCGCGCGGATCCGTTTGCGGTGGTGCGCCCCGACTCCAGGGAGCGCCAGCAGGCCAACGCCGGCATCGAGTGCATCGGCTGCGGCGTCTGCTACTCGTCCTGCGACGTGGTGAGCTGGAACCGCGACTACCTCGGCCCGGCGGCGCTCAATCGTGCCTGGACGCTGGTGAACGACGTGCGCGACGGCGCGCGCCTCGAGCGCCTGCGGGCCGTCGCCGGCGACGCCGGCTGCCACGCCTGCCACACGCACATGAGCTGCGCCGAGCGCTGCCCCAAGCAGCTGTCGCCGACCGCCGGCATCGCAGGCTTGAAGCGCGCCACGGCCCTGGCCGCGCTGAAGGGCGAGTTGTGAGCGTCCGCGGCGAGACGCTGCTGTGGCTCGCGCAGCGCGCCAGCGCGGCGGTCCTGGCGTTCCTGGTGCTCGTGCACCTCGGTACCATGGTGTATGCCGTGCAGGGCGGCCTCAGCGCCGCGGAGATTCTCGCCCGCACGCGCGGGAGCGCACTGTGGGGCGCGTTCTACGGGCTGTTCGTGCTCATGGTGGCGGTGCACGCGCCGATCGGGCTGCGCAACGTGCTGGCCGAATGGTTCGGCTGGCGCGGCACCAGCCTCGGGATCGCGATGCTGGCGCTGGGCGTCTTTCTCGCAGCCTTCGGCGGTCGCGCGGTCTGGGCGGTCGTTGGCGCTTCCTGAGGCACCGCGCATGCAGGCCATGGTCCAAGGCATCAGGAAAAACGACGCGCGGTCGCGCAGCCATCCGGCATTCTGGGCGTTCGCGGTGCACCGGCTCTCGGGCGTGCTGTTGACGCTGTTCCTGCCGGCGCATTTCTGGGTCTTGGGGCAGGCGTTGACCGGCGAGGCGGCGCTCGACGGCTTCCTGCGCTGGACCGAGCAGCCGCTGGTAAAGATCGCCGAGATCGGCCTCGTGCTGCTGCTGGCGGCACATCTGGCCGGCGGCCTGCGGCTGCTGCTGCTGGAGTTCACCGCCTGGCGGGGCTGGCACCAGACCCTGCTCGCCCTCGCCGCCGGCTTCAGTCTGGCCGCCGCCGGCGTGTTCGCGCTGAACGTCGTCTGAAGGCGGCCATTGCGCTATTTGAAGGGGGACGTATTGATCCCCCCGGTGTTTTGCTGCAACCACCACCCGAAAGGAGGAGACGTCATGAAAGCCTTTTCTGCCAAGCTGGGCATCGCCGCCGCCGTGCTGGGGCTCGCGCTGCACGCCGGCCCCGCGGCCGCGGAAGTGAGAGAAGTCAAGATCGCGCAGCAGTTCGGCATCAGTTACCTGCCGCTGATGTACCTGGAGCACCAGAAGCTGCTGGAGAAGCACGCCAAGGCGATGGGCGCGGGCGACGTCACCGTTTCCTGGGCCAAGTTCGCCGGCGGCAACGTCATGAACGAGGCGCTGCTGTCGGGCAGCCTGCACTTCGCCTCCGGCGGTGTCGGTCCCCTGGTCAACCTCTGGGCCAAGACCAAGGGCAACCTCGACGTCAAGGCGGTGTGCGCGATGAACGCGATGCCGCTCTACCTCAACACCCGCAATCCGGACGTCAAGTCGATCAGGGACTTCACCGGCAAGGACAAGATCGCGCTGCCCGCGGTCAAGGTCTCGATCCAGGCGGTGACGCTGCAGATGGCCGCCGCCAAGGAGTTCGGCGAGGACAAGTTCGACGCGCTCGACAAGTTCACCGTGTCGATGAAGCATCCGGACGGCATGGCGGCGCTGCTCTCCGATGCGAGCGAGATCACGGCCCACTTCACCTCGCCGCCGTTCCAGTACCAGGAGCTCGAGGACCCGAAGGTGCGCACGCTGTTGAGCTCGTTCGACGTGCTCGGCGGCCCGGCGACCTTCAACGTCATCTGGACCACCAGCAAGTTCCGCGACGAGAACCCGAAGGTCTACGCCGCCTTCCTGAAGGCTTTCGACGAGGCCATCGACACGATCAACAAGGACAAGAGCGCGGCCGCCGACAATTACATCAAGTGGTCGGGCTACAAGGGCAGCAAGGATCTGATCATGAAGATCCTCAACGACCCCAAAGTTTCGTTCACCATGACGCCTAACAACACCACCAAGTACTCGGACTTCCTCCACAAGATCGGCACCATCAAGGTGAAGCCCGATTCCTGGAAGGACATGTTCTTCCCGGAGGTGCACGACCTCAAGGGCAGCTGACGCGCAAGAGGCCGGCGGCGGATACCGCCGCCGGCACGCAGGAGGCGACATGACACAGACAGACAACCGGCCGTTGCTCGACGTGCGCGGCGTCACGCTGCAGTACAAGACCAAGGATCACCTGGTGACGGCGACCTACCGGGTGAGCTTCGACGTCTATCCGTCGGACCGTTTCGTGCTGCTGGGCCCCTCGGGCTGCGGCAAGTCGACGCTGCTGAAGGCGGTGGGCGGCTACCTGCACCCGGTGGAGGGGTCGATGACGCTCAAGGGCCAGGCGATCAGCCGGCCGGGGCCGGACCGGGTGATGGTGTTCCAGGAGTTCGACCAGCTCCTGCCGTGGAAGACGGTGAAGCAGAACGTGATGTTCGCGCTGGAGTCCTCGGGCAAGCTGCGGGGCCGGGAGGCCGAGGACAAGGCGCTTGCCTACATCGAGAAGGTGAACCTGGCGAAGTTCGCCGATTCCTACCCGCACACGCTCTCCGGGGGCATGAAGCAGCGGGTGGCGATTGCGCGGGGCATGGCGATGGAGCCGGACATTCTGCTGATGGACGAGCCGTTTGCGGCGCTCGATGCGTTGACGCGGCGCAAGATGCAGGACGAGCTGCTGCAGCTGTGGGAGGGCACGCGCTTCACGGTGCTGTTCGTGACGCACTCGATTCCGGAGGCGGTGAGGATCGGCAACCGCATTCTGCTGCTCTCGCCGCACCCGGGGCAGGTGAAGGCGGAGCTGAACAGCGACGGCACCGACCCGGTGGACGCCACCACCGGGCACAAGCTCTCCGATCGCATCCACGACATGCTCTTCGCCGACCAGGTGGAGGAAGAGGAGGCGGCACCCGATGCGCCGTGAGCGCGAGATTTTTCCTGCGGGCGCAGCGCCGCGCGCGGCCGGGGGCGCATGGAGCGTGGCCAACTGACCGCCGGGCCGCCCTGGCCGGACCTGTCCCGGATCTCGGCGTACGTGCTGACCGCCGTCTGGATCCTGGAACTGGCCAACCTGCTCCATCCCGCCGTGTTGCTGCAGGCCGTGGGCGGCGCCGGCCTGGTCGTGTTCGTGCTGATGGCGCTCGCGCGGGCGAGCCGCCACATCCGCGTGTTGTTCCTCGCGGTCGCCGGCAGCGCGGTGCTGATTGCCATCGCGCAACGCGACGTCGCGATCCTCGGCGAAGGCCTCAGGCGGGCGCTGATCTTCGGCGCCTTCATGCCGTCGGTGCTGCTGCTGCGGGCCACCGTGGAAGCGAGCGCGCGCACCCACGCCCTGCGTCAGGGCATCGGCGGCTTGAGCGAGGCGGGCCGCGTGAACTGGACGCTGTACGGCTCCCACACGCTCGGCGCGATCCTCAACGTCGGCGCGATGGCGATCCTGGCGCCGGTCGTGTCGCAGGATCAGCCCGACGCGAAGCGCGCGCTGCTGGCGGCGAGCTCGTCGCGCGGCGTCGGCATCGCCGTCATGTGGTCGCCGTTCTTCGTCGCCATGGGCTTCGTCACACACCTGGTCCCGGGCGTGCAGCTCTGGCAGGTGATGCTGCTGGGCGCGGGCGTCGCGGCGGTCGGGCTGGCGGTTTCGCACGTCATGTTCACGCCGGAGCTCGGGTGGCGCGCGTTTCGCGACAGCGTCGCGCGCCTGCGGCCGCTGCTGCTGCCGACGGCGGTCATCGTCGGCAGCGTGCTGGCGGCCACGGCGCTCGCGGACGTCAGCGGGCCGCAGGCGGTGGCGCTGGCGGTGCCGGTGCTGTGCGGCGCGTATCTCGCGCTGGCGGGCTGGCCGGCGATGAAGCAGGCCGCGGCGCGCACCTTCGGCAGCTTCTCGCGCCTGTCCGACGAGATCATCATCGTCACCGGCGCCACGCTGCTCGGCGTGGCGATCGCGGGGCTGCCCGCGGTCTCTGCGCTCACGCCCGACGAGGTGCCGGCGTTCTTTACCGGCCTGCCGCTCATCGCCGGCGTCGTCGCGCTGCTCACGCTCTCGGGGCTGCTGGGGCTGCACCCGATGATCGGCGCCAGCGTGCTGGTGCCGGTGCTGGCCGGCGGCGCCTTCGGCGTCAACGACGTCGTCCTGGTCGAGGCGGCGGTGTTCGCCTGGGGCCTGAGCGCCATCGTGGCGATCTGGACGCTGCCGGTCGCCGTGGCCTCCACCATGTTCCGCGTGCCGGTGAAGGTGCTGGGCGCCGGGCGCAACCTGGCTTTCGCCGCGATTTACGCCGCCGGCGCGATCGCGCTGCTCGGCGCCGTCAACTTCGTGCTGACCCGCTAGGGCCGCCACCATGAAAGGAAACGAGCGATGACTGAGATGACCGGCGGGCGCGCCGCCGTGGAGGCGCTGCGGGCGGAAAGCACGGACTGCGTGTTCGGGCTGATCGGTTCGGCCACGATGGAAATCTTCGACGCGCTGTATGACGCGAAGGACATCCGTTTCATCGGCGTGCGCGACGAGCGCACCGGCACGCACATGGCGGACGGCTACGCGCGCGCTTCCGGCCGCGCCGGCGTCGTGCTGGCGGGCCAGAACGGCCCCGGCGCCACCAACCTGGTGACCGGCATCGCGCAGGCGCACGCCGCGTACTCCCCTGTGGTGGCGCTGGCCGGCTCGCTCGCCAGCGGCCACGTCTACCGCGACGCGTTCCAGGAGGTGGACCAGCAGGCGCTGTTCCGGCCCATCACCAAGAAGACCTGGACCGTGAACCAGGCGGCGCGCATCCCCGAGATGCTGCGCGAGGCGTTCCGCACCGCGCTCGCGCCGCGGCGCGGCCCCGTGGTCCTCAACTTCCCCCGCGACGTGCTGGCGGCGAGCGCGGCGTTCGAGCCCCTGCCGCCGCCGGGCACGTATCGCGCGAGCGGCGTCGCGGCCGGCGCGCCCGACCTGATCGAGGCCGCCGCGCGCCTGCTCGCCGGCGCGCGGAAGCCGCTCGTGATCGCCGGCGGTGGCGTCAAGAACGGCCGCTGCCACGCGGCGGTCCTCCGGCTCGCCGAGACCCTGAAGGCGCCGGTGGCCATGTCGCCCGGCCATGGCGACGCGATCCCGCACGACCATCCGCTCAACGCCGGCCAGGTCGGCCCGCGCGGCAACCCCGTCGCCTCGCGCCTCGCGCGCGAGGCGGACGTGATCCTGGCGCTGGGCACCCGGCTCGGCTTCAACACGACCTTCTACTCGTACGACAACCTCAACCGCGACGCGGCCATCATCCAGGTGGAGGCCGAGCCCACCGCGGTCGGCCGTTTCTTCCCGGTGGCGGCAGGCATCGTCGGCGACGCCGGTCTGGTCGCCGGGCAGCTCGACGCCGCGCTTGCCGGGACCAGGGCACCAGGCGAACGTGACGCCTGGGTCAAGGCGTTCCGGGACGAGCGCGCCGCGCTGCACGCCGAGCGCGAGCGCAACGCGCCGGACGGCGACCCGATCCAGCCGGCGCGGCTGTTCAAGGCGCTGCGCGCGGTACTGCCGCGCGACACCATGGTGACGCTCGACGCGGGCACGCTGTGCCTGCAGGCGACCGACGCGCTGCACTACTACGAGCCGCCGTGCCTGTTCTCGCCCCTCGACTTCGGCCTCGTCGGCTTCTCCTACGCCTGCGGCCTCGGTGTGAAGGCCGCCTGCCCGGAACGCACCGTGGTGAGCCTGATGGGCGACGGCGGCTTCGGCATGACGGTGAGCGAGCTCGGCACCGCGGTCGCGCACGGGCTCAACACCGTGGTGGTGGTGATGAACAACGGCTGCTGGGGCGCGGAGAAGGCCTACCAGCGCGACTTCTTCGGCCAGCGCTACATCGGCGCCGACGTGCCCAACCCGCCCTACGACCAACTGGCCGAGCTCTACGGCGCGCGCGGCTTCCGCGTGAACCGCGCCGCCGAGCTGGAGCGCGTGATCGGCGAGGCGATCGCCTGCGGCAAGCCGGCGGTGGTGGAGGTCCCGGTGGACCCCGACGCGCTCTACAGCTTCCGGCGCGATTCGTTCGCGCACCGCGCCAGGGGCTGAGCCGCGCGCTGCCATGGAAACCTGGGACTTCGTCATCGTCGGCGCCGGCTCGGCCGGCTGCGTGCTGGCGAACCGTCTGTCGGCGGATGGCCGCCACCGCGTGCTGCTGCTGGAAGCGGGCGAGCGCGACCGCAACCCGTGGATCCATGTCCCGCTCGGCGTCGGCAAGATCATCCTCGACGAGCGCGTGGTGTGGAAGTTCCACACCCAGCCCGAGCCCGGGCTCCACGACCAGACCGTCTACTGGCCGCGCGGGCGCGTGCTGGGCGGATCGAGCTCGGTGAACGGCATGGTGTTCGTGCGCGGCGATCCCCTCGAGTACGACGCCTGGCGCGACGCCGGCAATCCCGGCTGGAGCTGGAGCAACGTGCTGCCATACTTCAAGCGCATGGAAGCCTACGCCGACGGCGATCCGGAATTCCGCGGCCGCGACGGCCCGCTCACCATCACCAATCGCCGCACGCGCGATCCCGATCCGCTGTCGGAGGCCTATGTCGGCGCCTGCGCGCAGACCGGCATTCCCGTCACGCCGGACTACAACGGCCGCGACTACGAGGGCGCCAGCTATCTGCAGCTCACCACGCGCAACGGGCTGCGCTGCAGCACCGCGAAGGCCTATCTCGTCCCGGCGCGGGGACGGCCGAATCTGCAGGTGCTGACAGGTGCCCACGCGACGCGGGTGCTGTTCGAGGGCCGGCGCGCGACCGGCGTCGAGTACCTGCAGGGCGGCGAGCGGAAGGCGGTTCGCGCCGCACGGGAAGTCATCGTTAGCGCCGGCGCGGTGCAGTCGCCGCAGCTGCTGGAGCTTTCCGGCGTCGGCGACGGGCGGCGGCTGCAGCGCTTCGGCGTCCCGCTCACGCACCACCTGCCCGGCGTCGGCGAGGGGCTGGTCGATCATCTGCAGGTGCGGCTCACGTTCGAGTGCACGCGGCCCATCACCATCAACGACATCATGCGCAGCCGCTGGCGCCGCTGGCTCGTCGGCGCGCGTTTCCTGTTCCTGCGCCGCGGGCTGATGACGGCGACCTCTTCCACCGCCCACGCCATCTGCCGCACGCGCCCGGAGCTGGCGCGCCCCGACGTCAAGATCCAGCTCTACCAGATCAGCGGCCGCGACCGCTACGCGCGCTCGCGCAATCTCGGCATCGACCCGTATCCCGGCTTCTCGATCGGCGGCTTCAAGCTGCACCCGGCCTCGCGCGGCGCGATTCACGTCGCCAGCCCGGATCCGCTG
>DATIUV010000111.1:0-3055 GCA_035466595.1 Pelomicrobium sp.
CGGCGAGACGCTGGGCGCGCTGGCGCTCGCCGGCATGGCGATCGCCGTGGCCGGCGTCGCGCTGGCGATGAAGGGCTGAAGGCGATGGCGGCCCCAGATTTGTGTTCTCCGTTGAGGAAGCAGAAGCGCACGAAAGACCCTGGATCTAACCGCCAAGGACGCGAAGGACTCAAAGGGGATCGACGGAAACTTCGCACTCGTCCTTACTTTGCGTCCTTTGCGCCCTTGGCGGTTCAACGCAATTTTTCTGCGGCTAAGGGCGCATCAGGCCGCCCGCCTCTGGCGATCGGCTAGCGATGGACCAGAATGATTCTGACGTCCGCGTCGACAAATGGTTATGGGCCGCGCGGTTCTTCAAGACCCGCTCGCAGGCCGCCGAGGCCGTCGACAGCGGCCGCGTCGAGGTCAACGGCGCCAAGGTCAAGCCGTCGCGCCATCTGCGCGTGGGCGACGCGCTGCGCATCCGCATCGGCCCCTACGAGTGGAACGTAACCGTGCGCGCGCTGGCGAGCCGGCGGGGCTCGGCGGAAGTGGCGAGGACGCTCTACGACGAGTCGGAGGAAAGCCGCGCGCGCCGCGCCGACGAGGTGGCACGGGTTCGCGCCGAGCGCTCGGCGTTTCCCGACCTGCGCGGCCGCCCGACCAAGAAGCTGCGCCGCGACCTCGTCCGTTTCAAGCGCGGACGCGAGGATTAACGCTTCCCGATCAGCGCCTTGGAGTGCCACAGGGGCATGCTGTGGCGCAACAGGCGGCTCGACACTCCGACGGCGAAGGGCGTAAACTGGCCGTCCGCTCTATTCAGGGCATCCGGTTTCCGCCCCCAATAATCCATCGAGCCAGAGGAGCTACCCATGCCGAATTCGCGTGAAGTCGTCGTCGTCAGCGGTTGCCGCACCGCCATCGGTGACTACGGCGGCAGCCTGAAGGACATCCCGCCCACCGAGCTGGGCGCCACGGTCATCCGCGAGGCGATCAAGCGCGCCGGCGTCGACGCCAAGGACGTCGGACACATGGTGCTCGGCAGTGTGATCCACGGCGAGCCCAAGGACATGTACATCTCGCGCGTAGCCTGCATCAACGGCGGGCTGCCGCAGGAGACGGCGGCGATGACGGTCAACCGCCTGTGCGGCAGCGGCCTGCAGGCGATCGTGTCGGCGGCCCAGAGTATCCTGCTGGGCGACACCGACGTCGCCGTGGGCTCGGGCGCCGAGTCGATGAGCCGCGGCGGTTACCTCGTGCCCACCGCACGCTGGGGCGCGCGCATGAACAACGCCACGATGATGGACATGATGGTCGGCGCGCTGACCGACCCGTTCGACACCGTGCACATGGGCATCACGGCCGAGAACGTGGCTGCCAAGTGGAGCATTTCGCGCGAGCGGCAGGACGCCTTCGCGGTGGAATCGCACCAGCGCGCGGCCAGCGCGATCGACAAGGGCCATTTCAAGGAGCAGATCGTCCCGATCACCATCAAGGGCCGCAAGGGCGACACCATCGTCGACACCGACGAGCACGTGCGCCGCGACGCGAGCCCCGAGGGCATGGGCAAGCTCAAGGCCGTGTTCCAGAAGGACGGCACCGTGACCGCCGGCAACGCCAGCGGCATCAACGATGGCGCCGCGGCGGTGGTGCTGGCGGAAGCCAAGTACGCCGAGAAGAAGGGCCTCAAGCCGATGGCACGGCTGGTCGCCTACGGCCACGCCGGCGTCGACCCCAAGTACATGGGCATCGGCCCGGTGCCGGCGGTGAAGAAGGCGCTCGAGCGCGCCGGCCTCAAGATCTCGGACATGGACGTGATCGAGTCCAACGAGGCGTTCGCCGCTCAGGCCTGCGCGGTGGCCAAGGACCTCGACCTCGATCCGGCCAAGACCAATCCCAACGGCGGCGCGGTCGCGCTGGGCCACCCGATCGGCGCCACCGGCACGATCCTGACGGTGAAGTGCCTGTACGAACTCCAGCGCACCGGCGGCAAGTACGGACTGGTCACCATGTGCATCGGCGGCGGCCAAGGCATCGCGGCGATCTACGAGCGCCTGTAAGCGAAGCACCTCGCGCCGCAAGAGAACGGGCCTGCGGGCCCGTTTTTCTTTGTGCGCGTCAGCGCGGCGCGCCGGGCTGCGCCCGCAACGCCGCCAGCTCGCGCAGGAAGAAGTGGATGAAGACGAGGCCGATGAAGATCGGCCCCAGCAGGTTTACGATCGGCACGAACTGCACCAGGCCCGCCAGCGCGCTCAGCACGTACACGCGCGGCTTGGCGCGCGCCAGCACCGCCTTGAATTCCTCCGCGCTGGCATGTTCGGCCAGCGCGTCGTAGCGGAACAGCCGCTGGTTGACGTAGGCGGCGATCAGGATCGGCACAACGAGACCGAGCGGACCGAACAGCCAAAGCGGCAGTGTCACGAGCCACAGCACCGCGACGACGCCGATCGCGGCCAGCGCGTTCCACACGCTGCCGGCGAACGTGCCGCCGTGCTTGCGCTCGAGCGCCGGGTAATGCCGCTGCGCGACGTGATTCAGCATCGCCGGCATCTGGAATACCGCCGCGATCGCGAGCGCCGTGAGCCAGATCGCCGGGATCAGGAACACCACCATGAAGACGAAGCCGAGGGATTCCGGCACCCAGCCCCAGGCCGGATCGGTGAGCACGCCGCGCATGGGCGAGGCCGCGATCAGGCCCTCGAACAGCCCCAGCCAGACGTCCCACAGCAGCCAGGACAACACCAGCCACCCGCCGACCGCTGTCAGGATCGGCCACATGGCCAGGGTCAGCATGCGCGGCGAGAGCAGGCTGCGGAAGCCCGCCGCCAGGGCACCGGGAACCCCGCTCACCGGTCGCCTCGGGGCGGCGGCCAGCCGAGAAAGCCGTTGTGCAGAACGGCAGAGAAATGTCTATTCGTGTCGTAACGCATTTGACAAATCGACAATTTAAAATAAAATTGCAATGCTGCTCCGCAGCATACCACGCCAGGAGACTCACCCATGTACGCTACCGCCGAACAATTCGCCGCCCAGCACCAGGCCAACGTCGCCATGGCCGTCAACGCCGCCCACATCC
>DATIUV010000112.1:0-10894 GCA_035466595.1 Pelomicrobium sp.
ATTGCGCCGGTGCCCCCGCTGCCTCCGGGTTGGGCGATTGCGCCGGTGCCCCCGCGGCCTCCGGGCTGGGCGATTGCGCCAGTGCCTCCGCTCCCGCCGGGCAGCGGCTGCACCAGGCACGGGTTGGCGGCCAGGGAAGGGTTGGCAAGAACGAGGGCGAGCGCAATCCCCCATGCGATGCCGTGGATTCGCCGGTCCCTCCTGCGAGAAGGCTGCGGCGTCACCGCTCGTCCCCAGGTTCGGCCGGCGGCATCGGCTCGCGGTAAAAATACACGCCGAAGTTGATGCGGCAGCGCGTCTCGGGCGATGGCGGGTCCAGTTCCTCGAGCTCCATGGCGCGGGCGTTGACTGCGCGCAGGGCCGCCATGGCCGTGCCCTCGGCCAGCTTTGCCAGCTCGTTGACCGACTCGGGGCTCAGCGCGTCGTAGGCGACACTGCGCTCCAAGAAGGCACCGTCGGTTCCCATGTTATGGCCGGCGGCCGCCATATGATCGCCTACGTTGAGGCCGAGGTAGTACGCCTTCTCGGCGAGCCCATGGGCCGGCACGAACGCGTCGACGTTGAGGCAGACCCGATCCGCGTCATCGAGGTGGGCGACTCCCAGCCGAACCCACTCGTCGAGCACCGAGCGCGGGCGGATGTCCTTGGAGACTCGTTCGACGAGGCGCTCGAACGATTTGCTTCCGCCCGCGCTGGCGAGTCGCGCGAGCGGCTGGGGGCGGCCGTCGGAATCAAGGAACTCCGGTGTGGTCGTCCACAGCGCGACGAGCTGCGATCCGAGTGTGACGGCCGCGGGCGCCGGTGTGGTCGCATGGGGCGCTTCGCTGCGGAGCCGCCGCACGTCCTTGCGGTGGACGCCGGTGGCAAGACTCACGCGGCTGTCCGTAGGGCGCTCGCCACCAACGCGGAAGTCCCGGTCGGCGACCTCCACCAGAACTTCTTTCATCATCTCCGCCAGGAACGGATAGGTGATGCCGTGCGCCATGCACAGGCGTCCCAGAGGCTCGAGCACGCGGCGGATCGCCTCGACGACGGCAGGCGGAGGAGCGATGGCAGAGGTTCGGCGGGAATGCATCGGGCGGTTGGAGACGTTTTTCGGCATTATTGCAGGAGGGTCGAAAGGACTTGGCAAAAAAGTGTTGACGTGGGAAATATTCCCGCATATTGTCGCCCATGACCCTGACGGTAAATCGGGTTTGTGTCCCGCGGCTTGTTGGGGGAAGGCGGGCGAGTCGATAACGGATAACCAGTCGTCCCGGGCGCGGGCCCCGCGCAGGACGCGGCAGAGGGGCGAAGAGCGCAATGCTCACGGCGCCGATCGATAAAAACCAGGCGGACGACGCGGCCGACAGGTTTGGTCCGGCCGGCGCTTCCGCCGGAGATGCGCAGACGGCCGACCCCCAAGGGCCGCCTGCGCCACCTTCGCCGTCCGGCCGCCGCCGAAGAACTCGCAGCGACGCGTCGTCGGGGCGTAAGCCGTCCGCTGCGCATGTCATGGGCCGAACGCAATTCAATCTGCTGCGCTGGTTCGCCGTAATCAGCTTCATCTGCATTGCCGCGCTGAGTTCCATCGGCGCGATATTGCTGTCGCAGCTGGTCCGCGATCGCATGATTGCCAACGATGCACTCGCGACCATGCAGTTCGTGCAAAGCGTGATGGCGGCCGAAAACGCCCCGCACTATTTCGAAGACCCGGCGGGCACGCCACGCGAGGACCTCGAAGAGGTCTTCTACCACCTGGCAGAGATGCCCGATGTCCGCCGCGCCAACGTCTACGGCGCGGACCGGCGCGTGATCTGGTCGAGCAGTCCGCAGATCTCGGGCCGCGTCTTTTCCCACAACGCCGAGCTGGCGGAAGCCCTGAGGGGCAGGCTCGTGTTCGCCGTCCGCGACGGCAGCGGGCATGAGCACAAGGCCGAGCACCAAGCACTGCGGGCGGACGCCACCTACGTGGAGTCCTACGTGCCGATTTTCAACGAGGCCCGCAACCGCGTCGTCGGCGTGGTGGAACTCTACGAGGAGCCGGTTGCCGTGCTCGAGGGCGCGCGCGAGGCGCGCTTGTGGATCTGGACGGGCGCAGTGACGGGCGGCCTGTTGCTTTACGGTGCGCTGTTCTGGCTGGTGCGGCGCGGCGACAACCTGATCCGGCGACAGCACGAGCAGCTGGCCGAAACGCAGATGCTCGCGATGGTCGGCGAAATGGGCACCGCGGTGGCGCACGGCCTGCGCAACCCGCTCGCGGCGATCCGCTCGTCGGCCGAACTCGCGCTGGCTACCGAGGGCGAGACCGTCCGTGAGACCGCGACCGACATCATGCGGGAGGTGGACCGGCTGGAAGGCTGGATCCGCCGGTTGCTGAGCTTTTCGCAGCCGGAGGACGGCAAGCCGGAATCACTGGACCTCGCCTCGGTCGTGAGCGAGAGCCTGGACACCTTCGCCCGCGAGATGACGCGCCGCGGCGTGCGGGTCACCGCCCGCGTGCCGGATGACCTGCCGCGCGTGCGGGCGAACCGCATGCTGATCGGGCAGGTGATCAACAGCCTCATCGCGAACTCGCTGGAAGCGATGCGCGGGGCGGGCGAGATCGAAGTCGTCGGTCGCGCAAGCGAAGACGGCCGCCAGGTCGAGCTCAGCATCCGCGACACCGGACCCGGCATGCTTGCGGAGGACGCGGCGCGGGCGTTCCGCCCTTTCCACACGACCAAGGCCAAGGGGCTCGGCGTCGGCCTGCCGCTCGCCCGGCGCATCGTCGAGCGCTTCGGCGGCCGCATAGCGCTCTCCAGCGCGGTCGACCGCGGCACGACGGTAGTGGTAGAGTTTCCGCGAGGGGAGTGATGACGATGCCACGTGCGGCGCTGATCATCGAGGACGAGGTGACGCTCGCCAAGAACATGCGCGCGTACCTCGAGCGCAACGGCTACGACGTTCAGGTCGCCGCGAGCGCCGAGGAAGGGCTGGAAGCGTTCGACGAGTTCAAGCCCGACGCGGTCCTGCTCGACTACCGGCTGCCGGGCATGGACGGGCTCGCGGCGCTGAAGGAACTGCGGCGCCGCGATGCCCATGCCAAGGTCATCATGCTCACCGGCCACGGCAGTGTCTCCATCGCCGTGCGCGCGATGAAGTCCGGCGCGTTCGACTTCCTGACCAAGCCCGTCGTCCTTGGGAAGCTCAAGCTGCTCCTCGACAAGGCCATCGGCGAGGAGCGCGCCGCCCAGCAGCTGTTCTACTTCAACCAGCGCGAGTCGCAGGCGGGGGGGCTGGCGAAGCTGCTCGGCAACTCCGAGGCGATGCGCGCCCTGCGCGCCACCATCGCACAGGCGCTCGACGCCGAGCGAGCGCTCGGCGCCCACGCTCCGCCGGCGGTTCTGATCACGGGCGAGACGGGCACCGGCAAGGAGCTTGTGGCGCGCGCGCTGCATTTCGACGGGCTGCGTCGGGCGCAGCCGTTCATCGAGCTCAACTGCGCGTCGATTCCGCAGCAGCTGCTCGAGTCGGAGCTCTTCGGCCACGAGCGCGGAGCCTTTACCGGCGCGCGGGAACGCAAGGTGGGGCTGGTGGAGGCGGCCGACGGCGGCACGCTGTTCCTCGACGAGGTCGGCGAAATGGACCTGCCCCTGCAGGCCAAGCTGCTGCGGCTTCTGGAGGAGAAGACCATCCGCCGCGTCGGCAGCGTGCGCGATCAGAAGGTCGATATCCGGGTGATCGCCGCCACCAACCGCGACCTCGAGAAGAAAATCGGCGACGGCTCGTTCCGCTCGGACCTGTTCTTCCGCCTGCGCGTGGTGCACCTGCGGCTTCCGGCCTTGCGCGAGCGGGATGCCGATGTCCTGCAGCTCGCCGAGCGCTTTCTCGACGAGCATGCACGGCGATACGGCAAGCAGGGTCTCGCGTTCACGAGCGATGCACTCGCCATGCTTCGCAACCACCGCTGGCCCGGCAACGTGCGCGAGTTGCGCAACGTGATCGAGCAGGCGGTGCTGCTTTGCGCCGGCGGGGAAATCCGACCGGACCACCTGCAGCTGTGCTCGGCGCTGGCGATGCCGGTGGCTGAGCGGCGGGATTCCGACGAATGCCGGTCTTGTCCCGAGGCTCCGTGCGAGGGCATGAAGCTGGACGAGGTCGAGCGCGAGCTGCTGCTCAAGGCGCTGCAGCAGACCGGCTGGAACGTATCGAAGGCGGCGCGGCTGCTGGGTGTGTCCCGCGACACACTGCGCTACCGCATGGACAAGTTCCGCCTGCAGCGCGGCGGCTGACGCCTCGCGTCACGGGTCGCCGCCCTCCTTCCGCTGCTCGGCGGCCGTTACGGGCGTACGCACTGCGTCGAGGGCAGAGGCCTGCATGAGGATGTCGTATTCCGGGGGCTCGCCGAAGAGCCGGCGGAACACGATCTCTCCCATCGCGCCGCGGCGCATGCTGCGCGAAAAGGAATGGCCGGAGCGCGGAAGCACGGTGAGCGTGAAGTCCGGCTCGTTGCCATGCTGCATCGCTGATTCGTTCATCGCGCTGACCCAGCGTCGCGCCCTGTCCACCCGCGAGCGGCCCTGATGTTTCTCGACGCGGCGCGACTTGCGCAGCGCCGTGCCCTGGTGAACGTCGCGCTCGCCCACCACTACGCTGCCTCGCACCGCCGTGAAGCGGGCCGGGTCGAAAGCGAGCTCTGGCAGCTCCGGCGCGGGCAGCGTGCCGTAGGGAAAGCGCCGCCCGGGGTCGGGCAGCGTGTACCATCCTGACGCGCCCACGACGTAGCCCTGCACCCGCTGCGGGTAGGCCATCGCAAAGCGGTGCACGAACTGCCCGCCGCCCGAATATCCGAACAGAAAGATCTTGTCGGTCGCCGCACCGGTATCCGCCTGGACGTCGCGCAGGACATCGGCAAGCACGAGATCGGGCCGCCCGCCGCGCCGCCCGAGCCGCTGGTAGTCCGGAAAGCGGTCGGCATCGAACAACGGCGCGACCAGGACGACCCCATAGCGCTCCGCCAGAGGCGCAAACATCCTCGCGTGCTGCCGGGCGTTGCGCGAGATGCCGTGCACGGTCACCAGCAAGGGCGCGCCGCGTGCGGGTGCGGAGCGCGGCACGTAAAGGAAGTAGCGCAGGGGCGGTTCGCCAATGAGGTGGCGCTCGAGCACGCTGCCGGCCGGGGCCGGGACGGACGAGACGCGCTGTGCGCCGGCGCCTGCGGGAAGCCACATCGCGGCGGTCAGCATGACGACGGCTCCCGCAATGCTGTGGACTTGCAGGGCACTACGAGGCGGCGGCAAGGACCGGGCCGAAGTAGTGGGCGGTAGGGCCATCAGTGGTCAGCAGACGGCCGGGGTCGCCGCTTTCCAGGAGGCGGCCGCCGGCCAGCAGCCACACGAGGTCCGCGCCCAGCGCGCGTGCCGGATTGTGCGTCGCCATCAGCACGGTGCCGGGGTACGCTTCGATGATCTGATCCACCAGCTCGCGCGTGGCCGCGTCGAGATTCGCGTCCAGCTCATCCAGCAGCAGTACCGACGGGTTGCCGAGCAGCGCGCGCGCGAACGTGATGCGGTGGCGCTGGCCGACCGACAGGTTGGCGCCGCCATCGACAATGCGGGTCTTCAGGCCGCGCGGCAGGTCGTCGGCGATCTCGTCGATCCGGCACAGGCGGCGGACGCGCTCCAGCTCCGCGGAAGGCGCATCCGGCCAGCGGTAGCTGAGGTTGTCCTCCAAGGTGCCGCGCAGGAGCGGCAGGTCCGGGCTCACCATCGCCACGGCTCGGCGCACCGATTCGGGCGAGCAGCGCGCCAGGTCCTGCCCGTCGATCAGCACGCGCCCGTGCTCGGGCGAAGCGAGGCGCGCAACGAGGCTCAGCAGCGTCGACTTTCCGGAGCCGTTGGGCCCCGTGATCGCGGTCAGGCTGCCGCCCGGGATGGTGCCCGTGATGCCGTCCAGCGCGGGCGACAGCGAGACTTCCTCGAACACGACCTTTCCCGATGCGACCGACAGCTTGGGGGTCCCTATCGTCAAGACCGGGGGCGGGGCCGTGCCGAGGAAGTCCAGCAGCTTCTCGCGGGCTACCTGGTAGGCGTTCCAGTAGCCATGGACGAGGCCGAGGTCGCGGATCGCAGGCGCCATGAGACCGGCCAGCGTGACCGCGGCAGCGACCGTGGCCGCGTCGGCTCGTCCGCGCGCCATCTCGTATGCGCCGACGAGGAGCACGGCCGCCGTCGCCGTGGATGCCGTGGCGTCGGCGATGGCTCGCAGCAGCGCGAGCTGCGTGGCCTTGCGCACCATGGCGTCCTGCAGGCGCAGGCTTTGGTGCGCGATGCGGCGGCGCTCGCGGCGCTCCTGGCCGAACGCCTGGACGACGGCGATCCCGGCGATGCGATCGCTGATGTTGGCCGCGAGGCGCGACTGCCGGCGACGGGCCTCGCGCAGCGCGCTGCGGGCCGGCTCGCCGAGCAGCACGGCGCAGAATATCCCTGCCGCCAGCGCCGCGGCGCAGCCGAGCGCAACAGCCGCGTTGATCACTGCGAGTCCGGCCAGCACGACAGTCGCCACCAGCAAGGACACCGTGATGCGTGCGGCGCCTAGGCTGATCCACTGCCGGAGCGCCTGCAGATCGCCGATGAAGCGCAGCATCGTGGCGCCCCGGCTGCGCGCCTGCAGCTGCCGCGGCGGGGCGGAGCTCAGCCGGTCGAACAGCGCGATGCGAACGTCGCCGGCGTAGTCCTGCCCGAGCCGCTCGGCGTCGGTGCGCTCGCGCGTGCGCAGCCACGCGCCGGCGCCTGCGAGCGCGAGCAGCACGGCGGCGATGACGGCGATCTCGATCATCGCGGCGGCGCCAGCGTCGCTGGCCAGGTGATCGAAGGCGAAGTGAACGAGGGACGCACCGGCCAGCGCGACGCCGGCCTGCGCGACACCGTTGGCGAGCAGCTGTCCGAACAGGCGCCGGCGAATTCCGGTGATGAGAGGGGGCAGCGTCACAGCGCGACCGCCTCGAGCGGCGCAGCGGCAGCGGCGACCGACAGGTGCCGCGCGATCTCGGGGCTGCTGAGCGCATCCAGCCCGAGGACGCGAAGGCCCGTAGCGGCGGCGGCCTCGCGCGTGGCGAGCGGGGAGGAGGTCACGACCCCGGCGACTGCGGCGACCGGCAGCGAGCTCTCGCGCAGCCACTGCACGCCGGCGAGCGCGCCCATCGCATCGCCCGCGGCGAACACCACCCGGTCCACCGCAGCCTTGAACGTCCTCGAGCGCACCAGGGCCGCGGTCTCGTCCTGGAACAGGCCGTCGGCGATTTCCAGCACGATGGCCTCGGCGCCGCTCCTCGCGAGTTGATTCACGAGCGTGGCGAGGACCTGCTCGATCTGCTGGGCCGGAGCCCGGTAGGTACTCGGCAGTCCCGCGTCGACGAAATCCAGGACCATCGTCGCGCCGGCGTCGGCCATGGACCAGGCGTCGCCGCCAGCGCCTGTGCCCGTGACTTTCGCCGCACCAACGCGCATGCCCGCCTCGGAAAGGCCGCGGATGATGTTCGTGGCGGTTTCCGTCTTGCCGGCGTTCATCGACGTGCCCACGACGGCGATGACCGGTGGACGATTGAACTCGAGGCCGCTGACCGGGAGCGCGAACTGGCGCAGGTTGACCGTCCGTCCCGTGCGGTCGCAGATCAGGCCGAGCGGCGTAATCGTCGTGGCCGGGCGCATCTTGCTGTGCCGGCTCACCATGCGTGCGGCGATGCCGCCAGCCGCGACCATGTGGCAGGGGCCCAGGTCGTCGGGCACCAGCGCTTCGAACTGGTCCGGTGCATAACGGTTGCCGTAGACGAGGACGATTTCATCACCCGGGAACAGTCGGGCGCGCCGTCCGCAGGCGAGCTCCAGGTGCTTGTGCTGGCTGGGCCGGTCGATCCGCGCGAGGACCAGATCGCCCGGCTCCGGCACTCCAACCGGCCGAAGGGCCACGAGGCTGGACACCGGGATTCGGCGCGCCGAGTAGGGCGTTTTCAGGTGGGCGATCCGGGCGTGGTCAAGCAGAGTGAAGTTCTGGGCGATCATTTGGGTTCCTCGGTCGAAGCGTGGGAAATTTTTCCACTCGCCCGAGTAAATGCACAGCCCGTGCCACGCCCGACGATAAAAAAACGCGGATGTTATACAACGAGTTGCCTGTCATGGGCGGCAAGCGCCTGAAGGGGGCTGGGGCATATGCCCCACCCAGATTGGGGCATATCCCCCGACCCGACAGAAAATGGCGCGACCCCCGGATTCAGGCGATCAGGACTTCGTGCCCAGCAGGGCGGCCACAGCCGGCGCCTCCGGGACCTCGCAGCCGGTCAGGCAGCAGCGGCCCGGCTGGCGGTTGCGCGTGATGGCCCGCTCCGGCGAGGCGAGCGCCTCGCGCTCCAGCAGCCGCTCGACGAGGTCCACCTTGTTGCCGAGCGGGTAGTTCCGCCAGATCTCCATTTTCATCGCCTCGGGCGAGCCGCCGCCGTGCAGCGAGATCAACGAATACCAGCCGCCGGTGTAGGACGCGGTGAGGTCCTCCAGCATGCGCGCGGTCTCGATGCGCTTGTCGTAGGGGATGTCGGGACGCCCGCGCAGCACGTCGGCCAGCGTGCCGGCGGTCTCCGGGTTGTGGTCCTCGTCGGGGCCCGGCAGCGCCACCACCAGCCCGCCGGAGACGTAGTGCGCGAGCCGATGCATGTCGTAGATCTGGGTCGCCATCAGCAGCTTGCCGATGTTGGCGAACACGGCGTCGGGCTCGAAGATGCCGGATTCGTCGAGCGAACCGTAGACGGAGGCCGCCACGCCGCAGGCGTAGAAGCCCTCGACGATCTTGATCAGGTCCACCATCGCGTCGCGCAGGTGGCGGGTCGAATCCAGCTCGAGCCCGTTCGCCTCGCACATCAGCGCGCCGGCGCCGATCAGCAGATCGCCGAAGCCCGCGCGCGCGCCGATGCAGGAGTGGCGGTGGTGGGTGGCGTAGCTGCGGGTGACGTGCTCGGAGTGGCGCCATTCGCCCGCCAGGAACACGCGCTCCCACGGCACGAACACGTCGTCGAAATGCACGACCGCGGTGGTCTGGCCGTAACGGCCGCTGAACTTGGCCGCCGCGTCGCCGGGCCGGCCGGCGGGGCGCGCCACCATCGTGATGCCCGCGGCGTCCACCGGCACCGCGCAGCACACCGCGAAGTCGGCGTCGGCCTCGGTCATCGCGCGGCACGGCATCACCAGCAGCTCGTGCGCAAGCGGCGCGCCGGTGACGATCGCCTTCACGCCGCGGATGACAATGCCGTCGCCGCGCCGCTCGATGATGCGCACGTAGCTGTCCGCGACCGTCTGCTGGTGCGGGCGCAGACTCCGGTCGCCCTTGCCGTCGGTCATGGCGATGGCGCAGGTGAGGTCGTTGTCCTCGAGGTAGCGCAGGTACTCGAGCAGCCGCGGGTGGTATTCGGTGCCTCCGTCGGCGTCCATTCGGTAAGTCGCCGAGTGGATCGCGTTGGTTGCGTCCTGGGTTAGATAGCGAAGCGCGCAGCCGGACTCCTGGCACACCAGTCGCACCGCCTCCAGCTTGTTCAGCAGGTCGCCACCCGATCGGTTGAGATGCAGGAAGCGGTTCACCGTGCGCCCGCTGCCCGCCTGCTGCGCGGTCATCACGGGCTTGAGCTCGGGCTTCAGCGCGAAATCGTAGGTGACGCCGATGGCGTTGATGGCGGGCGCGAGCAGCGGCTCGTCGGCGACGGACTCAACCTCGCGGCCGTCGACGAACACGCGCGGGCGGTGGCGGCGGAGCGACTCGCGATAATCGGCGGCGGACATCAGCATGGCGGACCTCCCGGTACGGCGCGTGCCAAGGCGTTTTGGCGAAAGCCCGATCTTTGACTATCGCGGCCCCGCCTGTCCAGCCCGCGCAACTGCGGGGCGGCAGGGCGGGTCAGTCCCCGTCGCCGCTGCGCGTGACCGCGTCCGTCCATAACCGCCGCCAGCCCTCGTGGCCGAGCCGCCGCAGCGTGTCGATGTTGCGCTCGTAGATCTGCGCGGGATCGGCGAGCGAGGCCGCCGCGCGCTCGATGGTCTCCTCTCGCAGCAGGTGCAGCGTGGGATAGGGCGAGCGGTTGGTGCAGTTCTCGACGTCGTCGGGCTGCGTGCCTTCGAAGCGGTAATCGGGGTGGAAGCTCGCGACCTGGAT
Organism: Pelomicrobium sp.; assembly: GCA_035466595.1. Classification (GTDB taxonomy): domain Bacteria; phylum Pseudomonadota; class Gammaproteobacteria; order Burkholderiales; family UBA6910; genus DATIUV01. Next base: position 10,153 of record DATIUV010000112.1, read on the forward strand.
CACGCCGCTCAAGCCGAGCTCCGCGACGACGGCGTCGGCGACGTCGAGAAAGTCGTTGAAGTCGAGGAAGTCCCGTAGCGCCTGTGGATGGATCAGCAGCGTGGTTTCGATCTCCGCCGGGTCGGCTGCCGCCAGCGCTTGCAGCTCGCGCGCGAGCTCCTCGGCCAGGGCGTTCGGGGTCGTTGCCGCGCTCACTGCGAAGCGGATCCGATCTTCCGCGAACACGGGCCGCGCGAACGGGCACAGGTTGAGGCCCACCACCGCGCGCTCGATCCAGCGCCGGGTGGCGGCGACGACGCGCTCGGAGTCGAGTTCTGCCGCCTGCGGCGGCGGCTCGGGTGACGTCATGGCCGCGACGCTCCGGGCGAATCTGTATTAACGTCACGCGGCGCCAGCGGCCGCGCGAAGCTCAACTCGTGGCCGTCGGGGTCGGTGATGTGGAAATAGCGCTCGCCCCACGCCGCGTCGCGCGGCGGGAACTCCGGGTGCAGGCGGGCCGCGAGCGCCCGGCGATAGAGCGCGTCGACATCGTCGACGTAGAAGATCGCGCGGCCCCACCACGACCAGCGCTTCTCCGGCCCCGTGGCGATCAGGTTGAGGTACCCGGGCCCGGCGTGGAAGCTCGTGAAATCCGCGGTTTCGCCGCCATAGCGCAGCTCGAAGCCGAGCGCGCGGTAGAACGCCACCGCGCGTCCCATGTCGTGGGTGGCGAGGGTGACGGCGCTGATGGATTCGATCGGCA
>DATIUV010000113.1:0-2457 GCA_035466595.1 Pelomicrobium sp.
CTTCGATCTCGAGATGCTGCACGAGCTGGGCTTCTGCAAGGGCATCGAGAACTACTCCCGCCACCTGTCGGGGCGCTCGCCGGGGCAGCCGCCGCCGACGCTGATCGACTACCTGCCCAGCGATGCCCTCATGATCATCGACGAGAGCCACGTGACGGTGCCGCAGCTGGGCGGCATGTACCGCGGCGACCGCTCGCGCAAGGAGAACCTCGTGGAGTACGGCTTCCGGCTGCCGAGCGCGCTCGACAACCGGCCGCTGCGCTTCGACGAGTTCGAGCAGATGATGCGCCAGACCATCTTCGTCTCGGCCACGCCGGGCGCCTACGAGCTGCAGCGCTCGGCGCAGGTGGTGGAGCAGGTGGTGCGGCCCACGGGGCTGGTGGATCCCGCGGTTGAGGTACGGCCGGCGTCGACGCAGGTCGACGATCTGATGTCCGAGATCAACGTCAGGGTCGGCCGCGGCGAGCGCGTCCTGGTGACGACGTTGACCAAGCGCATGGCGGAGGACCTGACCGAGTACCTCGGCGAGCACGGCGTCAAGGTGCGCTATCTGCACTCCGATATCGACACCGTGGAACGCGTGGAGATCATCCGCGACCTGCGGCTTGGCAAGTTCGACGTGCTGGTGGGAATCAACCTGCTGCGGGAGGGGCTCGATCTGCCCGAAGTGTCGCTGGTGGCGATCCTCGACGCCGACAAGGAGGGATTCCTGCGCTCAGAGCGCTCGCTGATCCAGACCATCGGTCGCGCCGCACGGCACATCAACGGCACCGCGATCATGTACGCCGACGCCATGACCGACTCGATGCGGCGGGCGATCGACGAGACGGAGCGCCGGCGGCGCAAGCAGCTCGAGTTCAACCGCGATCATCAGGTGACGCCGCGCAGCGTGCACAAGCGCATCAAGGACCTGATCGACGGCATCTATGCCGTGGCGGGCGCAGAAGGGCGCGCCGCGGAGGAGCAGGCAGGCTACGCCGCGCTCTCCGAAACGCAGTACGCGCGCGAGATCAAGCGTGTCGAGAAGGAGATGCTGGAGGCGGCCAGGAACCTCGAGTTCGAGCGCGCCGCCGAGCTGCGCGACCTGCTGGCGAGCCTCAAGCAGCGCCTGTTCGTGGGCTTCGAGGGCTGATGCGCGTCCTGCTGGTGTGCATGGGCAACATTTGTCGCTCGCCGATGGGCGAGGGCGTCGTGCGCCGTCACCTGGTTGCCGCGAGCCTGCACGAGCGCGTCGAGCTGGAATCGGCCGGAACGCATGGCTACCACGTGGGCGAGCCGCCCGATCCGCGCGCGCAGAAGGCGGCGGCCCGACGGGGCTACGACATTTCGTCGCTGCGCGGGCGGCGCGTGGCGGACGAGGATTTCGCGCGCTTCGACCTGATCCTGGCTATGGATGCTGACAATCTCGACGCGCTGCGGCGACGCTGCCCGCCGCCGTCGGCGTTCAAAGTGCGGCTGTTCAGCGAATTCAGCGAGCGGTGGCGCGGCGAGCCGGTGCCCGACCCCTATTACGGCGGACCCGCCGGCTTCGAGCAGGTCCTCGACATGCTCGAGGACGCCGCGGCAGGGCTGGTGGCGTACATCCACCAGCAGCTGCCGCGCTGATCGGCGAGCCGTCTTACTTGCGGGTCTCGATCTGGACCAGGGGACCTTCCTCGCGCGGTGGCGCCTGCATTCGCGCCCGCCGCGGGCGCGGGGGAGCCGGCTCTTCCGCCACCTCCGCCATCGTCCGCGTCTTGGCCGGGTCGGTCTCGATCTGAATCAGATCGCTGCCTCTGAGCGGCTCAGCGGCCAGCCTGACTGCCGCGGCCGGGGCGCGTCCCGGTTCCGCGAGGCGTGCCTCAACGAGCCCTTCGGCCGGCCGTTCATCCGGCGATTCGGCCGCAGACCGGGAAGGGGCTTCCTCCTCCGGGGTTTCGGCGACGACCTCGACCTCCACGGGGGCCGTTTCCGCCTCGACCTCGGCTTCTGCCAGGGTGCCGATTTCTTCCTCGGCCGCGGCGCGTTCGACGGCTTCGTCGGCGCGGCGCTCGAAGGGCAAGCGGTCCTCGATCGGCTGCGGCGCCCGCTCCGCTGAGGAGGGCGCGGGTGCCGATTCTGCAGCCGCGCTCTCCGGCTCGCTTGGCGTCACTGCCGCAGCGACAGGAGCTTCCGCTGCATCGCCCGCTTCCTGTTCGAGTGCGGTCTCGCCGACTCCTGCCGCCGCTGCAGCCTGCTCGGGCTTGCGCTCCCCGCGTCCACGGCGGCGACGGCCGCGGCGGCGTCCGGCGCCCTCGGCACCTTCACGGGCTTGCTCCTCGGGGCCGCCGGATTCGACGGCCGCCTTGGGCTCGGGCTTCGGCCGCCGTTCGGCGCCGGCTTCGTCGCCCGCGGCCGCCCGCGGCTTGGAGTGCGCCGCATCGCGCGCTGCCGCCATGCGCTGCTCCTCCAAGGGCACCCGGCTGTCGCCGCGGCCCT
>DATIUV010000114.1:0-8009 GCA_035466595.1 Pelomicrobium sp.
GGATGAGCGCGGCAAGCAGCCCCGTCGCCAGCGTCATGAGCCAGACCGCGTCGTAGCTGCCGGTCGCATCGAACAGCAGCCCGCCCAGCCACACGCCGAGAAAGCTGCCGACCTGGTGGGCGAAGAACACCACCCCGAACAGCGTCGCGATGTAGCGCACGCCGAAAATCTGCGAGACGAGGCCGTTGGTGAGCGGCGCGGTCCCGAGCCAGAGGAAGCCCATGACGGCAGAGAATGCGTACGTCGAGACGGGTGTGAGCGGCAGCAGCACGAAGAGGGCGATAGCCGCGCTGCGGGCGGTGTAGAGCACGGCCAGCGAGTTCTTCTTGCGCCGGCGGTCGCCGAGCGCGCCCCAGAAATAGGTGCCGGCCACGTTCGCCAGCGCGATGATCGCGAGCGAGGCCGCGCCGACATGCGCCGGCAGGTTGTGATCCGCCAGGTAGGCGGGCAGATGGGTGGCGATGAACGCCAGCTGGAAGCCGCAAACCAGGAAGCCCGCGCCAAGCAGCACGAAGCCGCGGTGCGCGAACGCTTCGGCGAGCGCCGCGCGAAGCGGCAGCGCGGGCCCCGCGTCGGTGTGGACGGCGCCGCGGTCGGCGAGCAGCTTTGCCAGCGGCAGCGCGGCGATCATGGCGACGGCGCCGGCGAACAGCGCGTGCGGCCACCCCAGCGACGAGATGAGACCCTGGTTCGCCGGCATCATGAGGAACTGGCCGAACGAGCCGGCGGCGCCAGCAAGACCCAGCGCGGTGCCACGTGAGTGCACCGGGACAATCCGGCTGATCGCGCCGTAGACGATCGCGAAGCCCGTGCCGCTGAGGCCGAGGCCGATCAGCACGCCGGCGCTGACGGCGAACGCGGCGGGCGAGGCCGACAGGGGCATCAGCGCCAGCCCTAGGGCGTAGGCGATCAATCCGGCGACGAGCACGCGCGGCGAACCGAACTTGTCGGCGAGGATGCCGGTGAAAGGCTGGGCGATGCCCCACACCAGGTTCTGCAGGGCGATGGCGAACGCGAAGCTGGTGCGGCTCCAGTCCCGGTCGGCGACGATCGGGTGGAGAAAGAGGCCGAAGCCGTGGCGCTCGCCGAGGGCCAGCGCAAGAACGACCGCACCGGCGAAGATGGCGAGGGGGATGGAGGACCGCTGCACGCTGCGCCGCCTTTCCTTCGTGGTTTGCATGGCTGCAATCCTAGAAGGTCGCGGCGCCGCTCGCGGCGAGGGTTTTTCAAGGCACGACGAAGAATCTTCACTGCGCCCGGCGGATCATCGGGGGGCCGCCCGGTCGCGGACGGAGCATCGGGTCACGCCGGAATTCGATGGCCTGCGGGGTCGGCCGGCTGGCACGGCCCGCGCCGCGCGATCAGTGCAAGGAGGCCGCCGCTACTCCGAGTAGTCGATCGTCACGCCCTGCTTGAGCAGTTCCTCGCGGCGCGCGGCGCTGTACTGCGACTTGACCGGGTACTGCTTGTACCAGCCGCCGCTCACGTAGCGCAGCGCCTCCTTGAAGTGGAAGTGGTACAGGCGCGTGTCCATGCGGAAGATCTCGCGGCCTTCGTTGTAGAGCACCATCGACGGCCGGTAGCTGAGACCCAGCGCTTTTGCCCATTCGCCGGCGGTGGTGACCCTGCCGTCGACGTCGACGACGGGCTGGCTGGAGCTGGTGTCGAGCCGCACGAACAGGAACTTCTTCATCTCCGCGACCACGTCGGGATGGTTCAGCGTCTTGTCGTGGAAGCGCGCGCAGTCGGCGCAGGACGGGTCCTCGAACAGGATCGCCAGCGGCTTCCGGTAACCCTTGAAGTTGGTGGCCTTGGTGAACTGCGGGTGGTCGCGCAGCGTGTAGACGGCCGGCTTGGCGCGCGCGGCGACGTACTCCGCGAACGGCTGCTTCGCGTAGTGCCTGCCCTGAACGTACTCAAGCGCGTAGCGGAACGCCTGCGGCTCGCGGTAGCCGTTCAGCTGCAGCACCTTGTTGCCGTCGAGGTCAAGGAAGACGACGGTCGGCGTCGCGATCACCTTGAGCTGCTGCGAGAGAGCCCGCTCGCTGTAGTTCTTGCCGTCGATCCACGCCACGTCGAGGTCGCCGCGGATGTTGATGCCGATGACGTCGAAGTGCTTCTGCATGAATGCCTGGTTCTCGCCCTTGACGAAGTTCTCGGCCAGCATGCGCTCGCAGTACGGGCACTCGTCGAGGTGCATGAACGCCATGACGTGCTTGCCCTTGGCGCGCGCTTCCTCGACGTCGTGCTTGAAATCGAGGAAGCCGACCTTGAACCAGGGCGGCAGGGAGTACTTCACCCCGCCGGTCATCTTGCCGGGCGCGGTCTGCGCGCCGGCCGAGGCGGCGAGCGCCAGGGTGAGGAGGGCGAGGAGAAAGCGAATCGATCGCATGCTTGTCGGGCCGGTGAAATGGTTGCGTGCGGCAAATCTTAACCGGAGCGGCCGGGCGTGACGGCCACGTCGGCTTTGTCAGGTCGCTCGGCCGCCAGTTCCCGGCACTCGCGCTCGCGCCCGCGCACGACCCGTTGCCCGGTCAGCGCGCCGTGCGTCTCGGTGACCACCGTGCGCTGGCCCTCGACGTGCTCGCCGCCGTCGTAGAAGTAGATCACCACCCAGTCGCGCACTCTGTCGAGCTCGTGGGCGCGGGCGGTGTTGGAGTAGAGCGCGGTGAAGTGCCAGCCCTCGCGCTCCGCGTGCAGGATCGGCAGCCACGCCTCGCCCCCCGGGTTGAAGCGCTTGGGCGCGATGGTCGGCAGCGCACCGGCCTCCGCTCCGACGCGATACTCGCGGTCGACGGCGAGCAGCAGCCCGACCGGCGGCTCGCCGAGCCGCTCGCGTGGCGCCAGTGGCCGGCGCCGGACGCGATCGAGCATGGCCGAGAGCGAGGCGCGCAGCATCGCCGCGCGGCGCGGGCCGATGCCGGGCACGGTTTCGAGCCGGCCGTCGTGGGCGGCGATCTCCAACGCTTCCAGCGTGTCGACGTCGAGGGTGTCGTGGATGCGGCGGGCGAGATCCTCGCCGATGCCGGGGATGGTCTGGAACAGCTGCACGGGGTCGACCGCGCCGCGCAGACGCTCGAGCTGGCTCCAGCGCCCCGTGACGAGCAGCTCGGCGATGGCGGCCGCGATGCCCTTGCCGACGCCGGGGATGGCTTCAAGCCCGTCGGTGCTCTCCTGCTCGAACAGCTCGCGCAGGTCGCGCGGCAGCTGCGCGATCTCGTCGGCGGCCTTGCGGTAGGCGCTGACGCGAAACGGATTGGCGCCCTGCGCCGCGAGCAGGTCGGCCATCTCGCGCAGGCGCTCGGCGACGGCGTGGTTGGGCGACGATTGCGGATCGGACACGGTGGATCACCTCGGACACGGGCAGTCTAACATCGCGGCCGCAGCGGCCCGCTCGGCGTTTTTTCGTTTGCAGCGCACCGGCATGCGGCGCGATAATTTTTCCATTGGTTCGCGTCGCGAAATGAGATCGGTTCTCGGCGCGGGACAGGGTCCGCGCAGGCAGCCAGCACGACTGTCCGCGCCGCGGCGCCGGTTGGCCGCGACAGCTTCGTATCATTCACCGAGGAATTCCCATGGCAAGCAAGACCGCGACGGCGACGAATCGCCGCAGCCGCAGCACCAGCCATTCCGCCGCCAGCACGCCGAAGCGCGCGGGCAGCCCAGCCGCTGCGAAGCCGAAGGCGGTGAAGCGCAACAACGACCACGCGCGGCGCGCGCGCGCGGGCGACATCGGCCCCGTTTCGAGCCCGGGCCGCGTCGAGGCCTATGCCGTCAGCGAGCGGGTGGCGGCGGCCGAGGACTCGAAGATCGTTGCGGTGCAGGACATCTTGTCCAAGCTGCCGTCCGCCGACCCGGCGGCGATCGACAGCACGCTGGAGGCGATCATGGCCGGCGCGTCGCCCGACGACGCCGCCGTGCTGCGCGCCGCGCTCCTGCGCCAGCGGGTTCCGTCGAAGCTGCCCGACAATCCCGACGACGAGCTGGCCAAGGACTGGCGCGAGGGCGGCTACCCGTACAAGAACCTCATGCTGCGCAAGACCTACGAGAAGCAGAAGTACCGCCTTCAGGTGGAGCTGCTCAAGCTGCAGGCGTGGGTCAAGGACACGAGGCAGAAGGTGGTGATCCTGTTCGAGGGCCGCGACGCGGCCGGCAAGGGCGGCACCATCAAGCGGTTCATGGAGCATCTCAATCCCCGCGGCGCGCGCGTGGTGGCGCTGGAGAAGCCGAGCGAGTCGGAGCGCGGCCAGTGGTACTTCCAGCGCTACGTGCAGCACCTGCCCACCGCCGGCGAGATCGCGCTGTTCGACCGGTCCTGGTACAACCGCGCCGGCGTCGAGCGGGTGATGGGCTTCTGCACGCCGGACGAGTACCTCGAGTTCATGCGCCAGGCGCCGGAGTTCGAGCGCAACCTCGTGAACAGCGGCATCCACCTGATCAAGTTCTGGTTCTCGGTCAGCCGCGAGGAGCAGCGGCGCCGGTTCAAGGAGCGCGAGCGCCATCCGCTCAAGCAGTGGAAGCTCTCGCCGATCGACAAGGCCTCCCTCGACAAATGGGACGACTACACCAAGGCCAAGGAGGCGATGTTCTTCTACACCGACACGGCCGATGCGCCGTGGACGGTGATCAAGTCGGACTGCAAGAAGCGCGCGCGGTTGAACGCCCTGCGCTACGTGCTGCACAAGCTGCCGTACAAGGGCAAGGATCTGGACGCGATCGGGCCGCTGGACCCGCTGCTGGTGGGCCGCGCCCACGTGGTGTACGAGCGCGGCGAGCACGCCAGCGCACCGATCCTCTGAGACGGGGGACCGGCGGCCGGTCCGCCGCCGCGCGATGGATGGATGAATGATCGCGGATTCGCAGACCAGGGCCTTCGCTCCCGCCTATCGGGCGCTGCTCGAAAGCGGCGAGCTGGCGCGACGCGCCGAGCGGGCGCGCGCGCGGCTGGCCGACTGCGATCTGTGCGCGCGCTACTGCCACGTCGACCGCCGGCGCGGCATCGAGGGCGCCGTGTGCCGCACCGGAGCGCGCGCGGTGGTGGCGAGCTACGGCCCCCACCAGGGCGAGGAGGACCCGCTGCGCGGCCGCAACGGCTCCGGCACGATCTTCTTCTCCTGGTGCAACCTGCGCTGCGTCTTCTGCCAGAACTGGGACATCTCGCAGAAAGGCATCGGCCGCGAGGTGGGGGCGGACGAGCTCGCCGGCATGATGCTGGAGCTGCAGGCCGCAGGCTGCCACAACATCAACTTCGTCACGCCAAGCCATGTCGTCGCGCAGGTCATCGACGCCGTGCATATCGCGGCACGCCGCGGCCTGCGGCTGCCGCTGGTGTACAACACCGGCGGCTACGACAGCCTGGAGGCGCTGGCGCTGCTGGAGGGCATCGTCGACATCTACATGCCGGACGTGAAATACGGCGATCCGGATGTTGCGCGGCGCTATTCGAAAGTCCGCGACTACGTGGCAGTGAACGAAGCCGCCGTGCGCGAGATGCACCGCCAGGTCGGCGATCTGGTGCTGGACGAGGAAGGCATCGCCCGGCGCGGTCTGCTGATGCGCCACCTGGTGCTGCCGCACGCCATCGCCGGCACCGAGCACGTGCTGGCCTTCCTCGCCAACGAGCTCTCGCGCGTGACCTACCTTAACCTCATGGACCAGTACCGCCCGTGCTACCGTGCGCACGACTACCCGGAACTGGACCGCCGGCTCTCGCCGCAGGAGTTCCACCGGGCGCGGCTGACGGCGGCGCGGCTCGGGCTGAACCGGCTCGATCCGCGCGACGGTCGGCGCCGCGCGCGTTAGCGCGCCCGCGCGGTCGGCGAGCGCACGAATTGACGTGTTCTTCGCCGGCGCCGAAGTTCATGAGGCCCGCCGCGTCCACGGTGCCAGCCATGGGGTCAATGTGACCCAGCGCCGGCTGGCGGCCTGTGCTATCCAGGATTAGGGGCGCTGCGTGTCGCGCCGTTGCGCGCGATCATCGGCGCAGCGGCCCAGCAGCAGATCAACCGCGTCGCTCCGGTTTCCTGGATCCCGGTCCGTTTGGCTCCGCCGTCGGCGCATTCCTTAATCGAGTGATCAGGAACACAGCATGCCTCGCTACAAGATGCCCGATGTCGTCGTCCTGCTGCCGGGTATCACCGGCAGCGTGCTCAAAAAGAACGGCAAGGTGGTGTGGGGCTTCTCGGCCGCCACCATCGCCAAGGCGCTGTTCACGCTCGGCGGCGGCATGGAACGCGACCTGGCGCTGCCGCACGACGACCCGGCGGTGGACGACCTCGGCGACGGCATCGTCGCCGACGCGCTGATGCCCGATTTGCACCTGCTGCCCGGCGTCTGGAAGATCGACGGTTACGGCAAGGTCGCCGACGCGATCAAGGCCAACTTCGAGGTGACCGAGGGCCGGAACTTCTTCCCGTTCCCGTACGACTGGCGGCGCGACAACCGCGTCGCGGCGCGCCGGCTGGCGCAGGCCGCCCACGGCTGGCTGGCGGCCTGGCGCCAATCGAGCGGCAACGCCGGTGCGCGGCTGATCCTGGTGGGCCACTCGATGGGCGGCTTGGTGAGCCGCTACTTCCTCGAATGCCTCGAGGGCTGGAAGCTCACGCGGGCGCTGGTGACCTTCGGTACGCCGTACCGCGGCTCGCTCAACGCGCTCGACGGCCTGGCGAACGGGCTCAAGAAGGGACCGCTCGACCTCTCGACGGTGGCGCGCCAGCTCACCGCGCTCTACCAGCTGCTGCCGGTCTACGAGTGCTACGACGCTGGCAACGGCACGCTGGTGCGCGTCGGCGAGACGACCGGCATCCCCAACCTCGACGCCGCGAAGGCCGCCGCCGCGCTCGCCTTCCACCGCGAGATCGAGGCGGCGGTCGCCGCCAACCAGCAGCTGCCGGAGTACCAGACCGCCGGCTACCGCATCTACCCGGTGGTCGGCGTCGCCCAGCAGACCAACCTCTCGGCGCGGCTGGCGGGGGCCAGCGTGGCGATGCTGCAAACCTACAAGGGCGAGGCACTGGGCGGCGACGGCACGGTGCCGCGGGTGTCCGCGATTCCGATCGAGCTGAGCGCCAATCCATTCAGCGCGACCTACGCCGGCACCCAGCACGGCTCGCTGCAGAACGCCGACGCGGTGATCATGCACCTCACCGGGCTGCTCTCGGGCTTCGATCTCGACCTCGGCGCGTTCCGGAAACCGAAGGTGCAGGTGGCGCTGGAAGTGGAGGACGTGGTCTTCGCGGGCGAACCGGTGGCAGTGCGCGCGCGGCCGGCGAAGGACGCCGTCGCATTGAGCGCGACGTTGTGGCGCAGCGGCGAGGACCGGCCGCTGGCGACGGCGGAGATGCCGAGCGCGGCCGGCGACTGGCGCAGCGCCGAGTTCGCGCCGCCGGCCCCCGGGGCCTACCGGGTGACGATCAGCGGCGAGGAGGTCGAGACCGCGGAGGATTCGCTGGTGGTGACGGACGTCGGGCGCTGAGGCGATGGCCAGGCGACGCACGCAGGCCGCGGACGGCCAGCCGCCGGCGGAGCTCTTCGGCGGGCCGGTCCGCTGGGAGCGGGACGCCGCCGTGCTCGAAGTGGCGGCCGGCCGCAGCCTGGCGAGCGTGGTGCGCCGGATGCAGCTCGAGCAGGCGGCGTGGGTGGTGGTGGTGCGCGCGGTGGCGGGAGGCGAAGACGTGTATTACTACGTCTTCCGCAGCGCCGAGATCGAGCGACTGTTCCACGATCTGCCCGATCGCCAAACCTGGCCGATCGGGCGGGCGCTCGACGTGCACGAGTGGATGTCCAGCCGGCGCGCCCTCGGCGGGCGTCCCGCCGGCCCTGCGCAGGGGCAGTTCGGGCCGGCGGCCGCGCGCATCGTCGACTTCGACGCCGGCGGGCGCATCGTCGCCATCGGCGAGCGCGAGGACATGATCCCGCACGCGGCGGCCGTGGACCGCGGCGCTGGCGGCGCGGCGGGAGCGGGCGGCGACGTCGGGTTCGACCTCGGTCCGATGCGCGGCGGTGCCGGC
>DATIUV010000115.1:0-7915 GCA_035466595.1 Pelomicrobium sp.
GGGCTCGCCGTGTTCGGGATCACGGTGGACAGCCGTGCGCGGGACTACTTTCCGCACCTGTTCGGCCCCGGCGGCTACGCGATGGTCGGCCGCATCGCGCGGCTGCCGGCCGCGCTGCCGGCGATCTACCGCCAGCTGACCGGCTGACGGGCGGGTCGTCGCCGCCTCGACCGTGGTTCTGTCACGCAAACGTGACGCGAGGCGCGCGCTTGATGTCCCGCCCGCGGCGCCGCCGAACACGCAGCGCTGTCGGGCTGTCGCATTCGAGACGGGATCTGAGTTTGCAAGCGGCGCCGGAGCGCCGCGCTTGCGCCCGCCAACGCATCGAGGAGGATCGAAATGAGCTGGCACATCAACGGGCAATACATGGAAACGTGCAACTGCAACTTCGTCTGCCCCTGCATCGTGACGAATCTGGCGGGGCGTCCCACCGAAGGCGACTGCAAGGCGGCGATCGCGATGCGCATCGACGACGGCGAGAAGGACGGCGTCAAGCTCGACGGCGTCTCCTTCATCGTCGTGCTCCACTCGCCGGGCGCCATGGGCGACGGCGACATGACCGCGGGCCTCATCATCGACGAGCGCGCGACCGACGCCCAGGTCGAGGCGATTCACGCGATCGCCACCGGCGAGGCCGGCGGCCCGATGGCCGCGCTGACGCCCCTGATCAGTCGCTTGGCGGGCATGGAGCGACGGCCCATCCGCTTCGACATCGACGGCATGAAGCACACCGTGACCGCCGGTGACCTCGTGGATCAGGCGAGCGAGGGCATCGCCGGGCTGTCGCGCCCGAGTGAGCCGATTTTTCTCGACAACACCTGTCACCCGGTGAACCCGAAGCTGGGCGTCGCTACCGCCAAGCGCAGCCACATCCACGCTTTCGGCGTCGACTGGGACGACGACAGCGGCGTGCGCAACGGCCACTTCGCGCCCTTCTCGTGGGCGGCCTAGGCGCATCCGCCGCGCTCGACGGCCGCCTCGCCGCGATGGTGCGGCGGGATCGCCGCGTGGTGGTGGGCAGCCTGGTGCTGGTCGTCGTGCTCGCGTGGGCCTACCTCTGGTACGACGCGGCGGCCATGCAGCGCATGGCGGCGGGCGGCGCGTTGTCGATGCCCGGCACGCCGTCCGCAGCCGGACCCGGCGCGCTCGCCATGGTGTTCGCGATGTGGGCGATCATGATGGCGGGCATGATGCTGCCGAGCGCGGCGCCGACCATCGTGCTCTACGCATCGATGGTGCGCAGGAACGCCGAGCGCGGTCGCATCCTGCCGGCGGCGTGGATCTTCGCGGGCGGCTATCTGGCCGTGTGGACGGCGTTCAGCCTGGCGGCGACGCTGCTGCAGGCGGGGCTCGATCGCGCGCTGCTGCTGACGCCGATGATGACTTCGGCCAGCGCGTCCCTCAGCGGCGCGCTGCTGGTCACGGCCGGCGTGTTCCAGTGGACGCCGCTCAAGCACGCCTGCCTGCGCCAGTGCCGCCAGCCGCTGCAGTTCCTGCTCACGCGCTGGCGCGATGGCGCGCGCGGGGCGTTCCGCATGGGCGCCGAGCACGGCCTCTACTGCCTCGGCTGCTGCTGGGCGCTGATGCTGCTGCTGTTCGTCGCCGGGGTCATGAACCTGCTCTGGGTCGCGCTGATCGCCGCCTTCGTGCTGGCGGAGAAGCTGCTGCCCGCGGGCGCGTGGACCGCGCGGGTGGCCGGCTTCGTGCTCGTCGGGGCCGGCGTGACGCTGCTGATCGGGAGCTGACCGCAGTCCGCCTGCGTGAGATTCGCGGCGTTAGTCACCGCGGCGGCCCATCGCGCCGCCCGGGCGGCGGGGCGGGTAGAATTCCTGCTCGACCATGGCCGTGCCGGGATTTCCGATGAACGCCCCCGAACCGAAAACGCTGCCCTCGATTCGCGCCCGCGTCAGTGGCGAGGAGTGGCGCGCGCGCGTCGATCTCGCCGCCGTCTACCGGCTGGTGGCGCTGAACGGCTGGGACGATCTCATCTACACGCACATCTCGGCGCGCGTGCCCGGCGAGGAGCACCGCTACCTCATCAATCCGTGGGGCGTGATGTTCAGCGAGATCACGGCCTCCAGCCTGGTGAAGGTGGATCTCGAATGCCGGCCGCAGCAGGAGACGCCGTACCAGGTGAACCGCAACGGCTTCGTGCTGCACGCGGCGATCCACCGCGCGCGGGAGAACGCCGGCTGCGTGATGCACACGCACACCGACTACGGCATCGCCGTGGCGGCGCAGAAGCAGGGTCTGCTGCCGCTCTCGCAGCACTCGCTGTTTCCGCTGGCGTCGCTTGCCTACCACGACTACCGCGGGCTCGTGATCGGGGAGGACGAGCAGCGCCAACTCGTCGCCGAGCTGGGGCGGCGGAACAACCTGATCCTGCGCAACCACGGGCTGGTGACGGTGGGCGCGACGCCCGCCGACGCCTACCTGCTGATGTACGACCTCGAGCGCGCGTGCCGCATCCAGATCCTGGCGCAGGCCGGCGGCGCCGAGCTTAACCGCGTCGTGCCGGACGTGCAGGAAGCGATCGCGCGCGACACCGGCGACGCCAACGCGTCACCTGACACGCCGCTCGTATGGGCCGGCCTGCTGCGGCGGCTCGATCGCGTCGACCCGTCGTACCGCGACTGACGGCGGGGCGACGCGGTGATGGCCGTCGCCGGAACAATGATGGCGAAGAACCCTGGATTCCGGCCTGCGCCGGAATGACGAAGTCGCCGTCACCTCGGCGGCGCCTGCCCCGTACCGCGATACGGGGCGGGGGTCCAGGTCGTGAACGTCTCTGGATTCCGGCCTCGTATGGGGTGCTCGGCGGAACACCGATGGCGAAGATCCCTGGATTCCGGCCTGCGCCGGAATGACGGCTTGCGGCCTGCGCCGGAATGACGAAGTCGCCGTCACCCCGGCGGCGCCTGCCACGTACCGCGATACGGGGCGGGGGTCGAGGTCGTGAACGTCTCTGGATTCCGGCTTTCGCCGGAATGACGGCTCGGGGCCTGCGCCGGAATGACGGCTTGCGGCTTGCGCCGGAATGACCAAGTCGCCGTCACCCCGGCGGCGCCTGCCCGTACCGCGATACGGGGGCCGGGATCCAGGGTTTGGCTTTTCCTCCCGTTCCGTCGATGGAACAGCGCGGCGAGAGGGCGAAACGCCCCCTCAGCGTTCCGACCAGAATTTCCCGCCGGTGGCCCACTCCTCGCGCTTGACCTCGCGCAACACGATCTCGACGTCGTCGGGGTCGCACTTGAGCGCGCGCACGGTCTCGCGGGTGATCGATTCCACCAGGGCCTTCTTCTGCTCCCGGGTGCGGCCTTCGAACAGCTCGATATGGATGAACGGCATACTATCCTCGTGAAAAAAGCGGATCGCGGACGTCGCGACCGCCCATTGTAACGGCGCAGACCGCACTACAAGAACGACCATGCCGCAGGCATGGCGGGGCCGGCTCCCGGCCCGACTTGCACGCCACGCGACTCTTTTTTCTTGGGGGGCGGTTTCGCCCGGGTTGAGCAACGGCAGGACCCAAGGAGGGGATCGTGAAGAGGAACGTTGCGGGAGTCGACCGCGTCGCCCGCATCGGCGCGGGCGTGGTGCTGTTTGCCTTGGCTTTTTTCCTGCTGCCGGCGGGTCTCAACACCGCGGCCTATCTTGTCGGGCTCAACGCCCTCGGCACGGGTCTCGCGGCGTACTGCCCGATCCGCGACGCGCTGCGCACGCGCTCGGCGGCGGACGACGCCGGCAGAGCCGCGCACTGACGCCCTTCCGCTGATCGTCGTCGCCCGCCGAGCGGCGGGCACGGCTACCGCGCCTGCTTCCCTGGACCGCCCGGCGCGACGCCGCGGCGTGCGTTCCCGCGGGCCTGCGGAACTCCGGCGGGCGCGCCGGCCTCGCATTTCCTGAAGGGCGCGGTACGCGCCCGAGTGCGGGGCCGCAAGGGGCCCAAGGAGGATCGCATGACTCGCAACGTCGGCGGCATCGACCGCTACGCGCGCATCGGCGGCGGCATCGTGCTGCTCGCCCTGGGATTGTTTGTGTTGCCGGGCGGCTGGAACGTCGCCGCCTTCATCGTCGGTATCGTCGCGCTGGCGACCGGCGTCTTCGGCTACTGCCCGGCCAACGCGGTCATGGGCATCGACACCAGCGAAGGCGGCTCGCGCGGCGTGCCGCGCTGAGCCGCATCAGGCCGGTCGCGCTCCCGGTCGGCTGGGGCTCAGAGCCCCACCAGCTGGCCCGTGAAGCCGGCCGCCTTGACCCGCTCGAGCAGCTCGCGCGGATCGGTCTTCCCGGGGTCGAACGCGACCAGCAGAAGCTGCTCCTGGTCCGGGCTGAAGTGGGAAGACACGACGCCGTCGACGCCGCGCAGGGCCTCTTCGATCGACGCGCGCTGCTCGGGACTTGGGGCCTCGTTGACGTGAATCATCAGGTCGGCGATATCCATGATGCTTGCCTCCTTGTGAAATCTCATTGACACCCGCCCGGCCCGGGTTTCGCGGCAAACAATCGTCACGCGCGCCTCGCAACACCCGATCAGGGTCGACGTGTGCGTGCGGTGGCGCCGCGTCAGCGTTCCGATGCCGCCGCGAGTGCCCGGGAAGACGAGCTTCATCGCGTTTGGCGATCGTCCCCGAACCGCCGCCGATCCGTCCCCGCCGCCTCTAGCGCAGCGATACCGGCGGAATGCCGCCCAGCGGACGCGAGATGACGTAGTCGGTGCCGGCGTGCGGCTTGTGGCAGCCGAAGCACGCCGACACCGGGTCGATATCCTTGGGCTTGCCGTTCGAGTCGAACATGGCGAAACGCCAGCCGCCGGTCTTTTGCGCCTTGGGATCGTCGGGCCGCTTGACCATCATCGTGTAGGCGGCGATGTCGCCTTCCTTGTAGTTGCCCTCGGCGTTTTTCGTCACCGTGAACACCTTGCCGACGATCGTGGTGCCGGCGGGGTAAGGCTTGCCGCCGAGGCCGTCGAGAAACTCCAGGCGGCCGGTCTCGCCGATGTAGAAGTGGTGAATGCCCGAGATCGGGCTGGTCGGATTGGGCACGACCAGGCTGTTGATGTGCCGGTAGCCGCCGAGATCGGTCGGCAGGCTGACGGCGGAATCGGCCGCGAGCGCCGCGCCGGCGGCGAGCAGCGAAGCGGCCGCGACGGCGGCGACAGGGATGTACGCGCTCATGAGGATTCTCCTGTGTCAAAAACGCCGCGCCCGTTGCCGGGCGTGGCCGGAAAGTGGGGTGCACGCCCGCTCACGGGCGGCGCTTAACGCCGCGGGCCTCGGGCGTGTCCGGGTTCGAAAGCGCCGAGCGCTCGCCGTCCCGCTTGGCGCGCTCGACCTCGCGCAGCTGCTGCATGCCGTAGAACAGCCCCGCGACCAGAGTGACGAGTGAAAGTACGATCAGGAGCATGCTGGTGCCCATATGACGGTCTCCTTGTCAGGGGGATTCCGTTCGTTGCGGAGGGGGTCGATGCCTCCGGCGTTCCACCGCGCGGCTCGCCTCGACCCACGTGCGCGTCGACGCGGGTGTTTGCGCAAAAAAAGACCGGCTTCCGCAAGCGCGGGGAGGCCGGCCAAGGAGGAGAGTCTCGGTTGGTCGGAAGAACGGGCAAGCCCCGCAGCGCTTCGCGTCAGGTGCAGTTCAACCGCAGCGACTTGATCGCCTCGAAAAAGCCCAGCTTCGAATCGAGGTCGCGAATCTGCTTCGGGCCCGTGATGGTGATGTTCTTGTCGCGGAACCGTGCGTTGTCGTACAGGGTCACGATCGCGCGCGGGCCGATTTCCATGCTCTCGACCGGTTCGAACCAGTTGGCAAACGAGCGGGCTTCGATCTCCTGCAGCGCGATCGGGCCGATCAGCAGATAGCGCACGCCGTTGAAGTTCTGCTCCGCATAGAGCCGCGCCCAGCAGCCTTCCTTCTCGATCCTGGCCGAGAGCTCGACCGGGATCAGCGCGGTGACCGGCATAACCGTCTGCATGACGACCGGCACCTTCTCGCCGGTCGCCTGCTGCTGGCCGCCGGACTGCTTCTGCTCCTTGGCGCCCGTTTCCGGCGCCGACGCCGGTGCCTGCGCGGACTTCTCCTTGGACGAGCTGGTCTCCGCGGCGACCGCGCCGGTGGCGGCCAGGCCGCCGGCCACCAGCGCCACCAGCAGGATTCGATCGATGCGCTGCATAAGAACTCCTTTGAATGTGTGGATGATTGCGCGAACGACCGTCCCCGACGCGACAGCCGGGGCCGAGTGCGTTGCGATGCTTCCTCGAATTTGCGACCCCGCGCTGGCGACGGGAGTTTCCCGGCGGCGCCAAATGACTGAACCCGGGCGAGGCCCATCGGGTCAGTAATGAAAAGGGGACTGCGTAGCTGCGCAACGTGCCGGACGCGGTCGGGCGCAAAGGCGCCAGGCCCTCCCGTCACCTCCGAGACCGGCCGACCGTCAACCGCCATCCATGTATTACGCCATCCTGACCGCTTTCGTCGTGCTCGGCGCCTGGCTTGCGCAGCGCGGCGGCGCGCGCGGGCAGGCCGCGCTGATCGCGGGCGGCATCGCGCTCATCGCCGTCACGCTGGGCTTCTTTTCGATCCTGTCGCTGTGGGGCGAGATGCTGTGGTTCGACGCCCTCGGCTACGGCGAGCGGTTCTGGACCGTGCTGGGCGCCCAGGCCGCCGCGTTCGCGGCGGGCGTGCTGGCCGGCGCCGGTGGCGTCTATCTGCTGGGGCTCGCGCTCGGCAGCCGCTGGCGGTTCCTGCATTGGGGCGCGACGGCGGGCGGTGCCGTTCTCGGCGGGCTCTGGGGCCTCGCCACCTGGGACGAGATGCTGCTCTTCATCCATCGCGTCGAGGCCGGGATGCGCGAGCCGATCCTGGGACTCGACGCCGGCTTCTACCTGTTTACGCTGCCGCTGCTCGACCGGCTCGCCGGCCTCGTGACGCTGATCGCCGTGATCACCGCGGGCGCGGCGCTGATCTCCGCGTTCACGCTCGAACGCGGCGGCCGGGCGCAGCCGCGCGAGGACTTCGATGCGCGCCCGCTCTATGTCGCGAGCGCGGCGCTGGGCGCGGCGTTCGCGTTCCACCATGCGCTGGCGGTGTTTCACCTGCTCAACTCGGATCTCGGCGTGGTGCACGGCCCCGGCTGGACCGACGTGCACGTGCGGCTGCCGGCGCACGTCGTCGCCGCGGCCGCGGGCCTGCTGCTCGGCGCGGCGCCGCTGTGGGCGCCGGCGCGCCGGCTCCTGACCACGCGGCTGATCCCGCTGCCGAGGCTGGCGCCGCTCGCGGCGGCCTGGGGCGCCGTGCTGGCCGTGTGGTTCGTCGGCGTCGTCGCCGCTCCGGCGGCGTTTCAGTGGCTCGTGGTGGAACCCAACGAAGTGACGCTGGAGCGCCCGTACATCCTCAACAACATCCGCTTCACGCGGTTCGGCTTCGGGCTGCACAACGTCGAGGAGCGGCAGTTTCCGGCCGACGAGAAGCTCACCCGCGAGATGGTGCGCGACAACCGGCATCTGCTGGACAACGTGCGGCTGTGGGACTGGCGCGCGCTGGACGCCGTCTACCAGCAGTTCCAGGAGATCCGGCTCTACTACGAGTTCGTCGACGTCGACGTCGATCGCTACACCATCGGCGATCGCTACCGGCAGGTGATGGTGTCGGCGCGGGAGATGGAACAGGAGAATCTCCCGGCCGACAGCCGCACCTTCGTCAACCGGCGCTTCATCTACACGCACGGCTACGGCGTCACGCTCGCGACGGTGAGCGAATTCACTCCCGACGGCCTGCCGCGCCTGCTGGTCAAGGACATCCCGCCGCAGGCCGAGAGCCCCGACCTGGCGGTGGAGCGCCCGGAGATCTACTACGGCGAGCTCACGCGCGGCCCGGCCGTGGTCAACAGCCGCCGCCCCGAGTTCGACTACCCGAG
>DATIUV010000116.1:0-7315 GCA_035466595.1 Pelomicrobium sp.
CCTCGCTCAACCGGCAGCGGATGGGCTCCTCGTTCCAGGCGCCGAACGCGGGTAAGCGCTCGGTGACCCTCAACCTGAAGCAGGCGGCCGGGCGCGCGGCGTTTCTCAAGCTGGTGGCCACCGCCGACGTGGTGCTGGAGAACTTCCGCCCCGGCGTCATGGACCGGCTCGGCGTCGGCTACGAGGCGCTGCGGGCGGTGCGGCCCGGCCTCGTCTACTGCGCGATCTCGGGCTTCGGCCAGGACGGGCCGCTGCGCGACAACCCCGCCTACGACCAGATCATCCAGGGCCTTTCGGGCGTCATGAGCGTGACCGGCGACGCGCGCACCGCGCCGCTGCGTGTCGGCTATCCCGTGTGCGACACGATGGGCGGCATCACTGCCGCCTTCGCCATCGCCGCCGCGCTGGTGCGCAAGGCGCGCACCGGCGAGGGCGAGTTCATCGACGTCTCGATGCTGGAGGCGTCGATGGCGGCGATGGGCTGGGCCGTGTCCAACTGGCTCATCGCCGGGCAGGCGCCGGTGCCGATGGGCAACGACAACGTCACGGCGAGCCCGTCCGGCGCGCTCCGCGCGCGCGACGGCCTCGTCAACATCGCCGCCAACAAGCAGGAGCAATACGAGGCGCTGTGCCGGCTGCTCGGGCGCGAGGACCTGATCGCCGATCCGCGCTTCGCCGAGCGCGAGGCCCGCAAGGCCAACCGCGCCGCGCTCACCGCCGAGCTGGAAGCGCAGCTCAAGCAGCAGAGCGCGGAGCACTGGGAGCGCGAGCTCAATCAGCTCGGCGTGCCGGCGGGACGCGTGCTGTCGGTGCCGGAAGCGCTGGATCAGCCGCAAATCCAGGGCCGGCGCCTGCTGCGCCGCTTCGACGACGTGCCTGGCGTGGACCGGCCGATCGCGGTCGCGCGCGCCGGGTTCCGCCTCGCGAGCGGCGACCCGCAGCCGGAAGCGCCGCCGCCCGCGCTGGGCCAGGACACGGACGCCGTGCTGCACGAGCTCGGTTACGCCGACGCCGAGATCGCGGCGCTGCGAGCGCAGGGCGCCGCGTGAGCCGGGCCGCGACAGAGCGCCCGGGCGTCGAGGCGGTCGAGCGCGCGCTGGCGATCCTGGGCGCGGTCGGCGGCGACGAGGTGTGGCTGCCGCTGCGCGAAGTCGCGGCCCGCACCGGCCTCAACAAGGCCACCATCCTGCGCATCGCCGCGACGCTCGAGCGCGGCGGCTTCGTTCGTCGGCGCGGCGACGGCGCGTTCGCGCTCGGCCCCGCGCTATGGCGTCTCGGCAACCACTACCGGCGCAGCCTGCACCTCGACGACGCCGTGCCGCCCGTGCTGGAGCGGCTGGTGGCGCAGACCGGCGAGAGCTGCGCGTTCTACGTTGCCGAAGGCCGCGGCCGCGTGTGCCTCTACCGCCGCAACTCGCCGAAGGCCGCGCGCCACCACGTCGAGGAGGGCGAGCGCCTGCCGCTCGACCGCGGCTCGGGCGGGCGCGTGCTGCAGGCCTTCGCGGGCGCGCGCGGACCGCTGTTCGACCGCATCCGTGCCGACGGCCTGTGCGCGTCGTCGGGCGAGCGCGACCCCGACGTCGCCGGCGTCGCGGCGCCGGTGTTCGGCGACGGCGGCTCACTCGTGGGCGCGCTGGTCGTGTCGGGCCTCGCCACGCGCTTCGGCGGTCACGAGGTGGAGCGGATCAAGCAGCAGCTGACCGCGGCGGCAGCCGATCTGTCGCGCGAACTGGGCGCCACGCCGGTGGCTGTGGTGCCCGCCAAGCGCCGGAGCAGCCGATGAGCAGCGAACGCCAGCGCGCCGAGGACTGGTGGCGCACCGAGATCATCGAGATGCACCCGGGCGTGATCCGGCTGCGCGGCTACCCGGTGGAGGAGCTGATCGGGCGCGTGAGCTTCCCGGCCATGATCTGGCTGATGCTGCGCGGCGAGCTGCCGACAGAGGCGCAGGCGGCGCTGCTGGGCGCGGCGCTGGTCGCGGCGGTCGATCACGGGCCGCAGGCGCCCTCCATCGCGATCGCGCGCATGGCGATGACGTGCGGGCTCGGCATCAACAACGCCATGGCCTCGGCGATCAACGCGCTCGGCGACGTGCACGGCGGCGCGGGCGAGCAGGCCGTCACGTTCTACCAGGCGATCGTCGCGCGCATGGACGCAGGGGCCGCCGTCGGCGATGCCGTCGCGGCCGAGCTCGACGCCTTCTCGGCGGCCGGCGGCCGGTTCGTGCCCGGCTTCGGGCACCGCTTCCATCCGGTGGACCCGCGCGCGCCGCGGCTCCTGGCGCTGGTCGACGAGGCGGCGCGGGCGGGCACTGTCAGCGGCCGCTATGCCGGCATCGGCCGCGCGGTGGAGCGCGCGCTGGCCGCCCGCAAGGGCAAGGTCATCCCGATGAACATCGATGGCGCCACGGCGGTGATCTACGCGGAGCTCGGGTTTCCGCCGCCGCTCGCGCGCGGGCTGTTCATCCTGTCGCGCTCGGTCGGCATCCTGGCCCACGCCTGGGAGCAGAGCGGACAAGGCAAGCGCAACAAGGGGCCGATCCCGCGCGAGTGGCTGTGGACCTACGGCGGTCCGCCGGCGCGCTCGCCGGGCGGCGACGGCGCATGAGAGCGGCGGCGCTTGCCGCCGGCGGGGGCGGGGCGCACACTCCCGCTCCACGCCGGCCGCGCGCCGGGCGTGGTTTTTCACTGCGTCGCAGGGTGCGGCGCAGCGGTTTGTGCAGGGCAGGCACCTGAGAGGAGAGGAAACGATGTCGAGCTTGTTCCGTAACGCCGCAACCCGCGCCGCGGCGGCGCTGGCGGCCGTCGCCTTCGCCGGCAGCGCGCTGGCGATCGACAACCTGAAGATCCTGATCCCCGCCAACCCCGGCGGCGGCTGGGACTCCACCGGTCGCGCGCTGGCGGCGGCGATGCAGAGCGCGGGGTCGGTCAAGAACGTGCAGTTCGAGAACAAGGGCGGCGCCGCGGGCACCATCGGCCTGGCGCAGTTCGTCAACACCGCCAAGGGCGACCCCAACGCGCTGATGGTGGGCGGCATGGTGATGGTGGGCGGCATCATCCAGAACAAGTCGCCGGTGGACCTCACGATGGTGACGCCGGTCGCGCGCCTCACCACCGAATACCTCGTGGTCGTCGTGCCGGGCAGCTCGCCGATCAAGGACATGAAGGAGCTGGCGGCGAAGTTCAAGGCCGATCCCGGCAGCGTGTCGTGGGCCGGCGGCAGCGCCGGCGGCTCGGACCACATCCTCGCCGGCCTCATTGCCAAGGACCTCGGCGTCGAGCCCTCGAAGGTGAACTACGTGCCGTTCAAGGGCGGCGGCGAGGCGGTGGCGGCGATCATCGGCGGCCACGTCACGGCCGGCATCTCCGGCTACAGCGAGTTCGAGCAGCACATCAAGTCCGGCCGCATGCGCGCGGTGGCGATCTCGTCGCCGGCGCGCGAGCCCGGCATCGACGTGCCGACCCTGAAGGAGCAGGGCTACAACGTCGAGCTCGCCAACTGGCGCGGCATCTTCGCGGCGCCGGGCATCAGCAAGGAGCAGCAGGCCGCGCTCATCAAGGCGGTCGAGGCGGGCGTGAAGAGCCCCGCCTGGGCCGAGACGCTGAAGCAGAGGAACTGGACCGGCGTCTGGCTGCCCGGCGACGAGTACCGCGCGTTCATCGACAACGACGTCAAGCGCATCGGCGAAATCCTCGCCGGGCTCAACCTGGGCAAGAAGTAGCGCGCCCGACTGCCGGGCCATGCAGGCCAGGGCGCATCCCGGGCAGGTCGCCGTGGCGCTGGGCGTTACGGCGATCGGCCTGCTGTTCTTCGCCGGCTCGTTCTGGCTGCCGGGCGCCGGCGGCTACGCGCAGGTCGGACCTGCGTGGGTGCCGCGCGGCGTCGGCTTCGCGCTGCTGGTCCTTTCGGGCTTCCTGCTGCGGGAGGCGCTGACCGGCGGCTTCCGCGCCCACGACGAGGCGACCGAGCGCGCGCTTGCGACCGACTGGCGCGCGTTCGGCTGGGTCTCGGCGGGCCTCGTCGTCTACGGCCTGCTGGTGGAGCGCGCCGGCTTCGTGCTGGCCTCCGCCGTGCTGTTCGTGCTGGTGGCGCGCGGCTTCGGCAGCCGGCGCTGGACCTCTAACATCGGCATCGGCCTCGTCCTCGGCGTGAGCATCTTCGCCGCCTTCAACTACGGCCTGCGCTTCCCGCTGCCCAAGGGCATCCTGGCGCCGCTGCTGCCCTGACCGATGGAAGCCTGGAACGCGCTGCTGGAAGGCTTCGCCGTCGCGCTCACGGCGCAGAACCTGCTCTGGGCGCTGATCGGCGTCACGCTCGGCACCGCGGTGGGCGTGCTGCCGGGCGTCGGCCCGGCGGTGACGGTGGCGCTGCTGCTGCCGCTCACCACCAAGCTTGATCCTACCGGCGCGCTCATCATGTTCGCCGGCGTCTACTACGGCGCCATGTACGGCGGCTCCACCACATCGATCCTGCTCAACACGCCGGGCGAGAGCGCCACCATCGTCACCGCAATGGAGGGCAACCAGATGGCGCGGCGCGGCCGCGCGGGGCCCGCGCTCGCCACCGCCGCCATCGGCTCGTTCGTCGCCGGCACCATCGCCACCGTCGCGCTCACGCTGGTGGCGCCGCAGGTGGTCGAGCTGGCGCTGGCCTTCGGACCGCCCGAGTATTTCGCGCTGATGTGCCTCGCGTTCGTCACCGTTTCGTCGGTACTGGGCGAGTCGACGCTGCGCGGCCTCACGGGCCTGTTCGTCGGTCTCGCCATCGGCGTCATCGGCATCGACAACCAGACCGGCCAGGCGCGCTTCACCTTCGGCGTGCCGCAGCTGCTCGACGGCATCGAGGTGGTGACGGTCGCGGTGGGGCTGTTCGCCGTCGGCGAGACGCTCTACCTGGTAGCCAAGCTGAACACGGTGCAGGACAAGCTGGAGCAGGTGACGGGCTCGATCTGGATGAGCGCGAAAGACTGGGCGCGCTCGTGGAAGCCGTGGCTGCGCGGCGCCGCCATCGGCTTTCCGTTCGGCTCGATCCCGGCCGGCGGCTCCGAGATCCCGACCTTTCTTTCCTATGCCCTCGAGAAGAAGCTGGCGAAGCATCCGGAGGAGTTCGGCAGCGGCGCGATCGAGGGCGTCGCCGGCCCCGAGGCGGCCAACAACGCCGCGTCCACGGGCACGATGGTGCCGCTGCTGACGTTGGGTCTGCCGACTTCCGCCACGGCGGCGATCCTGCTGGCCGCGTTCCAGCAATACGGCCTGCAGCCGGGACCGCTGCTCTTCGTCAGCAATTCGGTGCTGGTGTGGGGCCTGATCGCGAGCTTTTACATCGGCAACGTCATGCTGCTGGTGCTGAACCTGCCGCTGGTGGGGCTGTGGGTGAAGCTGCTCTCGATTCCGCGCCCGCAGCTCTACGCCGGCATCCTGCTGTTCGCCGGCATGGGCGTGTACGGCATGCGCCAGTCCGCATTCGACGTCTTCCTGCTCTACGCCATCGGCCTGCTCGGTTTCGTCATGCGCCGCTACGGCTTCACCACGGCGCCGGTCATCGTCGGCATGATCCTGGGGCCGCTCGCCGAGGAGCAGCTGCGCCGCTCGCTCGCGATCAGCCAGGGCGACGTGTCGGTGTTCGTCACCCACCCCATCTCGGCGTCGCTGCTCGGCATCTCGGCGCTGCTGCTGGCCGCGCCCTATCTGCTGCGGGTCTGGCGGCGGCGCTGAGAACGGCGCGCGGGGATCGCGCTAAACTGCGGTCTCCGGCGACGAGGAGCGACCGATGCCCAAGATCAACCACAAGCGCCTGCGCAAGTTCCTGGCACCGTACCGGATCACCAGCGGCAAGAAATTCCGGCTCAAGGACCACGACCCGGCCGACACCCACGGCTTCAAGTCCGAGGACAAGGGCGAGGCCCGCGAGCTCCTGGCCAAGGGGGTTGAATGGCTGGCCGAGGAGCAGGAGAAGCTCTACGCGCAGAACCAGTGGGGCGTGCTGCTGGTGTTCCAGGCCATGGACGCCGCCGGCAAGGACAGCACCATCAAGCACGTGATGAGCGGCGTGAATCCGCAGGGCGTGCACGTCACCTCGTTCAAGGCGCCCTCCAGCGAGGAGCTCGACCACGATTTCCTCTGGCGCTGCACGAGGCACCTGCCCGAGCGCGGCCGCATCGGCATCTTCAACCGCTCGTACTACGAGGAGGTGCTGGTGGTGCGGGTCCACTCCGAGTTCCTCGCCCGGCAGCAGCTGCCGCGGCCGGTCGTGGGCAAGCGCATCTGGCGCGAGCGCTGCGAGGACATCGCCGCGTTCGAGCGCTACCTGGCGCGCAACGGCTACCTGATCCTCAAGTTCTTCCTTCACGTCTCGAAGGAGGAGCAGAAGAAACGCTTCCTCGAGCGGCTCGACCGACCCGAGAAGAACTGGAAGTTCTCCGCCACGGACGTCAAGGAGCGCGCCTACCTCGACGATTACATGAAGGCCTACGAGGACGCCATCCGACGCACCGCCGCGCCACACGCGCCCTGGTACGTCGTGCCCGCCGACAACAAGTGGTTCACGCGGCTGGTGGTGGCGGGCGCGATTGTCGACGCCATGAACGGTCTCGGCCTGCACTTCCCGCGCGTGAGCGAGGCGCAGCGCGCGGAGCTCGCGAAGGCGCGCGAGCTGCTGCTGGCCGAGCCGTCGTAACGCCGCGGCGTCGACCGCAATGCCCGCGCCCTTCGCGACCTTGGTTTTCACCGGGCTGCAGCTCGATCACGCCCGCGAGCGGCTGGCGCCGCTGTTCCCGCGGGCGCGCTCGCTCTGCCCGGAGGGCTTTCCGTTCGACGAGACGCGCGAGCTCGACGCGATCCGCGCCGATCTCACCTACGGCTTCATCGACGAGCTGCGGCGGGAGCTGAGCGCGCGCCTCGCGCTTGCGCCCGAGCTTTTCAGCCTCGACCGCTTCACCGTGCAGGGCGCCGGCCCCGTCAGCCTGCACGATGACCGCCGCAACTATCCCGACTGGTATTTCGTCATCGTCGTCGTGCACTCGGGCCGGCTCGGCATCGTCGATCAGCGCTCGCGCGCCCGTCGCCACGACGTCGGCGAGGTCTTCCTGCTCGATCCGCGCCGGAAGCACGCGCTGGTGCCGGCGGGGCTGCGCGCGCGCGACTGGCCATGCGCGCGCGAAGCGGGCCACGCGCGCGACGCGCAGGACCAGTTCCTGTTTCTCGACTTCGAGCTGCCGCGCACGCGCGAGGTGCGCGAGCGCTTCCGCGCTTGAGGCGGGCGGCAGAGCCGAGGCCAGCGCCCCCGCATGGTAGGATGCCCGGCAACCGAGGCGCCT
>DATIUV010000117.1:0-3068 GCA_035466595.1 Pelomicrobium sp.
GGTGGCCCTCGATGCGCCAGCCCCAGGGATCCCCCGCGCCGGGCGTCCCGAAGATCGCGAAGGCGTAGTTCTCGGGATCGCGCGAGAACGGGAACGTCTCCAGTTCGCGCAGCGCGATCTCGAGCGCGATCACCGCGCGCACCTTTTTGAGGCCCTCGTCCGACAGCGCCGCGGCGAGGAGCTTCTGCCCCGCCTCGCGTTGCGACGCGCTCATGTCCTTGAACGGCAGCCCCGCGCGGCTGCGCGGCGTGTAGTGCCAGTCGGAGCGGGCCCCGTCGGAGAACGGCTGCAGCAGCCGGCCGCGCTGCGTCTCGGGCGTCCGGTCGATGAGCTCGACGGCAGCGGCGCGAATCGCGGCGGCGGCCGCGCCGGTGTCGGCGGCGTGGGCCGCGGGGAGGACGGAGGTCAGGAGCAGAAAGGAGGCGAGGCGCATGGCGTGTTTTCCTGGGCTGAGACCGTGGCGGCCGGGCCGGGTTCAAGCAGGCGGCCAACGGCGCGTGCGTCCGAAATCCACGCGGACGTGGCCGCGGCGGCGGCGCGCGTGGGTACTGGCAGGATCCGGCCGCCCTGGCTGTTTTCGCGTGTCACCACAATTCTCTCGCCATTGCCGGCGAACACGATAATCTAGCGCCGGAGCGAAAGATCGCCGGCGGCGGGCGTTGAGGCGCGCTGGTGGCACGCAGAGGCATCCGCCAGCGGGCAGGGCCGGCTCGGCGGCCGGGGGCGGTCCCGACGGGGACCTCGACAAACGTCATCGGGGAGGCATCGTGAGCGAGAAAATCTGGCTGAAGCACTATCCCGCGGGGATTCCCGCCGAGATCGACCCCGACCGCTTCGGCTCCATCCCGGACCTGCTCGACAAGACCGTCGCCAGGTTTGCCGACCGGCCGGCGTTCCACAATCTCGGCCGCACGCTGACCTACGCCGAGCTCGATCGTCTGACGCGCGATTTTGCCGCGTACCTCCAAGGCCTGCCGGGCATGGGCAAGGGCGAGCGCGTCGCCATCATGTCGCCGAACCTGCTGCAGTATCCGGTGGCGCTGTTCGGCGTCCTGCGTGCGGGAATGACCGTGGTGAACGTCAACCCGCTGTATACGGCGCGCGAGCTCGAGGACCAGCTCAGGGATTCCGGGGCGAAGGCCATCGTCATCGTCGAGAACTTCGCCGGCGTCCTGCAGCAGGTGATCGGCAAGACGCCGATCCGGCACGTGATCACCACGGCGGTGGGCGACCTGCTGCCGGCGCTGAAGCGTTGGATCGTGAATTTCGTCATCCGCCGAGTGAAGAAGATGGTGCCCGCGTGGCGCATCGACGGCGCCGTGAGCTTCCGCGAGGCGCTCGCGCGCGGCGCGGCGGCCCAGTTGAAACCGATCGAGATCCGGCGCGACGATCTCGCGTTCCTGCAGTACACCGGCGGCACCACCGGGGGCGCCAAGGGCGCCATGCTCACCCATCGCAACGTCCTCGCGAATCTCGAGCAGACGGGCATCTGGATCTCGGTCAGCTTCAAGGAAGGCGCCGAGATCGCCATCGCGCCGCTGCCGATGTATCACATCTTCTGCCTGACGGCGACGCTGTCGTTCATGAAGTGGGGCAGCCTGAGCGTGCTGATCACCAACCCGCGCGACCTGCCGGCCTTCGTCAAGGAGCTTGGACACTGGAAGTTCACCACGCTGACGGGCGTCAACACCCTGTTCAATGGCCTGCTGAGCACGCCGGGGTTCGACCAGCTCGATTTCTCCGCGCTGAAGGTGGTGATCGGCGGCGGTGCGGCGGTGCAGAAGCCGGTGGCGGAGCGCTGGCACAAGGTCACCGGCCATTACATCACCGAAGCCTACGGCCTGACCGAGACTTCGCCGGGCGCCTGCGCCATTCCGCTGGAAACGCCCTGGAACGGAACCATCGGCCTGCCCATTCCCTCGACGGAGGTATCCATCCGCGACGGCAGCGGCAGCGAGCTGCCGGTGTGGCGCGGCGAGGGCGACATCGAGCGTCACACCGGCGAGATCTGCATCCGCGGCCCGCAGGTGATGAAAGGCTACTGGAACCGCCCGGACGAGACGGCCAACGTGATGACACCCGACGGCTTCCTCAAGACCGGCGACGTCGGCTACATGGACGCGCGCGGCTATGTCACGCTCACCGACCGCAAAAAGGACATGATCCTGGTGTCGGGCTTCAACGTTTACCCGAACGAGGTCGAGAGCGTGGTCGCGACGCTGCCGGGCGTGCTTGAATGCGGGGTGGTGGGCGTGCCCGACGCGAAGACCGGCGAGGCGGTGAAGGCGGTGATCGTCAAGAAGGACACGGCGCTCACCAAGGAAGCGGTGATCGCGCACTGCGCGGAGAACCTCGCCGCGTACAAGCGGCCGCGCCACGTCGAGTTCCGCGACGCGCTGCCCAAGTCGCCGATCGGGAAGATCCTGCGGCGGGAACTGCGCGAGCCGGCAAAGACGTAGGCGCTGTCGGCGCCCTCATTGGCGAGTGCCGGGAACCTCGATCCGGGCCCGATCTGCTGCTTGCCCGCTGCGGCTGACGACGGCGCGATCGCGTTCCTGCTCGTGGGATCCAGCGGCGCCGCCGCTGTCGACGTGAGTCACCCGATGCCGAGCAGCTCCACCTCGAACACCAGCGTCGCGTTCGGCGGGATGACCCCGCCGGCGCCGCGCGCGCCGTAGCCCAGCTCGGGCGGGATGGTGAGCTTGCGCTTGCCGCCCACCTTCATGCCCTGCACGCCTTCGTCCCAGCCGGCAATCACGCGCCGCTGGCCGAGCGGAAACGCGAACGGTTGCCCGCGGTCCTTGCTGGAGTCGAACTTCGTGCCGTTGGTGAGCCAGCCCGTGTAGTGCACGGTGACGCGCTGGCCGCCGGCGGCTTCCGGGCCGTGGCCGATCTCGAGGTCCTCGATGACGAGACCGCTGGGGGTGGTGGTGCCGGGCATGGTGTTCCTCCTGTTGAAGTGGATGCGCGTTCTATTGCGCCGGGGCCGGGTTCGGCGCCGGATCCGGCGCGGGCGCCCCAGGAGCGGGCGGCGCGCCGGGCGCGACGGCCTGCTTGGGCATCAGCGG
>DATIUV010000118.1:0-27587 GCA_035466595.1 Pelomicrobium sp.
TGCCGGCGCGCATCGCCATCTGCAAGCTGCCCTCGATGTCGACGTCGCCGTCGAAGTAGCCTTCCAGCAGGCCGATGTGGCGCTGCGTGATGACGCGCCGCTCGGCGGCGCTCGTGCGGAAGATCAGCGTGAACGCCGGCGCGCCGTCGCGGCTGCGGGACTCGGCGCCGTCGGCGAAGCGGATCCGGAAGCAGACCTCCGAGGTCTGCCCGACGCGCTCGAGGATGGAGCGCAGCGCGCTCATGCCGATGGCCCCGTGACGCGGCCGCGGATCGGGTACTTGGGATCGGAGTAACCGGGCGTGGACGGATGCCCCGGCGGCACCAGCGCATCGAGAAAGGCCTCGTCGTCGGCGTCGAGCCGGTGACCCAGCGCGCCCAGGTAGCCCTGCCATTGCTCCAGCGTGCGCGGACCCGCGAGCACCGAGGTGACGACGCGGTTGGCGAGCACCCAGTTGACGGCCCAGTCGCCGGCGGTCATGCCCTGCACCGAGGCGCGGGCGCGAATCTCCTGCGCGATGCGCAGCGACTCGGGACGGAACTCGGTTTCCATCATGCGCTGGTCCTGGCGGCCGGCGCGCGAGCCCTCCGGCGGCGCCTCGCCGGGCGCGTATTTGCCGGTCAGCACGCCGCGCGCGAGCGGGCTGTAGGGCACCACGCCGAGGCCGTGCTCGACGCAGGCGGGCAGCACCTCGACCTCCGGCATCCGGTTCATGGCGTTGTAGTACGGCTGGCAGGCGGTGGGCGGCGGCACCCCCATCTCGCGCGCCTTCAGCGCCAGCGAGACGATGCGGTAGGCGCGGAAGTTGGAGACGCCCCAGTAGCGCACCTTGCCGGCGGCGATCGCGTCGCCGATGGCGTCCAGCGTCTCTTCCTGGGGCGTCTCGTAGTCGTCCACGTGCAGGTACCAGAGGTCGATGACGTCGAGGCCCAGCCGGGTGAGGCTCGCGTCGATGGCGCGATGCAGGTAGCGGCGCGACAGGCCGCGGTCGTTGATGCCTTCGCCGGTCTTGTTGCCGGCCTTGGTGGCGAGCACCCAGTGATCGCGCTGCTCCGCGACCAGGCGCCCGACGATGCGCTCCGACTCGCCCTTCGCATAGACGTCGGCCGTGTCGATGAAGTTCACCCCGGCGTCGCGGGCCGACGCGACGATTTCGGCGGCGACGCGGGCGTCGGTGCGTTCGCCGAACATCATGGTGCCGAGGCAGAGCCGCGACACACGCAGGCCGCTGGCGCCGAGAGCGCGGTATTCCATGGGATCTGCCTTCCGTTCTTTTTTGGCGGTTTTCCCCCCGATCATGCCGAATCGCCCGCCGGTCGGCAACGCGGTGCAATCCGGTTCCCGGCCGTCGTTGCGGTTTGATGCAGATCAAGATAGCTTGAGGCCATCCCGGCAGAAAATGCCCCCCGGAACCCCCGCCCCCCGGCCTGAACGGAGAGCGGACCGGAGAAAAAAGCAGCGAGGAGGAGCACCATGAGCGCCGCAGCAAAACCGAAGCCCTATCCCCAGCCCCGCCTGTCGAGCGTGCCCCACGGCGTTCTGCTGCTCCACGACCCCCTGCACAACAAGGGCACCGCGTTCACGGAAGCCGAGCGCGACGCCCTCGGCCTGCGCGGGCTGCTGCCGCCGCGAGTCCTGACGCAGGAGCAACAGGTCAAGCGGGTACAGGAGAACCTGGCGCGGCTGCCCACCGATCTCGAGCGCTACGTTGCCCTCAACTCCCTGCAGGAGCGCAACTGCGGGCTGTTCTTCCGTCTGGTGATCGACAACCCCGACCAGATCATGCCGATCATCTACACGCCCACGGTCGGCCTGGGCTGCCAGAAGTACGCCCATGTATTCCAGAAACCCCACGGGATGTTCATCAGCGCGCGCGAAAAGGGCCGCATCCGCGAAGTGCTGAAGAATTGGCCGACCCGCGAGGTGGACATCATCGTCGTCACCGACGGCGAGCGGATCTTGGGCCTCGGCGACCTCGGCGCCAACGGCATGGGCATCCCGGTCGGGAAGCTCTCGCTGTACGTCGCCTGCGCCGGCGTCGATCCGGCGCGCTGCCTCCCGATTACCCTGGACGTCGGCACGGACAACGAGGAACTGCTGCAGGACGACATCTACATCGGCCTCGCGCAGAAGCGCATGCGCGGGCGCGACTACGACGAGTTCGTCGAGGAGTTCATCGCCGCGGCCACCGAGACCTTCCCCGGCGTGCTGATCCAGTTCGAGGACTTCGCCAACGCCAACGCCTTCCGCCTGCTGGAGACCTACCGCGACCGCGTCTGCTGCTTCAACGACGACATCCAGGGCACGGCCAGCGTGGTGCTCTCGGGCCTGTACTCGGCGCTGCGCATCACCGGCGGCAAGCTGGCGGACCAGAAGATCCTCTGCCTCGGCGCCGGCGAAGCCGCCACCGGCATCTGCGACCTGGCGGTCGCTTCGATGGTGCGCGACGGCCTGGGCGAGGCCGAGGCGCGCAAGCGCTGCTGGCTGGTCGACTCCAAGGGCCTGGTGGTGGCCAGCCGCACGGACCTGAACGACCATAAACGCCCCTATGCGCACGAACATGCGGCGGCCGGCGACTTCCTGTCGGCGGTCGAGGCGCTCAAGCCCACCGCCATCATCGGCGTCGCGGCGAAGGGCGGCATGTTCACGCGCGAGGTGCTCGAGGCGATGGCGCGGATCAACGAGCGCCCGATCGTGTTCGCGCTGTCCAACCCGACGTCGAAATCCGAGTGCACGGCCGAGGAGGCGTACCGCCACACCGCCGGCAAGGCGCTGTTCGCGTGCGGCAGCCCGTTCGCGCCGGTAACGCTCGGCGACCAGACCTTCGTTCCGCGGCAGGGCAACAATTCGTACATCTTCCCCGGCGTCGGCATGGGCGTGATTTCCTGCCGCTCCAGCCGGGTGACCGACGAGATGTTCCTGGCCGCGGCGTCCGCGCTGGCCGACCAGGTCGGCGAGGACGACCTCAAGCAGGGCAGCCTGTACCCGCCGCTGGCGAACGTGCGCGAGGTCTCGGCCCATATCGCGGCGGCAGTGGCCAAGGTCGCCTACGACGCGGGCCTGGCGACCGAGCCGAAGCCGGCCGACCTGCTCGAATTCATCCGCAGCCGGATGTACGACCCGCGCTACCCCGCCTACGCATGATCGGGCGGTGCGGCGCGCAAGACTGATCCAACCCGAGCCGCTGGCGGGCCGCTGCCGCCGAGCGGGCGATTGCAGAGGATAGCGGTGGCGGGCGTGCACAAGATCAAGAAGGGCCTGGACCTGCCCATCGCCGGCCTGCCGGAGCAGGTCGTCCACGCGCCGCGCCCGTGCTCGCGCGTCGCGCTGCTGGGCGCCGACTACCCCGGCATCAAGCCGCGACTCGAAGTGAAGCCCGGCGACCGGGTGCGCCGAGGCCAGCCGCTTTTCTACGACAAGCGCCTGCCGGAGGTGCCGTTCACCGCTCCGGCGGCCGGATCGGTGCTGGCGGTGCACCGCGGCGAGCGCCGCGCATTCACCTCGATTGTGATCGAGCTCTCGGAGGCGGAACGCCGCGGCGAAGGTCGCCATGAGCAGGTGAATTTTGCCGCCTACACCGGCAAGCCGCCCGGCGAGCTGGATCCCGACGCAATCCGCGCGCTGCTGGTGGAGTCGGGCCTGTGGACGGCGCTTCGCACGCGGCCGTACGGCAAGGTGCCCGACCCGGTGGCGGCGCCGCAGGCCATCTTCGTCACCGCGATGGACAGTCACCCGCTGGCGCCGGACGCCGACGTCGTGCTCGACACGCGCGAGGTGGACTTCGCCGCCGGCGTGCGCGCGCTCGCGCGCCTGACCGACGGCCCGACCTACGTCTGCGTGCGCACGGGCTCGCCGCTGCGCGTTCCCGAAGCCGCCAGCATCCGCCGCGAGGAGTTCGCGGGCCCCCATCCCGCCGGCACCGCCGGCCTCCATATCAACGTCCTGCACCCGGTCTCGCGCAGCCGTACCGTGTGGTACGTCGGCTGCCAGGACGTCGCGGCGATCGGCCACCTGCTGCACACGGGGCGCCTGGACCTGACGCGCGTGGTCTCGCTCGCGGGGCCCAGCGTCGCGCAGCCGCGGCTGATGACGACGCGCATCGGCGCCTACCTGCACGAGATCGCCGACGGCCAGCTGCGCGCCGGCCGGCACCGCGTGGTCTCCGGCTCGGTCCTGGGCGGGCGGGCGGCGCTCGGCGAGGAGGAAGGCTACCTCGGCCGTTACCACCAGCAGGTCAGCGTGCTGCCGGAGGGTGGCGGCTCCGAGTTCCTGCCGTGGCTGAAGCCCGGGCGCGACAAGTTCTCGGTCACGCGGGCGTTCAGCTCGGCGTTCGGCGGCGCGCGCCGCTTCGCGTTCAGCACCAGCGCCCAGGGACCGCGGCGCCCAATGCTCCCCATCGGCACCTACGAGCGCGTGATGCCGATGGACGTCGAGCCCGTTTTCCTGCTGCGTGCGCTCATCACCGGCGACCTCGAGCGCGCCGAGGAGCTCGGCTGCCTCGACCTGGAGGAGGAGGACGTGGCCCTGTGCACCTTCGTCTGCCCCGGCAAGTACGAGTACGGCCCGCTGCTGCGGGAGACGCTCGAGCGCCTGCACAAGGAAAGCTGATGGAGGCCCTGCGCGCACTGCTCGACCGCGAATCCCGCTGGACCGCCAAGGGCCGGCGCAACTGGCTGCGGCCGCTGGTGCGCGCGCAGGAGACGCTGCTGTTCCTGCCGGCCGACGTCGCGGCTGTCAACGCCCACGCGCGCGACGCGATCAATCTGCAGCGCATCGTCGTCGTGTTCATCCTGGCGCTGCTGCCCTGCACGCTGTTCGGCATCTACAACGTCGGCCTGCAGGCCAACCTGGCGCTGGATCCCGCCAAGGCTGCCGCCCTCGCCGGCTGGCGTCACGACGTGATCCGCGCCCTCGGCGTCGGCTACTCGCCCGCGAGCATCGCGGCCAATGTCGTGCACGGCGCGCTCTACTACCTGCCGATCTGGCTCACGGTCTTCGTCGTCGGCCGCGCGTGGGAGTGGCTGTTCGCCGTCATGCGCGGGCGCGAGCTGGACGAAGGCTTCTGGATGACCGCCTTCATCTTCCCGCTGATCCTGCCGGCCAACATCCCGCTGTGGCAGGCCGCGCTCGCGATCTCCTGGGGCGTGGTCATCGCCAAGCAGGTGTTCGGCGGCACCGGCATGAACATCCTCAACACGGCGCTGGTGGGGCGCGCGTTCCTGTTCTACGCCTACCCCGAGAGCATCGTGAAGGAGACCGTCTGGACCGCGGTGCCGGCGGACGCGGCGGTGGACGGCTACGCCGGCGCGACGCTGCTCGGCCAGCTGAACCGCCTGGAAGCGCCGTTCGCCGAGCAGGGCTGGTCGTGGTGGAACGCCTTCGTCGGGCTGGAGCCGGGCTCGATCGGCGAGACGTCGGTGCTGATGTGCCTGATCGGCGCCGCCGTGCTGCTCTGGACGCGGGTCGCTTCCTGGCGGATCATGGCCGGCGTCGTGCTCGGCACGGTGGCGGCGGCGGAGCTGCTCAACGCCGTCGGCTCGACGACCAACCCCGGCTTCGCGGTCCCGTTCTGGTGGCACATGGTGCTGGGCAGCTGGGCGTTCGGCGCCGTGTTCCTCGCCACCGACCCGGCCACCAGCGCCTTCACCCGGCGCGGCAAGTGGATCTACGGCTTCCTGATCGGCGCGCTCATCGTGCTGGTGCGGGTGCTGAACCCGGTCTACGCCGAGGCGGTGATGCTCTCGATCCTGTTCATGAACGTGTTCGCCCCGCTGATCGACTACGCGGTGATCCGGGGCCACATCCGTGCGCGACGGAGGCGCCGTGAAGCTTGACGTCAACGCGCCGGGCTATACGTTGGGCTTCGCCACCGTCGTGTGCGTGGTGTGCTCGCTGTTCGTCGCCGCCTCCACGGTGCTGCTGAAGGACCGCCAGCGGCTGGCGCAGAACCTCTACGTGCAGAAGAACGTGCTGCTGGACGTGACCGGCCTCGCCCCGGCCGGCGACACCGGCGTCAACCGCGCCGACCTGTTCCGCGAGCGCATCGAGGCGCGGCTGGTGGACACGCGCACCGGCGAGTACGCCAAGGACGCCGGCGTCGATCCGCTCGCCTACGACCAGCGTCGCGCCAGCACGGACCCGCAGCAGAGCCACGAGGTGCCGGAAAACCCGGCCGAGGTGCGGCGCGTGGCCAACCTGGCGACGGTGTACCTGGTCAAGGACGGCGACGGCTACAGCCAGGTGGTGGTCCCGATCCGCGGCAAGGGCCTCTACAGCGTGCTCCACGGCTTCCTGGCGCTGGACCGCGACATGACCACCATCCGCGGCATCGCCTTCTACGAGCACGGCGAGACGCCGGGGCTCGGCGGCGAGGTCACCAACCCCGAGTGGCGCGCGCTGTGGCCCGGACGCAAGGTCTACGGCCCCGAGGGCAACGTGCGCATCGAGCTCGTGAAGGGCAAGGCGGGACCGCCGGAAGCCAGCCCGTTCCAGGTCGACGCGCTCGCCGGCGCCACCGCGACCAGCGACGGGGTTACCAACATGCTGCACTTCTGGCTCGGCGAGCACGGCTTCAAGCCGTACGTGCAGAAGGTGCGGGAACGGGGGACGCTGTAATGGCAGCCTGGACCAAGACGCCGTTGGGCGGGGCGCTGGCGACGCCCATCTTCAACAACAATCCGATCGCCCTGCAGACGCTGGGCATCTGCTCGGCGCTGGCGGTCACCACGCGGATGGACAAGGCGCTGGTGATGGCGATCTCGCTGACCGTCGTGGCGGCCTTCTCCAGCCTGCTGGTGAGCCTGATCCGCCGCTATACCCCGGTCAACATCCGCATCATCGTCCAGCTGGCGATCATCTCGTCGCTGGTGATCGTGGTGGACCAGGTGCTGAAAGCCTATTTCTACGAGATCAGCCTGCAGCTGTCGGTCTACGTCGGCCTCATCATCACCAACTGCATCGTGCTGGGCCGCACCGAGGGCTTCGCCATGCAGAACCCGCCGCTGCTGAGCTTCGTCGACGGCGTCGGCAACGGCCTCGGCTACGGCGTGATCCTGCTGGGCGTCGCCTTCATCCGCGAGTTCGTCGGCACCGGCCGCGTCTTCGGGCAGACCGTGCTGACGACGGTGGACGCCGGCGGCTGGTACACGCCGAACGCCATGTTCCTGCTGGCGCCGGCGGGCTTCTTCATCATCGCGGCGTTCATCTGGGCGCTGCGGACCTGGAAGCCCGAGCAGCAGGAAAACGAGTAGCGGCCGCGAGGAACGCCATGGAGCACTACCTCAACCTGCTCGTCAAATCGATCTTCATCGAGAACATCACGCTGACGTTCTTTCTCGGCATGTGCTCGTTCCTGGCCTGCTCGAAGAAGGTGGAGACGGCGCTCGGGCTGGGCCTGGCGGTGGTGTTCGTCATCACCCTCACGGTGCCGCTCAACAACCTGATCCTGACCCACGTCCTCAATGAAGGCGGGCTCGCCTGGCTGCATCCGAGCCTCGAGGAGTTGGACTTCACCTTCCTCAATTTCATCGTCTTCATCAGCACCATCGCCGCTGCGGTGCAGATCGTCGAGATGGTGCTGGACCGCTACTTCCCGGCGCTCTACATCTCGCTCGGCGTGTTCCTGCCGCTGATCGCGGTCAACTGCGCGATCCTGGGCGGATCGCTGTTCATGGCCGACCGCGCCTACAACCTGCCCGAGAGCGCGGTCTACGGCTTCGGCACCGGCTTCGGCTTCATGCTGGCGATCGTCGGCTTGGCAGCCATGCGCGAGAAGATGCGCTACAGCGACGTGCCGAAGGGGCTGCGCGGCCTCGGCATCGCCTTCGTCGCCACCGGCCTGATGTCGATCGGCTTCATGATGTTCGCCGGGATCAAGCTCTAGGAGCGCGCGATGCTGTCCGTCCTCACCGGAGTCGCGATCTTCACCGTCGTCGTCGTCGCCCTGGTGGCGCTGCTGATGGTGGCCAAGGCCAGGCTGGTGCCGGCCGGCGAGGTGCTGCTGATGATCAACGACGAGCCCGGCAAGGCGATCAAGGTGCCGGTCGGCGGCACACTGCTCTCGCGGCTGTCGGAGCGCAACGTGCTGATCCCGTCGGGCTGCGGCGGCAAGGGCACCTGCGGCCTGTGCCGGGTGACCGTCAAGGACGCCGGCGCGCCGCTGCCGACCGAGATGAGCCTGCTCTCGCGCCAGGAGCTGCGCGAGGGCCGGCGGCTGGCGTGCCAGGTCAAGGTCAAGCGCGACCTCGAGGTGCAGGTCCCGCCGGAAGCCTTCGACGTGCGGCGCTGGACCACCACGGTGAGCTCCAACCGCAACGTCGGCACCTTCATCAAGGAGCTCACGCTCGAGCTGCCGAAGGGCGAGGAGGTGCCGTTCCGCGCCGGCGGCTACGTCCAGATCCAGTGCCCGCCGCACGAGCTCGACTTCAAGGACCTCAACGTCGACGAGCGCTTCCGGGACGCCTGGGACAAAGACAACCTGTGGCGCTTCCGCTCGGTGGTGAAGGCGCCGGTCGAGCGCGCCTACTCGATGGCCAACTACCCCGAGGAGAAGGGCGTGCTCAAATTCACGGTGCGCATCTGCTTCCCGCCGGGGCTGCGCGACGACATCCCGCCCGGCATCGTCTCGTCGTGGATCTTCGGGCTCAAGCCCGGCGACAAGGTCGACGTGACCGGGCCGTTCGGCGAGTTCTTCGCCCGCGAAACCGGCAAGGAGATGTGCTTCGTCGGCGGCGGCGCCGGCATGGCGCCGATGCGCTCCCACATCTTCGACCAGTTCCGGCGGCTGCACACGGACCGCAAGGTGACGTTCTGGTACGGCGCGCGCAGCCTGCGCGAGTCGTTCTACATCGAGGACTTCGACTCGATCCAGCGCGACAACCCGAACTTCCGCTGGCACCTGGCGCTGTCCGAGCCGCTGCCGGAGGACAACTGGCAGGGCGAGACCGGCTTCATCCACCAGGTGCTCTACGAGAGCTACCTCAAGGACCACCCGGCGCCGGAAGACGTCGAGTACTACATGTGCGGCCCGGCCAACATGTCGGTGGCGGTGATCAACATGCTGCTGTCGCTGGGCGTCGAGCGCGAGAACATCATGTTCGACAACTTCGCCGGCAACTGACGCCGTGACCACCCTCGCCGTCGTTGCCGTGACCCTCGTGCTGTTCGGCCTCGCGCTCGCCGGGCTCGGGCTCGGCGTCATGGCGGGGCGGCGCTGCCTGCGCGGCTCCTGCGGCGGCCCCGAGGTGCTGGGGCCGAACGGCGAGCCGCTGTCCTGCGCCACCTGCCCGAACCGCAAGCGGCGCGCCGCACGCTAGCCGGAAATCCCCTTCCGCGTGCGGGTCTCCCGCGCGAAGGCAAGCGGGGTTGATCTGCATCAAAACCGGGCAGGCGGCGCGCGCCGAAAATGGCCCTCATTACGCCGCAGAAGCTTCGCGAAGACCAACAACCGCGGCGAATATCACGAGGGACTTATCGTGTTCCAGGTGCGCAACTCCGGGCTCGGCGGGCAGGACGCCGCTGGCGCCATCAGGCCGCTCTTCGGGGCGGCTTCTCGCACGGGCCCCGCGGCCCGGCCCTCTACCGATTCCGGCCACGCGGCAAAGGGCGCGCCGTCGACGGCGATACGCCCCGGCGACGCCGGGCAGACCCGCGCATCCGGTGCAGCCGCACCTCCAGCGAGCCACTGACATGTATCCGATCATTCGCCGCGAAGCCTTCTCCGACACGACCTTCCTGTGGGAGGTGCTGGCGCCCGACGTCGCCAAATCCGCCGAGCCCGGCCACTTCGTCATGCTGCGCCTGCACGAGGGCAGCGAGCGCATCCCGCTGACGGTGGCCGACTACGACCGCGAGCGGGGTACGGTCACGCTGGTGGTGCAGGCGCTCGGCAAGTCGACGCTCGAGATGCGCGACCACTACAAGGAAGGCGACAGCTTCGCGGACTTCGTCGGCCCGCTCGGCCTGCCGCAGCACGTCAACCGCGTCGGCCACGTGGTGCTGGTCGGCGGCGGCCTCGGCGTCGCGCCCGTGTATCCCCAGCTGCGCGCGTTCAAGGAGGCCGGCAACCGCACCACCGGAATCATCGGCTTCCGCACCAAGGACCTCGTGTTCTGGGAAGACAAGTTCGCGCAGTACTGCGACGAGCTCATCGTCTGCACGGACGACGGCAGCTACGTCCGTCCGGGCTTCGTCACCGCGGCGCTGAAGGACGTGATCGAGCGCGATCGCCCCGACCTCGCGGTGGCCATCGGCCCGCTGCCGATGATGAACGCTTGCGTCGAGACCACGCGCCCCTCGGGCGTGAAGACGATGGTGTCGCTGAACGCGATCATGGTGGACGGCACCGGCATGTGCGGATCCTGCCGCGTCACCGTCGGCAACGAGATCCGGTTCGCCTGCGTCGACGGCCCCGATTTCGACGGCCATCAGGTCGACTTCAAGGAGCTGATGCTGCGCCAGAAGCGCTTCAAGGGCGAGGAGTCGCGGGCGAGCCACGACTACGCGCACGTGTGCCAGGTCGAGCAGCAGCTGTTTCTCGAGGGCAAGCGCAACTACAAGAAGTTCAAGGACCTGCCGCCGCACGCGGTGAAGATGCCGGAGCGCGATCCGCTCGAGCGCTCGCGCAACTTCAAGGAAGTCAACCTCGGCTATACGCTTTCCGACGCGCTGACGGAAGCGGAGCGCTGCATCATGTGCACCAAGCCGACCTGCATCGAGGGCTGCCCGGTCGGCATCGACATCCCGCGCTTCATCCGCTATCTGCTGGTGCGCGACCTCGATGGCGCGCGCGCGGTGATCAACGAGTCGAACCTGTTCCCGTCCGTCTGCGGCCGCGTCTGCCCGCAGGAATCGCAGTGCGAAGCCCAGTGCCAGGTCGGCCGCAACAAGAAGGTGCCGATGGAGCCGGTGGCGATCGGCCGCCTCGAGCGCTTCATCGGCGACAACGCGCCGGCGGCGAAGGCGGCCCCGGCAAAGGCCGAGAGGAAGCTCGGCAAGGTGGCGATCGTCGGCTCCGGCCCCTCGGGGCTGGCGGTGGCCGCGGACCTGGTGCGCTACGGCGCCGAGCCCACGGTGTTCGAGGCGCTGCACGTGGTCGGCGGCGTGCTGCAGTACGGCATCCCGTCGTTCCGGCTGCCGCGCGAGATCATCGCGCGCGAAGTCGACACGCTGAAGGCGATGGGGGTGGCGTTCGAGACCAACAAGGTGGTCGGCAAGACTTTCACGATCCCGCAGCTGATGCAGGAGCGCGGCTTCGACGCGGTGTTCGTGGGCGCCGGCGCCGGCGCGCCCTCCTTTCTCGGCATCCCGGGCGAGTTCGCGGGCCAGGTCTACTCGGCCAACGAGTTCCTCACGCGCGTTAACCTGATGGGCGGCGACAAGTTCCCGTACCTGGACACGCCGATCACCATCGGCCAGAGCGTGGTCGTGATCGGCGCCGGCAACACCGCGATGGACTGCCTGCGGGTGGCCAAGCGGCTGGGCACGCCGACCGTGCGCTGCGTCTACCGCCGCTCCGAGGCCGAGGCGCCGGCGCGCATCGAGGAACTGCGCCACGCGAAGGAGGAAGGCATCGAGTTCTTCTTCCTGCACGGGCCGGTCGAGATCCTGACCGACGCCGACGGCAACGTGCGCGGCATGAAGGTGCAGAAGATGGAGCTCGGCGAGCCCGACGAGAAGGGCCGCCGCAAGCCGGTGCCGACCGGCGAGACGCTCGAGCTCGAGTGCGACACCGTGATCTACGCGCTCGGGACCCAGGCCAACCCCATCATCACCAAGTCGACGCCGGGGCTGAACCTCAACAAGTGGGGCTACATCGTCGCCGACGAGTACACCCAGGCGACCAGCGTGCCGGGGGTATTCGCCGGGGGCGACATCGTCACCGGCGGCGCCACCGTGATCCTGGCGATGGGCGCCGGCCGCCGCGCCGCGCGCGCGATCGCCGCGTACCTGGCGGGCGGCAAGACCAAGTGGCCGGTCACGCAGGAGGACGCGGACGAGTTCCTGCCTCCGGCGCAGCGGCCCGCCCCGCCGGAGCCCGCCGCAACCGCCACCGCGGAGGCCAAGCCATGAATACCTGCCCGCGTTGCCGTCGCCCGCTGGAGGGCGAGGAATCCTACATCTGCTGCGCCGGCCAGGAGCTGCGCTGGCGCTGCACCGCGTGCCACAAGGTCGCTGAGGGTTTCGCCTTCCCCTACGGCCTGTGCCCGTACTGCAAGGGCAGGCTGGAGCTGTTCGAGCGCGGCGCGATCGAGGACGACCAGGCGCTGGAAGCCGTGCGCAAGGCGTTCGAGATCGAGCTCGGTGGCCATGCCTTTTACGCGCGCGCCTCGCAGGAGGCGAAGGACCCCGAGCTGCGCGACCTGTTCGGCCGCTTCGCCGAAATGGAGAAGGAGCACATGGAGACGCTGTCGAAACGCTACCACGCCGACCTGCCGGAGCCGTCCGAGGACTTCCAGTTCGACCGCGCCGCGATCTTCGCCGGCGTCGACAACCGGCCGGAGGATCCGGCCAACCTGTTCCGCATCGCCATCGCCTTCGAGCAGCGCGCCGTCGATTTCTTCGCCGGGGCGGGCGAGCGCGCGCCCGAGGGCTCGGTCGAGCGCGAGCTCTACCGGGAGCTCGCCGCCGAGGAGCGGGAGCACGTCGAGCTGCTCACCACCGAATACCGGCGCTGGCAATCCGGCAAGGCCGGCATTCTGTAGCCGCCGGACAATCACCGCCGCCGCGGAACACGAGACACAGGACACCTTGCCATGACCGAACGCTCCCACGTACTCGACGGCAACGAGGCCGCCGCGCGCGTCGCCCATATGTGCAGCGAAGTGATCGCGATCTACCCGATCACGCCCTCTTCGACCATGGGCGAGCTGGCCGACGCCTGGTCCGCCGCCGGGCAGAAGAACATCTGGGGCCTGGTGCCGCAGGTGATCGAGATGCAGAGCGAGGGCGGCGCCGCCGGCGCCGTGCACGGCTCCCTGCAGGCCGGCGCGCTGACCTCGACCTTCACCGCCTCCCAGGGCCTGCTGCTCAAGGTGCCCAACATGTTCAAGATCGCCGGCGAGCTGTCGGCGACCGTGTTCCACATCGCCGCGCGCACGCTGGCCACGCACGCGCTGTCGATCTTCGGCGACCACAGCGACGTGATGGCCGCCCGCACCACCGGCTTCGCGCTGCTCGCCGCCTCCAGCGTGCAGGAGGCCCAGGACATGGCGATGATCGCGTACATGTCGACGCTGAAATCGCGCGTGCCGTTCCTGCATTTCTTCGACGGCTTCCGCACCAGCCACGAGATCAACAAGATCGAGCTGCTGACCGAGGAAGACGCCCGCGCGCTGATCGACGACGAGCTGGTCCGCGCGCACCGCGAGCGCGCGCTCAACCCCGACCGGCCGGTGATGCGCGGCACGGCGCAGAACCCGGACGTGTTCTTCCAGGCCCGCGAGGCGTGCAACCCCTATTACCTCGCCGTGCCGGGGATCGTGCAGCAGTCGATGGACCGCTTCGCCGAGCTGACCGGCCGCCGCTACAGCCTGTTCTGGTACAGCGGCGCGCCCGACGCCGAGCGCGTCATCGTGCAAATGGGCTCCGGGGTCGGCGCCACGCGCGAGGCGGTGGCCAAGCTGCAGGCGGCCGGCGAGAAGGTCGGCCTCGTGACGGTGCGCCTGTACCGGCCGTTCGACGCGGCCGCGTTCGTCGCGGCGCTGCCGAAGACCGTGCGCGGCATCGCCGTGCTCGACCGCACCAAGGAGCCCGGCGCGCTCGGCGAGCCGCTCTACCAGGACGTGGTCACCGCGCTCGCCGAAGCCTGGCCCGAGGACGCGAGGCTTCCGCGCGTGATCGGCGGCCGCTACGGGCTGTCGTCGAAGGAGTACACGCCGGCGATGGCCAAGGCCGTGCTCGACGAGCTCGCGCAGGCGCGGCCGAAGCGGCACTTCACGGTCGGCATCACCGACGACGTGACCCACCTGTCGCTCAAGGTCGACGAGGACTTCGACACCGAGGCGCAGGGCGTCACGCGCGCCGTGTTCTACGGCCTCGGCGCCGACGGCACGGTCGGCGCGACCAAGAATACGGTGAAGATCATCGGCGAGAACACGCCGCTTTCCGCGCAGGGTTACTTCGTCTACGACAGCAAGAAATCCGGCGCCATCACGATCTCGCACCTGCGCTTCGGGCCCAATCCGATCGAGTCCACCTACCTGATCCGGCATGCCGACTTCGTCGCCTGCCACCAGTTCGAGTTCATGGAGAAGCTCGACGTGCTCGCGCTGGCGCGGCCCGGGGCGACGTTCCTGCTCAACAGCCCCTACGGCCCGGACGAGGTCTGGGACAAGCTGCCGCGCGAGGCGCAGCAGACCATCCTGGACAGGAAGCTGCGCTTCTTCGTCGTCGATGCGCTGACCGTAGCGCGCGAGGCCGGCATGGGCGGGCGCATCAACACCGTCACGCAGGCCTGCTTCTTCGCCATCTCCGGCGTGCTGCCGCGCGACGAGGCGATCGCCGCGATCAAGGAATCGATCCGCAAGACCTACGGCAAGCGCGGCGAGACGGTGCTGAACCGCAACTTCGCCGCCGTCGACGCCTCGCTGGCGGCGCTGCGCGAAGTCCAGGTGCCCGGCCGCGCCGATTCGCGGCTCACCCGCCGGCCCGTCGTGCCGGCCGCCGCGCCCGACTTCGTCCAGCGCGTGACGGCGATGATGCTGGACGGCAAGGGCGATCTGCTGCCGGTCTCCGCGCTGCCGGTCGACGGCACCTTCCCGACCGCGACCACGCAGTGGGAGAAGCGCAGCATCGCGCACGAGATCCCGATCTGGGACGAGAAGCTTTGCACCCAATGCGCGATCTGCCCGCTCG
The DNA here is from genome assembly GCA_035466595.1 of Pelomicrobium sp. Taxonomy (GTDB): domain Bacteria; phylum Pseudomonadota; class Gammaproteobacteria; order Burkholderiales; family UBA6910; genus DATIUV01. The sequence goes on from DATIUV010000118.1 coordinate 14,854, forward strand.
CCTGCCCGCACGCGGCGATCCGCATGACGGTCTTTCCGGCCTCGGCCATGGCCGACGCGCCGCCCACCTTCAAGGCCGTGCCGTGGTCGCGCCAGGACAGCCTTGCAGGGATGATGTACAGCCTGCAGGTGGCCCCGGAAGACTGCACGGGCTGCGGCGTGTGCGTCGACGTCTGCCCGACCCGCAGCAAGGAAGTGGTCAAGCACAAGGCGATCAACATGGCGCCCAAGCTCGAGCACCTCGAGGCGGAGCGCGCCAACTACGACTTCTTCCTGGGCCTGCCCGAGGTGCGGCCGCCGTTCGACGCCATCGACGGCCTGCGCGGCTCGCAGCTGCGCAAGCCGCTGTTCGAGTACTCGGGCGCCTGCTCCGGCTGCGGCGAGACGCCGTACCTGAAGCTGCTCTCGCAGCTCTACGGCGACCACCTGGTGATCGCCAACGCGACCGGCTGCTCGTCGATCTACGGCGGCAACCTGCCGACCACGCCGTATGCGCAGAACGCGGACGGTCAGGGGCCGGTGTGGTCGAACAGCCTGTTCGAGGACAACGCGGAGTTCGGCCTCGGCATGCGCTTGGCGCTCGACGCCCAGCACGAATTCGCCGAGGGGCTGGTGCGCGAGCTGCACGGCACGATCGGCGCCGAGCTGGCCGACGCGCTGATCGGCGCCGCGCAGGAGAACGACGAGCAGATCGCGGCCCAACGCGAGCGCGTCGCGCGCCTGAAGGCGATCCTCGCCAGGCACGACGCGCCGGCCGCGCGGCGCCTGCTGGCCGTGGCCGACAGCCTGGTCGCGCGCAGCGTCTGGATCGTCGGCGGCGACGGCTGGGCCTACGACATCGGCTACGGGGGCCTCGACCACGTGCTGGCCTCGGGCCGCAACGTCAATGTCCTGGTGCTCGACACCGAGGTCTACAGCAACACCGGCGGGCAGGCGTCGAAGTCCACGCCGCGCGGGGCGGTGGCCAAGTTCGCCGCCGCCGGCAAGCCGATCGGCAAGAAGGACCTCGGCATGATCGCGATGTCCTACGGCAACGTCTACGTCGCGCAGGTGGCGATGGGGGCGAACCCGGTGCACACGGTACGCACCTTCCAGGAGGCCGCGTCGTGGAACGGGCCGTCGCTGATCATCGCCTACAGCCACTGCATCGCGCACGGCATCGACATGACCACCGGCATGAGCCACCAGCGCGACGCGGTGAAGAGCGGCTACCTGACGCTCTACCACTACGACCCGCGCCTCGGCATGGGCGGCGCCGACCACCCGCTCAAGCTCGACTCGCGCAAGCCGACGATCCCGCTCGAGCAATACACGATGAAAGAAGGCCGCTTCGCCATGCTCGCGCAGGCCGACCCGGCCCGCGCCAAACATCTCGCCCGCAAGGCGCAGGCCGACGCCGACGCGCGCTGGACCCTGTACGAGCAGATCGCCGGCGTGCACCGCACCGTGACCGAGCAGGAAGACCTGCCGGCAACAACCGCAGAAGCCACTGTGGAGGGCGACAAATGAGCGTCGATCTGCGTACCCGCTACCTGGGCCTCGAGCTGCGCAACCCGATCGTGGCCGCGGCCTCGCCGCTGACGGCTTCGGTCGACAGCCTCAAACGCCTGCAGGACGCCGGCGCGGCGGCCGTCGTGCTGCCCTCGCTGTTCGAGGAGCAGATCGAGCACGAGGAGATGGCCACCCACAACCTGATGCTTCACGGCAGCGAGGTGTCGCCGGAGGCGCGCGGCTTCTTTCCCGAGCTGCCGGATTACGGCACCGGCATCGACAAGCACCTGCAGCTGATCCGCGATGCCAAGCGGGCCCTGTCGGTGCCCGTGATCGCGAGCCTGAACGGCTACACGACGGGCGGCTGGACCCAGTACGCGCGGCAGTTCGAGGCCGCCGGCGCGGACGCGATCGAACTCAACGTCTACTTTCTCGCCACCGATCCCGCCGACTCGAGCCAGGCCGTCGAGCAGCGCTACATCGACCTGGTGGCGTCGGTGTGCCAGGGCGCCAAGGTGCCCGTCTCCGTCAAGGTCGCGCCGTTTTTCAGCGCGTTCGCGCACATGGCCGCCCAGCTCGCCGCCACCGGCGCTTCCGGCCTGGTGCTGTTCAACCGCTTCGTGCAGCCGGACATCATGCTCGACGAGCTCGAGATCGCACCGCACCTGATGCTGTCGACGTCGGACGAGCTGCGCCTGTCGCTGCGCTGGATCGCGATCCTGCACGGCCGCGTGCAGGCCAGCCTGGCCGCCACCGGCGGCGCCCACACGCCCGAGGACGTGCTGAAGCTGCTGCTGGCCGGCGCCGACTGCGTGATGCTCGCCAGCAGCCTGCTCAAGCACGGCCCTGCCCACGTCGGCGCCCTGCTGGACGGCGTCGAGCGCTGGATGGTCGAGCGCGAGTACGTATCGGTGCAGCAGATGAAGGGCTCGCTGAGCCAGCGGGCGTGCCCGGAGCCGGCGGCGTTCGAGCGCGCCAACTACATGAAGGCGCTGAAGTCCTATTCCAGCAGCTTCGCCTAAGCCTGCCCGCCCAATGTCCAAACCCAGCCAGAGGAGTCCAACATGGCGTTGATCATCACCAACGACTGCACCGCGTGCGATGCTTGCAAGCCGGTGTGCCCGAACGAGGCGATCAGTGCCGCCGCCCCGATCTACGTGATCGATCCGGCCAAGTGCACCGAGTGCGTCGGCGCGCACGACCAGCCGCAGTGCGTCGACGTGTGCCCCGCGGACTGCATCATCCCCGACCCGGCACACGTGGAAACGCCCGAGCAGCTGCAGGCCAAGTACCAGGCGCTGCATCCCTGATTCCGGCGAGCCAACGGCCGGCCGGTGCCGCTGCGGCCGGGACGCGGACCGCGCGCCGCGCTCGCCAGTCGGCCGCATGGCGCCGGTAAAGCGGCACGCGCGCTAGCCGGCCGACGTCGCCTGAGACGGTCGGCCGTCCCGCCGAGAGCCGCCGCGGCGCGACGCTTCGCGCGCCCCGCGCGCGGCCGCTCCGGATCCCTGCCCCGCCGCTGCTCCGCGCGGGGAAGCAGCCCCGCTGTGCTATCCTGTCGGTCCGATTTTTTCGGCGCGCCCGGCGCCGACGTTACAAAACCGACCGGTCATCCATGCTTCCTCTGCAAGGCGTGCGCGTCGTCGAGTTCTGCCAGGTGGCCGCCGGCCCGTTTTGCGGCATGCTGCTGGCGGACCTCGGCGCCGACGTGATCAAGGTGGAGAGCCCCGAGGGCGACGGCATGCGCCAGTGGCCGCCCATCACCGGCGGCTACAGCGAGAATTTCGCGTCGCTGAACCGCAACAAGCGCTCGGTAGTGCTGAACCTGAAGGACCCGGCCGACCGCGACGCGGCGCGCGCGCTGTGCCTTTCGGCCGACGTTGTGATCGAGAACTTCCGCCCGGGCGTGCTGGGCCGCTTCGGCCTCGACTACGCGACGCTGGCGGCGGACAGGCCCGCGGTGGTCTACGCCTCGATCTCCGCGTTCGGCCAGACCGGCCCGCGCGCCGAGGAAGGCGGCTTCGACCTCACCATCCAGGCGATGGGCGGCGTCATGAGCGTGACCGGCGAGCCCGACGGCGCGCCGGTGAAGTGCGGCGTGCCGCTCTCCGATTTCTGCGCCGGCCTCTACGCCGCCTACGCCATCGCCGCCGCGCTCTACCGCGCGCGCGAAACCGGCCGCGGCGAGAACGTCGACGTCTCCATGCTGGGCGCGACGCTGGGCGTCGCTGCCCTGCAGTCCAGCGAGTACTTCGGCACCGGCCGCGACCCGCGCAAGCTGGGCTCGGCGCACCCGCGCAACGCGCCTTATCAGGCGTTCCGTGCCAGCGACGGCTGGTTTGCGATGGCGGCCGGCAACGACCGGCTCTGGCGCGCGGCCTGCGAGGCCGCCGGCCGCCCGGACCTCGCCGACGATCCGCGCTTCGCCTCGACCGCGCTGCGCGCGCAGAACCAGGAAGCGCTGCGCGACCTGCTGGAGCAGGCGTTCGCCCGCGCCACCGCCGCCGAGTGGCTCGCGATCTTCGCCGCGCGCGGCGTGCCGTGCGCGCCGATCAACACCTATTCCCAGGTGCTCGCCGATCCGCAGGTGGCCCACATGGGCTGGGTGCAGGAGGTCGAGCTGCCGGGCGGCGAGCGCACGCGCACGTTCGGATTTCCGCTCAAGCTCTCGGGCGAGACACCGCCGATCCGCCGCCGGCCGCCGGCGCTCGGCGAGCACACGGCCGAGGTGCTGGCGGAGCTCGCGGCCGGCGTCGTGCCGGCAAAAACCCGCCAAGGAGGCCGCCCATGAAGAACGCCGCCCGCTTTCGCAGCTTCATCCGCGATATGACGACGCTGGTGGAATCCGCCGGCGACGACGAGGAGCGCATCCTGGCCGAGGGCAAGACGCTCCTGGCCGATCTCGTCGGCCACGACGACTGGCTGCCGGACGAGTTCGCCGCGCCCGATCCGGACCGCTACCAGCAGTTTCTGCTCTACTGCGACCCGCTGGAGCGTTTCTCGGTGGTGTCGTTCGTCTGGGGTCCGGGGCAGACCACACCGGTGCACGACCACACGGTCTGGGGCATGGTCGGCATGATGCGCGGCGCCGAGCTGTGCGAAGAGTACGCGATCGACGGCAAGCGCCTCACGGCCGGCGGCTCGCACGTGATGAAGCCGGGCCAGATCGACCTGGTGAGCCCGCGCATCGGCGACGTGCACCGCGTCTCCAACGCGCTGCAGGACCGGCCGTCGGTGTCGATCCACGTCTACGGCGCCAACATCGGTGCGGTCGCGCGCCACGTCTACGACGAGGCCACCGGCGCGGCCAAGCCCTTCGTCTCGGGCTACACCAACGCGGTCGTGCCCAATTTCTGGGACCGCTCCGCGGAGGTGCGCGCGTCGCTCGGCGCATGAGCGGCGAGCTGACGGTCGAGTACCGCGAGGGCCTCACCCGTCTCACGCTGAATCGGCCGGCCAAGGCCAACGCACTCGACGCCGCGCTGGTGGAAGCGCTGATCGCGGCGCTGGGCGCCGCGGCGACGGACGGCACGCGCCTGCTGGTGATCGATGGCGCCGGCAAGCAGTTCTGCGCCGGCTTCGACTTCGGCGGCTTCGAGGACTCGACCGACGGCGACCTCGTGCTGCGCTTCCTGCGCATCGAGACGCTGCTGCAGATGGTCTACCACGCGCCGTTCCAGACGCTGGCGCTGGCGCACGGCCGCAACTTCGGCGCCGGCGCCGACCTGGTGGCCGCCTGCAGCCTGCGCGTGGCTTCCCCCGAGGCGACGTTCCGCATGCCGGGCCTGCGCTTCGGCGTCGTGCTAGGCACCCGGCGGCTCGTGCACCGGGTCGGCACGGAGCATGCGCGCGCACTGCTAATCGACAGCCCCACGTTCGACGCGGTGCGCGCGCTCGAGCTGCGCTTCCTGACCCGCATCGCGGATCGCGCAGACTGGGATGGCATCGTCGCCGGCGCGCTCGCGACTGCGCGGGCGCTGCCCGAGCCGAGCGCGAGCGGACTCAACCGGCTGACGGTGACCGACACCCGCGACGCGGACATGGCCGAGCTGGCGCGCTCGGTCAGCGTGCCGGGGCTCAGGGAGCGCATCCGCGCGTTCCGATCGCAAGGTTGACGAACTATCTTCACCGCAGAGGCGCGGAGGCGCGGAGAAAGACGTCTTTGCGCACTTTGCGTTTCACGAGGTTTCCTCTCCGCGTCTCTGCGTCTCTGCGTTGAATGACTGATTCGAGGAAAAGATGACCGGAGCCATTACGAACACGATGCGCGCGATCGAGATCGCGCAGCCCGGCCCGCCCGAGGGACTGGTGGAGACGCAGCGACCGCTGCCTGAGCCGAAGCCGGGTGAAGTGCTGATCAGGGTCGCCGCCGCGGGCGTCAACCGGCCCGACGTCCTGCAGCGCCAGGGCAAGTACCCGCCCCCGCCGGGCGCGTCCGACCTGCCCGGCCTCGAAGTCGCCGGCGAGGTGGCGCAGGGCGCGGGACGCTGGAAGGCGGGCGATGCCGTGTGCGCGCTGCTCACCGGCGGCGGCTACGCCGAGTACGTCGCGGTGCCGGCGGAGCAGTGTCTGCCGATCCCGCGAGGACTGTCGCGGGTCGAGGCGGCGTCGCTGCCGGAAACGTTCTTCACCGTCTGGCATAACGTGTTCGAGCGCGGCGCACTCGAGGACGGCGAGTCGTTCCTGGTGCATGGCGGCACCAGCGGCATCGGCGTCACCGCGATCCAGATGGCGAAGGCGTTCGGCCACCGGGTCTTCGCCACGGCCGGCTCGGACGACAAATGCGCCGCCTGCAACAAGCTGGGCGCCGACCGCGCGATCAACTACCGGACCGAGGACTTCGTCGAGGTGGTGCAGCAGGAAACCGGCGGCAAGGGCGTCGACGTGATCCTCGACATGGTGGGCGGCGATTACATCCCGCGCGAACTGAAGGCGCTCGCCGCCGACGGCCGGCTGGTGCTGATCGCGTTTCTCGGCGGCGCGAAGGCGACGGTCAACTTCGCCGACGTCATGCTGCGCCGGCTCACCATCACCGGCTCGACGCTGCGCGCGCGGCCGATTGCCGTCAAGGCGGGCATCGCCCGCGCGCTGGAAGAAAAAGTGTGGCCGCTGGTGGAAGGCAGCAAGGTCCGGCCGGTGGTGCACGCCACCTTCCCGCTGGCGCGGGCCGCGGAAGCGCACGCTCTCATGGAAAGCGGCGCCCACATCGGCAAGATCGTGCTGACGCTGTGAATGGAGCTTGCGGCGCGGCCCGCGGCCGGCCGGGCTAGCGCCTGCCCGAGCCCGTCGCCTCGGCGGGCACCGCCTCGGCGCCTTCGTCGCGGTGGTTGGGCGCGGGTGGATGGCGCCGCAGCATCGAGGCGTCGCGGTGCTCGGCAACCTTGGTCGCGTATCGCACGTTGCGCTCGACTTCCTCGACGTAAAGGTTCTGGCCGCCGAAGTGGGCCTCGGCAAACGCGTGGACGCCGCCCAGCATCTGCTCCAGCCGCTTCAGCGCGGTGGCGTAGAACGCCGGCGTCTTGAACACCAGGTCCTCGGGCGAGGCGAACAGCACCTGGTCGGCGCCGTTGGGCTGGCGCTGGCGCGCGATGCCGCCCTCGACGAACTCGTCGTAGAGCCGGTCGCGCACCTTCTCCAGGTAGCAGCGGTCCGACATCTGGGCAATGATGTCCGCCGAGCCCAGCAGATTGCCGAGCAGACGGTGCGCCGGCTCGGCAACGGCAATGTCCTGCACCGGAACCTCGTAGCCCGTGAAGTGGATCAGCTGCGCCGCCAACGGCGCGTCGCCGTCGCGGCCGATGTCGTGCAGGTAGTGCCGCAGAAACTCGCCGCCGCGGCTGACGTGGACCTTGGTGAACGCGGCGCCGGTGCTGATGTCCTCCTCGCCTTCCCGCCGGATGTAGCCGCAGTCGTGGAAAAGGGCGGTGATGACGCCCAACTCGAACAGGCGGGCATCGAGATGGGTGGCGCCCCGCCGCGCCTGCTCGTAGCCCGCCATCAGCCGGGACATGGCCAGCGTCACGTCCAGCGTATGCTGCAGATCGTGGTAATCGGTGTCGCAGGGCTGATGCCCCGGGTACTCGCCGCGGAACAGCCGGGCCACGTCGCGAAAGGACTGCGTCAGGACCGCGGAAGCCTCGGCCTGGTAGACCTCGCGGTACAGGCGCTGAACTTCGGTTCCCACGGACTCGGGATCCGTCGTTCGCACGGTGTCCGTGACATCATAATCGCTGCGCCGCTCGTCCATGCGCCCCCCAAGCCCCCGAATTCTTCAAATTTGTCAGTATTATGGCGTCATTAGAACCAACCGCGCGGGACGCTTGCAACTTCTTTGCACAAAATTGCCTTTCCCGCCCCCGCACTGGGTAAAATTCCACAAGATAAACAATTGCATGGGTTAGCCACAGCGGCATGCAAAAGCTGTTCCTGGTGGAAGTAGGCACCGGCATCGACCAGCACGGGCAGGATGTCACGACGGCGGCGTTGCGCGCCGTCGAGGCGGCCATCCGTCCGGTGGCCATGCCGGGGCTGAAGGCGCTGCTGCCCGGCGGCGACTACCGCAACATGCGCATCGAAGTACGGCTCGCCGTGCCCTGCGACCGCGACAAGCTCGACCTGGAGCGCGTGCGCCGGGCGTTTCCCTACGGTAGCGTGGAAATCGAGGTCGTCGATGGCGGCATGACGGCGGGCAGCGGCACGCTGCTGCCGGAGAAAGGTGACCGTAACGACCTCATCTATGTCGTCAATGCCGCGGTGCGCGTCGGCTGCTGAGCGCCCGTCGCGACCCGCGTTTTCCCAACACCATCCCGAGGAGAACCTCATGAAGCGGACCTGGACCTGGATCATGGCGGCGGCGCTGAGCGTCGCCGGCGCAGCGCAGGCGGCGGACCCGGTGCTGATCAAAATCCCGCGCCTGACGGTGGAAGCGGCGCAGCGCGTCGCCGTGGCGACGCTCGCAGCCTGCCGCAAGGAAGGCGTGCAGATCGCGGTCACGGTGGTGGACCGCGGCGGTCATCCGCTGGTGGTCATGCGCGACACGCTGGCGCCGGACCTCACGCTCGAGATCAGCCGGCAAAAGGCCTACACCGCCATGGCGTTCAACGCCGCCACCTCGTCGATGGAGAACCGCTTCACCAAGCCGTTCCAGATCGGCAAGGTCGACGGCATCGTGTTCTCCGCGGGAGGGCTGCCGATCAGCGCCGTCTCCAACATCCTCGGCGGGGTCGGCGTGTCGGGCGCCCCCACGGGCGAGCAGGACGAGCGCTGCGCGGCCGCCGGCCTGAAGGCGATCCAGGACGACCTTGACCTCGCCCCGCTCTGATCCCCTGAATGCGACTGCTGCTGCGGCTGCTGCTGGCGCTCGCGCTGGCGTGCGCCGGCATGGCCTGCAGCGACGCCGGTTCGCCGTCGTCCGGCGAGACCCGCGAAGCCGCCGCGACGGTAGCGGCGGCCGACCTGCCGCCGCAGGCGCGGGAGACGCTGGCGCTCATCCGCGCCGGCGGCCCCTTCCCGTACCGCAAGGACGGCAGCACCTTCATGAACCGCGAGGGCCGGCTGCCGCCGAAACCGCGCGGCTACTACCGCGAGTACACGGTCCCCACGCCGGGCGCCCGCGACCGGGGCGCCCGCCGCATCGTCACCGGTCGCGACGGTGAGGCCTATTACACCGACGACCATTACCGCAGCTTCCGCCGGATTCGCGAATGACCGTCCCGCCCGCGCTCCTCGAGGGCGGCCTGTACCGGGTGACGCCGGCGGGCCGCCGCCGCGCCGACGCATTGGTACAGCGCGCGCGCCGGCGCGGCTTTGCCGAGTTCACGCTCGACCTGGCGGAGACCCGATCGAAAGCGGCCTTCCTGCGGACCGCCGCCGCGGCGATGGCGTTTCCCGACTACTTCGGCGGCAATTGGGATGCTTTCTACGACTGCGTCACCGACCTGGGCTGGCGTCCCGCGCCCGGCTATCTGGTGCGCGTGCGCAACACCGGAGCGCTGTCGCAACGCGCGGCGCCGGTACTGGCGGAGGCCGTCGACATCCTGGCGGAGGCCGCGGATTTCTGGCGCGGCGAGGGCATCCCGTTCGTGGTCCTGGTGGACGATCCCGGAATGCCCGCTTTCGGCACAAGGTTGAGGTCCCTATAATGACGGCGAACCAGCGGCTGGCCGATTTGCTGCGCGCTTCAGCGCGGGCCGACATCCGCCCCGCGTCCTTCCGGATCGAAAAGCGCCCATGAACAGCAACAGCATCTTCACCAAGAGCGCCAAGGGCATGATGGAGCTCAACAGCCGCTCCAGCCGATTGCCGCGCGACCTGATGAAGGTGCTGAAGCTCGTCGACGGCAAGTCCACCGTGCGCCAGCTCGCGGAATCGTCGGGCGCCAATCCGGCCGCCCTGCTGGCGACGATGGAGAAGCTGGAGAAGGACGGCTACGTCAAGGAGTTCGCGCCCGGCGGGGCGGCACAAAGCGCGTCCCCTGCCCCGGCCGCGGGCGCGGCGAAGGCGGCCCCGCCGCCGGCCGAGGAAGACGAAGGCGAGTCACTCGACTTCACGGTAATCCTCAAGCGGCCGGTAGTGCCGACTCCCGAGTCCGGCAGCGACGACGAGCGGCGCCGCAAGGAAGACGCGCAACGCCGGGCCAAGGAGGAAGCGGAGGCGCGGGCGCGCGAAGAGGCGCAGCGCCGCGCTCGCGAGGACCTGGAGCGGCGCACGCGCATCGAGTCCGAGGAGAAGGGCCGCGCCGACGCCGAACGCAAGGCCAGGGAAGAGGCCGAGCGCCGCGCCCGCGAGGATGCGGAACGCAAGGCGCGCGAGGCGAAGGAAGAGGCGGAGCGCAAGACCCGCGAGCTCAAGGAAGAAGCCGAGCGCAAGGCACGCGAGGCGAAGGAGGAGGCGGAACGCAAGGCGCGCGAAGTGGCCGAGAAGCGTGCCCGGGTTCTCGCCGAGGCGCGCAAGCACGTCGAGAGCATGAACGCCAAGCTGGCGGAGGCGAACCAGCGCCGCGAGCAGGCGGCCGCCGGGCTGGCCAAGGCCAGGAGCGCGGCCGATGCCGAAAGCAAGCGCCTCGCCGAGCACCGCGCGAAGGCCGATGCCGAGGGCATGGCGCCGCAGGCGCTGGCGGGCGAGCTGACCCGGGCAGGCGAGGCGGCGGCGGCGTGGGTGAAAGCCCTGGGCGCGGCGCTGGAGCAGGCGCAGGCCCAGGTTCAGGCGCTGGCCGACGCCACCAAGTACGCCGAGTCGCGCCAGAAGGCGCTCAACGCCCAGGTCGAGGCCTCCACGGAGGCCGACGCCCGCACCAAGGCGATCGAGCAGCGCAGCCGCGGCGAGCAGGACATCAAGGAAATCGGCCAGGCCCGGGGCACGGCCGAAAGCGCAGCCCAGGCCCTCGCCAAGAAGCGCGAGGAAGCCCAGGCCCAGGCCAAGACGATCGTCCAGGAGGCGGCCGCAGCGAAGGCGGAAATCGAGCGCCTGGCCAGGGAGCGGGCAGACGCGCTCGCCCGGGTGACGAGCGAGACCAAGGCGCTCGAGCAGGCCCGCGGACAAACGCGGAAGGCATCGGCCGCGCTGTCTGAAGCGGTGGGCCGCGCCGAGGCGGCCGGAAGCGAGTTCGAGGATGCGCAGCGGGCAGCGGCGGCCGACCTCGCGGGCGAGGCGCGGGCGGCCGCGGCGGCTGCGGCGGAGAAGAGCGCCCGCGCTTGGGCGTCGGCGCTGGCAGAGGTCGGCGGCCAGGCCGATGCGCTGGTCAAGGCGCTCACGGAGGCGGTCGGCCGCAGCAAATCACGCGTCGCGGCGCTGACTTCGGCCATCGCCGTCGCCGACGAAGAGCAGGGTACGGCGCTGAAGGACGAGCTGAACGCCGCCCAGGCCGACATTCCCGCCATCGACAAGGAGCTCTCGGCGGCCAAGTCTCGGCTGCAGGAGGTCGCGGAGGCCAAGGGACGCGCAGAACGCGAGGCGGCACGCCATGCGGAGGCCGCGCAGAAAGCGCGCGCGGATGCCGACCTCGCGGCGCGCAGCGCGGCCGAGCAGCGCGAAGCCGAGGCGCGCCGCGCGGCGGACGAGGCGCGCCAGCGCGCGGAGGAGGAAGCCAGGCGCGTCGAGGCTGCCCGCGCCGCGGAGGCGGATATCGCGGTACCGGCCGTCGACGAATCGCTGCTCGCGGCCGCTGCGGCTCCCGAAGAGGACAACACGCTCAGCCGGCGCGCGCGCACCTTCATGTCGAGCGTGCTGTTCATGGACATCGTCGAATACAGCACGCGGCCGGTCTCGGAGCAGATGGCGGTCAAGGACCTGTTTAACGAGCTGGTGGCGGACCTGATCCGCGACGTCGCCGAGCAGGACAAGGTCGTGGTCGACACCGGCGACGGCGCCGCCGTGAGCTTCCTCGGCGATCCGGAAGACGCCTACGTTGCCGCAATCAAGCTCGGGGAGGCCCTCTATGGCGCCGCGCGCGAGCGCTACAAGGCGCTCCAGGTCAGGATCGGCATCAACCTCGGCCCGGTGAAGGTGGTGCGCGACATGCGCGACCAGGTGAACCTGGTCGGCGACGGCATCAACGACGCCCAGCGGGTGATGGCGTTCGCGCAGCCGAACCAGATCCTGGTGTCGCGCTCGTTCTACGACGTCGTCGCGCGCCTGTCGCCGGACTACGCCAACCGCTTCCGCTACCTCGGCCTGCGCAAGGACAAGCACGGCCGCGACCACCAGATCTACCAGTGGAGCACGCCGGAGGCGGCAGAGTTCAACGCCATGGTCGCCGCCGCCGAAACGCCGCGCAGCACGGCGAAGGCGGACGATATGAGCGGGCTGGCGGCGCTCGGCATCAACGTCGGCGACGAGCTCAAGCTGTTCAATCCGGAGACGACGCAGCAGCTGCCGAGCGCGGCGGAGATCGAGAAACAGCTCGAGCGCGAGGCCCAGGAGCGCGCGCGCGAACAGGCCGAGGAAGAAGCGCGGCGCAAGAAAGAGGAAGAGCGGCGCAAGGTCGAGGACGAAGAGCGGGCGCGGCAGGAGGAGCTGCTGGCGGCGCAAGCCGAGGCCGATCGCCAGATGTGGGAGCAGGCGCAGGCGCGCCCGGCGCCGCCGCCCCCGCCCCCGCCCCCGCCGCCCGCCACCGAGACCACCTTCCCGCATGCGCCCGGCGGGCCGCGCGTGGAAGCGCCCGCCGCGCCGCGGCCCCGCCGGCGCAAGCTGCCGATCGGCAAGATCGCCGCCGCCGCCGTGCTCGTGCTCGTCGCCGGCGTGATC
>DATIUV010000119.1:0-27418 GCA_035466595.1 Pelomicrobium sp.
CATGGCGGCGCACCGCGTCCATGAACACGCGTCCGGCGCACACCAGGGTTTCCTTGTTGGCGAGCAGCAGCGTCTTGCCCGCCTGGACTGCGGCAAGCGCCGAGCGCAGTCCGGCCGCGCCGACCACGCCGGCAACGACGACGTCCGCCTCCGGGGCGCTGGCAGCGGCAGCCATCCCCTCCTCGCCGCCGAGCGCGCGCGTCGGCAAGCCGGCTTCGCGCAGGGCGCGGGCCAGCTCCGCGACGCGGGACTCGTCCCGCAGCACTGCCACCGCGGGGCGGAACCGTAGGCACTGCTCGACCAGCCGCTCGAGCCCCCGATTCGCGGCCAGGGCGTAGATCTCGAAGCGCCCGGGATTGCGCGCGATCACGTCGAGCGTGTTGGTGCCGATCGTACCCGTGGAGCCAAGGACTACGACGCGCCGTGTCAGGGCGGCCGGTGCCGGCCGGGGAGCAGGATGGGAAGTCATGTGCAGAGACCGTGGGGGGTTAGACCCCGGCGCGCGCGAAATGCGTCAGCACGGCGGCAACCGGAAGCGCGGACAGGAGGCTGTCGACGCGGTCGAGCACGCCGCCGTGCCCGGGCAGCAGCGACCCGCTGTCCTTCACGCCGGCGCGCCGCTTGAGCGCGGACTCGAACAGATCCCCCACGATGCTGACCGCCACCAGAACGACGACAGCCAGTGTAAAGGAAAGCGCACGTTCAGCGAAGGACGCCGCGCCGCCGCTGGCACCGGCCACGAGGATGGCCAGCAGACCGGTCGCGCCGACCGCGCCCGCCACGCCCTCCCAAGTCTTGCCGGGGCTGATCGAGGGGGCGAGCTTGCGGCGTCCGAACGCCCGCCCCGCAAAGTAAGCCGCGGAGTCGGCGATCCAGACAACGGCCAGCACCGCCAGCAGCGTTCCCGCCCCATCCTGGCGAAGCTGCACGGCGGCGATGCCGGCCCCAAGCAGAACCCCCGCACCAGCGCCGGCCCACGCGCCGCCGGTGCCGATGCCTTCCCAGAACCGCAGCCACAGCGGCGCCCCCAGCAGCCAGAACGCTGCCGCCACCGCCACCACCCCGTTCGCGGCCTCAGTCACCTCGGCGAGGCCGCCGCCGAATGACCACACCAGCCCGGCGATGACCGCCGCGTAGAGGCCTCGCAGGGGTCCCCGCAACCCACACAGCACGGCCCACTCGGCTGCCGCGGCGCCGATGACGCAAGCCACGACGAGACGCCAGCCCGCAGGCGGGAGGAGGAACAGCGCCGACAGGAACACCGCGAGCAGCGCGGCGGCGGTCAGGATGCGGGTTTTCAGCATGGCGGCGGCGGTCCCGCTTCGGGGTCAGCGCGGCGGGCGCTGCGGCCCGCTAGGCCTTCTGCTTGGTCGTCGCGGCGAGGAGCTGCTCACTGGTGCGGCCGAACCGGCGCTCGCGCTGCTGATACCAGAGCATCGCCTGGTCGAGGGCTGCGCCGTCGAAGTCCGGCCAGAGCATGTCGGTGAAGTAGAGCTCGGTGTACGCCAGCTGCCAGAGCAGAAAATTGCTGACGCGTCGCTCGCCGCCGGTGCGGATGAAGAGGTCGGGTTCCGGCGCGAAGCTCATGGAGAGACGGCCCGCAAGCTCGGCTTCGCCGAATTCGGTGGTCCCGGCCGGCGCTTCCGCCACCATCCGGTTGATCGCCTGCAGCAGGTCCCAGCGCCCGCCGTAGTTGGCGGCCACGGTCAGCGTCAACGCATGGTTGTCCGCCGTCAGCGCTTCGGCCTGCTCGATCAGCTCCACCAGTCGGCTGTCGAACCGCTCGCGGCTGCCGATCACCTTGAGGCGGATGCCGTTGCCATGCAGGCGGGCCACCTCCTGCTCCAGCATCGAGACGAACAGCTGCATGAGAAAGCTGACCTCGTCCTTGGGCCGGCGCCAGTTCTCGCTGCTGAACGCGAACAGCGTCAGGTACTCCACGCCCAGCTCGCCGCAGCGGCGCGTCACGGCCCGGACGGCGTCGATGCCCTTGCGGTGGCCGGCGACGCGGGGCAGGAAGCGGCGCTTCGCCCAGCGGCCGTTGCCGTCCATGATGACCGCCACGTGCCGCGGAATGTCGCCGGCGGGCGGGACGGTCTGGGTAGAGCTCTCGAAATCAGCCATCGCGCGGCCCGCCTCAGACGACCATCAAGTCGGCTTCTTTCGCCTGCAGGATCTTGTCCACCTCGGCGACATAGTGATCCGTGAGCTTCTGGACGTCGTCCTGCGCGCGGCGCTCGTCGTCCTCCGGGACTTCCTTCTCCTTCAGCATGTCCTTGAGGTGGGCGATGGCGTCGCGCCGCACGTTGCGGATCGCCACTTTCGCGCTCTCGGCCTCGTGCCGCACCACCTTGATCAGCTCCTTGCGCCGCTCCTCGGTGAGCGCTGGCATCGGCACCCGCACGGTGTCGCCCACCGTGGCCGGATTGAGGCCGAGGTCGGAGTCGCGAATCGCCTTCTCGATCACCGGCAGCATCTTTTTTTCCCACGGGGTGACGCCGATGGCGCGGGCGTCCAGCAGGTTGACGTTGGCCACCTGGTTGAGCGGCGTCTCGTTGCCGTAGTAATCGACCTTGATATGATCCAGCAGTCCGGTGTGGGCACGGCCGGTGCGGATCTTTCCCAGGTCCGCCTTGAGCGACTCGATGCTTTTCTGCATCTTGTGCTCGGCGGTCTTCTTCACGTCTGCGATGGTCACGGTTACCTCCTCGTTGCCCGGCCGCCGGCCGGCGCGATCAGCATTCGACCAGGGTGCCCTCGTCCTCCCCCATGACCACCCGCCGCAATCCGCCCGCCTTGAAGATCGAAAAGACCTTCACCGGCAGCCGCTGGTCGCGGCACAGCGTGAGCGCGGTGGCGTCCATGACCTTGAGGTTGCGCACGATGGCCTCGTCGAACGTCAGGCGCTGGTAGCGCATCGCGTCGGGGTGGGTAATGGGATCGTCCGTGTAGACGCCGTCCACCTTGGTGGCCTTCAGCACCACGTCGACGTTCATCTCCATCCCGCGCAGGGCGGCCGCGGTGTCGGTGGTGAAGAAAGGGTTGCCGGTGCCCGCGGCAAAGATCACCACCTTGCCCTCCTCCAGGTAGCGGATGGCCTTGCCGCGGATGTAGGGTTCCGCGACCTGCTCGATCGTGAGGGCGGACTGCACGCGGCTCGGCAGCTCGATCCGGCGCATCGCGTCCTGCAGCGCCAGCGCGTTCATGACCGTGGCCAGCATGCCCATGTAATCGGCAGTGGCCCGGTCCATGCCGGCGGCCGCCGGCGCGACACCGCGAAAGATGTTGCCGCCGCCGATGACCACGCCGACCTGGACGCCCAGGTCGACGACGTCCTTGACCTCGGCAGCGATGCGCTCGATCGTGGCGCGGTTGATGCCGTAGCTGTCCTCGCCCATGAGCGCTTCCCCGCTCAGCTTGAGCAGGATGCGCCGGTAGGCCGGGCGGGGCGGGGGGACGTCCATGCGCGGCGGCCGGGGCCTCAGCGCGCCTGCGCCGCCTGGGCCATCACCTCGGCGGCAAAGTCGGTCTGCTTCTTCTCGATGCCCTCACCGACCACGTACAGCGCGAAGCCGTTGACGCTGGCACCCTTGGACTTGAGCAGCGCCTCGATCGTCAGCTTGTCGTCCTTGACGAACGGCTGGCCGAGCAGGGTGACCTCCTTGAGGAACTTCTGCACGCTGCCCTCCACCATCTTCTCGACGATGTTGGCCGGCTTGCCGGATTCCGCCGCCTTGGCCGCCGCGATCTCGCGCTCGCGGGCGATCTGCTCGGCGGGCACGCCGTCGCGCGAGACCGCCAGCGGCTTGCTGGCCGCGACGTGCATCGCCAGGTCCTTGCGCAGGGCCTCGTCGCCGCCGCTCACGTCCACCAGCACGCCGATCCGGGCGCCGCCGTGCACGTAGCTCGCGACCGCCCCGGCCGCAGCGATGCGCACGAAGCGGCGCACCGACAGGTTCTCGCCGATCTTGCCCACCAGCGCCTTGCGCACCTCCTCGACCGTCGCGCCACGGTACGGCATCGCCGACAGCGCCGCCACGTCGACCGGGTCGGCCTCCGCCACCAGCCGCGCCAGGTCGGCCGCGAACGCCAGGAAGTCGTCGTTCTTGGCGACGAAATCGGTTTCGCAGTTCACTTCCACCATCGCCCCCAGTCCGCCGTCGGCAGCGACGTGCGTGGCGACAACGCCCTCGGCCGCGACCCGCCCGGCGGCTTTCGCCGCCTTGCTGCCGAGCTTCACGCGGAGGATTTCCTCCGCCTTGGTCATGTCGCCGCCGGCTTCGGTCAGCGCCTTCTTGCACTCCATCATCGGCGCGTCGGTGCGATCGCGCAGTTCCTTCACCATGCCCGCGGTGATTTCCGCCATGCCTGCAAACTCCCCGTGTTCCCGTAGACCGCCGCCCCGGTCGCGGGCAGCGGCATGCAAATCAAAAAGGGGCTTGCGCCCCCGTTGTCACGCTCGCGCTTCCTCCGCCGAATCGACCTCGACGAACTCCTCCTCCACCATCTCGCGCACGATCTGGCTGCGACCCTCGAGGATGGCGTCGGCGACGCCGCGGGCGTAGAGCCGGATCGCGCGGCTGGAATCGTCGTTGCCGGGAATGACGTAGGCAACGCCTTCCGGCGAGTGGTTGGTGTCGACGACGGCGATGACGGGAATGCCCAGCTTGTTGGCTTCCGCCACCGCGATCTTGTGGTAGCCGACGTCGATCACGAACACCGCGTCGGGCAGCGAGTTCATGTCCTTGATGCCGCCGAGGCTGCGGTTCAGCTTGTCCAGCTCCCGTTGCAGCTGCAGACCCTCTTTCTTCGACAGGCGCTCGATGGAGCCGTCCTGCACCATGGTCTCCAGCTCCTTCAGCCGCTTGACCGACTGCTTGACGGTCTTGAAATTAGTGAGCATGCCGCCGAGCCAGCGGTAGTCGACATAGGGCGCCCCGCAGCGCTGTGCCTCTTCGGCGACGATCTCGCGCGCCTGGCGCTTGGTGCCGACGAACAGGATGGTGCCCTTGTTGGCCGCCAGCTGCCGCACGTGGCCGAGGGCCTCGGCGTACATCGGCAGCGACTTCTCCAGGTTGATGATGTGGATGCGATTGCGATGGCCGAAGATGAACGGCGCCATCTTCGGATTCCAGTAACGGGTCTGATGCCCGAAGTGCACGCCGGCCTCGAGCATCTGCCGCATGGTGACAGACATGAACGAACTCCTTGAAGCAAGGGTTGAACCTCCATTCGCCAGACTCAATCTCCACCCGGTGTCCGGGTCACCCTCGCCATGGCGAATGTGCGTTTTTTCGCTTTCCCAAACAGGGCGTTAAGCGAATCCGAAAGTCTAGCATCAAAGCCCCTACCCGCTCAACCGCGAAGCGAGTTTCATTGTCAGTGAGAGGGCGATCCACTATCCTACCGGGCTGTGCCGCGGACGCCTGAAACCCTGCCTTGTCCGCGCAACCTTCTGATTGACATGGCAATTACCATCAAGACGCAGGACGAGATCGAGAAGATGCGCGAGGCGGGACGCCTCGCGGCGGAGGTGCTCGACTATATCGAGCCGCACGTCGCCGCCGGCGTCACCACGGGCGAGCTCGACCGCCTCTGCCACGACTACATGGTCAACGTGCAGAAGACCGTGCCCGCGCCGCTCAACTATGCGCCGCCCGGCTATCCGCCCTATCCGCGCTCGATCTGCACTTCCGTCAATCACCAGGTCTGCCACGGCGTTCCCGGGGACCGGCGCCTGAAGGCCGGCGACATCGTCAATATCGACGTCACGGTAATCAAGGACGGCTTCCACGGCGATACCAGCCGCATGTTCGTGGTCGGGGAGACGTCGATTCTCGCCCGCCGGCTGAGCCGCATCACGTTCGAGGCCATGTGGCGCGGCATCCGCGCGGTGGCGCCGGGCCGCCACCTGGGCGACGTCGGCCATGCCATCCAGTCTTTCGCGGAGGCCGAAGGCTTCAGCATCGTGCGCGAGTTCTGCGGCCACGGCATCGGCCGCAAGTTCCACGAGGAGCCGCAGGTGCTCCACTACGGCAAGCCGGGCACTGGCGTGAAACTTCTGCCCGGCATGGTCTTCACGGTGGAGCCGATGATCAACGCCGGCAAGCCCGGCATCCGCCAAATGGCGGACGGCTGGACCGTGGTGACGAAGGACCACAGCCTGTCGGCGCAGTGGGAGCACACTGTCCTCGTCACCGAGGACGGCTTCGAAGTGCTGACCGTTTCCGCGGGAACGCCGGCGCCGCCGGCCTGAGCCATGGCCGCCGCACACGAGCAGGTTCCGCTTCCGGAGCGGCTCGCGCCGGAACGCGTCGCCTGCCACAAGGAGGCGCTTGCCAGCGGCCGCGCCGCCCTTCGCGCCGCCTACCGCGAGTCGCCGCGCCCGGCGGTCTATCTCAGCCGGCACGCCCGCCTCGTCGACCGGTTGCTGCGCGACCTCTGGACGGACGCCGGCATGCCCGCGTCCGCCGCGCTGGTGGCGGTCGGCGGCTACGGCCGCGCCCAGCTCTTCCCGCATTCCGACGTCGACGTGCTGATCCTGCTGCCGCAGGCCGCCGAGCCGGCGCTGGCCGAGCGCATCGAGACGCTGGTCGGCGCGCTCTGGGATATCGGCCTCGACGTCGGCCACAGCGTGCGCACGATTGCCGAGTGCCTGGAGCAGGCGGCGGACGACATCACGGTGCGCACGACGCTGATGGAGAGCCGTCTGGTGAGCGGCTCACGCCGCCTGTTTCATGGCCTGCGCGAGGCCCTCGACGAGGCGCTCGACGTCGAAGGGTTTTTCAACGCCAAGCGTCTCGAGCAGGAACAGCGCCACCAGCGCTACCACGAGGCGTCCACCAACCTCGAACCCAACCTCAAGGAAAGCCCCGGCGGCCTGCGCGACCTGCAGATGATCCTGTGGATCAGCCAGGCGTGCGGCAGCGGCACCTCGTGGAAGGAGCTGGCCGGCCACGGCCTCATCGCCGAGGAAGAGGCGCGCCAGCTGCGGCGCACCGAATCGCTGCTGCAGGACCTGCGCATACGCCTGCACGAGCTGGCCGGGCGCCGCGAGGACCGGCTGCTGTTCGACTATCAGCACCGCCTGGCCCAGGAGTATCACCTCGCCAGCCGCGGACCGCGCCGGGCCAGCGAGCTGCTGATGCAGCGTTACTACCGCGCCGCGAAGGTGGTCGCCCAGCTCAACGTGATCCTGCTGCTGAATCTCGAGGCGCGCATCTCGCCGCCGCCGCCAGCCGAGCCCGAGGTGTTGAGCGAGCGCTTCCAGGTGGTCAACGGCCTGCTGCAGGCGCGGCGAGACGACCTATTTGTCTCTGATCCGAGGGCGATCCTGGAGAGCTTTCTCCTGATGCAGACGCACCGCGGCATCAAGGGTCGCGACGCCGGCACCCTGCGGGCGCTGTGGCGATCAGTGCGCCAAGTCGGCCCCCGCCTGCGCCGCGACCCGCAGAGCCGGCGCCTGTTCCTGGACATCCTGCGCCAGCCGCACGGGGTCACCCACGAGCTGCGCCGCATGCATCGCTATGGCGTGCTCGGCAGCTACATCCCGGCCTTCGGCCGCATCGTCGGCCAGATGCAGCACGATCTCTATCACGTCTACACCGTCGACGTGCACACTCTGATGGTCGTGCGCAACCTGCGCCGCTTCGCGCTGCCCGAGTTCGCCCACGAATATCCGTTCTGCAGCCGCCTGATGGCCGAGTTCGAGCGCCCGGAGGTGCTGTACCTGGCGGCGCTGTTCCATGACATCGCCAAGGGACGCGGCGGCGACCACTCGACGCTGGGCGCAGTCGACGCGCGCCGCTTCTGCCGCCAGCACGACCTGCCGAAGGAGGATGCCGAGCTGGTCGCGTGGCTGGTGCGTCACCACCTGGTGATGTCCAACGTGGCGCAGAAGCAGGATCTGGCCGATCCCGCCACCATCGCGCGCTTCGCCGGCCAGGTCGGGAGCTACCGTCGTCTCGTCGCGCTTTACCTGCTGACCGTGGCCGACATCCGCGGCACCAGCCCCAAGGTCTGGAACGCGTGGAAAGCCAAGCTGCTGGAGGACCTGTTCCGGCTCACCCGCCACCATCTGGGCGGCGCGCGGCCGGGAGCGGCCAGCCTGCTGGAAACGCGGCGGGCGGAAGCGCAGCGGCTGCTGCGCCTGTACGCAGTGCCCGACGGCGCGGAGGATCGGCTGTGGTCGCAGCTCGACGTCGTCTATTTCCTGCGCCACGAGCCGCAGGAGATCGCCTGGCATGCGCGGCTGCTCAACTACCGCGTCGATGCGGCCGCGCCGGTCGTCAAGGCGCGCCCGAGCCCGATCGGCGAAGGCGTCCAGGTCATGGTGTACTGCGCCGACCGGCCGGAGCTGTTCGCCCGCATCTGCGACGGTTTCGCGCGCATCAATTTCAACATCATGGACGCGAAGATCCATACCACCCGGCACGGCTACGCGCTCGACAGCTTCCTGGTGATGGATCCGGACAATACGCCGCAGCACTACCGCGACCTGTCCACCTACATCGAGTACGAGCTGACGCAGCACCTGGCTGACCGCGCTCCGCTGGGCCCGCCGCCGAGCGGCCGCATGAGCCGGCAGATGCGGCACTTCCCCATCACCCCGGAGGTACGCGTGCGGCCGGACGACTACGGCAAGCACCGCGTGCTGTCGATCCTCGCCGGCGACCGCACCGGCCTGCTTTCGCGCGTCGCGCGGGTGCTGCTCGCCCACGGCGTCAACGTGCACAGCGCCAAGATCACCACGCTCGGCGAGCGCGCCGACGACACCTTCCTCATCTCCGGGCGCCGTCTCGACGACGACCGCGATCTGGTGCGCCTGGAGACCGAGCTGATCGAGGCGCTGCGCATCTGAGGCCGGCGGCGAACGCCGGCAAGCGCTACTCTGCGGGCGGCGACTGCTCCGGAAACAGCACGTCCGTATAGCCGAAGCGGCTGAAGTCGCGCACCCGCATCGGATAGAGAATGCCGTCCAGGTGGTCGCATTCGTGCTGCACGACCCGCGCGTGGAAGCCGGTCACTGCGCGGTCGATAATGCTGCCATCCGGCGCGAGGCCGCGATAGCGTACGCTGCGATGCCGCGGCACGACGCCGCGCAGGCCCGGCACGCTGAGACAGCCTTCCCAGCCGTCCTCCAGCTCGGCATCCGCCGGGGTGATCTCGGGATTGATCAGCTCGGTGTAGGGCACCGGCTCGGCGTCGGGATAGCGGGGGTTGCGCTCGACGCCGAAGATGACGACGCGAAGGTCAACCCCAATCTGCGGGGCGGCCAGGCCGGCGCCGTTGTAGGCGGCCATCGTGTCGCGCATGTCCGTCAGCAGCGCCGCCAGCTCGCCGGTGCCGACGCGCGCGACCGGCCGCGAGCGCCGCAGCAGCCGCGGGTCGCCCATGCGCAGCACGTCTCTAACCGGCATGCCGCGCCACCGCCTTCTCCAGCACCAGCCGCACGCGCGCCATCGACTCCCGCAGCGAGCGCACGAGGTCGTCCATGCTCACGGCCGCGGTGCTGTCCCCCCGCCCGGCCGCGTAATTGGCGACGACGGCAAGGGCGGCGTAGTTGAGTCCCAGTTCCCGCGCGAGCGCCGCTTCCGGCATCCCGGTCATGCCAACCACGTCGGCGCCGTCGCGTTCGAGGCGGTTGATCTCCGCCGCGGTTTCCAGTCGCGGCCCCTGCGTGGCAGCGTAGACCCCGCCGTCGCCCGCCGTTTCCCCCGCATCCGCCACCGCCGCCAGCAGCAGGCGGCGCGTGTCCTCGCAATAGGGACGCGTGAAGTCGATGTGCGTCACCGGCGTTTCCGACGAGTCGAAATAGGTGAACGCGCGGCCGTAGGTGTAATCGATGATCTGGTCCGGCACCATCAGGCTGCCGGCGCCGAGGTCCGCCCGGATGCCGCCTACCGCCGCCACCGCGATCACCCGCGCCGGCTTCTGCGCCTGCAGGGCCCAGATGTTGGCGCGGTAATTGACGGCGTGCGGCGGGATGGTATGGCCATAGCCGTGGCGCGCCAGGAACACCACCGGCTCTCCGCCGAGCGTGCCGAACGTGAGCGGACCGGAGGGCTCGCCGTAGGGCGTGCGCACCACCCGGCGCGACGCGTCCTTGAGGTTGGCGAGGTTGGCGAGGCCGGTGCCGCCGATGATCGCGAGCATGTTTGCCCTTCTTTCAGGGGAACGAAGCGGCGTCCCTATTCCGCCGCCAGCGCGTAGATGGCAGGCAGGTTGCGCCAGGCGCCGTGGACATCCATGCCGTAGCCGAACACGTAGCGGTCCGGCACCTTGAGGCCGGTGAAGTCGGGCGTCAGCGGCTTGGCCCGTTGCAGGTCCTTGTCTGCCAGGACGGCGACGTAGACCGCGGCCGCCCCGAACTCCAGCAGGCGCTCGCGCACGGCTGCCATCGTCTCGCCCTCGTCGAGGATGTCGTCCAGGACCAGCACGCTACGTCCGCGCGTCCGCTCGGGCGGGGCGACGCGCCATTCCACGCTGCCGCCGCGCGTGGCGCCGCGATAACGGGAAACGTAGAGCGTGTCGAAATCCAGGGGAAAATCGAGCAGCGGCAGCAGCTGCCCGGTAAAAACCACCGCGCCGCCCATGACGCTGAGAACCAGGGGATTGGCCTCGGCGAGCGCCGCGGTGATCTCCTGCGCAAGACGCCGGACGGCGGCGGCCACCTCGTCGGCCGACCACACCTGGTCGGCCTGCGCCAGGACGCGCCGCGCCTCGTCCGGGTCCAGCACCGGCTCTCAGTAGGTGAACGTCACGACGTCGTCGTCCATCGCCTGCTCGATGACGTACGCGCCGCCGACCGTCTCTTCGATCTCGGGAATCAGGTCGTCGCCCCAAAGCTCCAGCGTCGGCGTGCAGACCTTGAAGTGCACGCCGGCCTCGTGGGCGTCCTTGATGAAGTCGTAGACGCTCTTGGGCGAGCCTTCCTTGACGTGGAGCTTCTCCGCCACGCCTTGCTTGGCGAGCTCGCCGGCGCGGGCGGTGAGGATGACTTCCACCTCGTAATCCATCGCCGCAGCCACGGTGGCCTGAAAGAAGGGCGCGCCGAGTTCGGCGCCGTTGGACGGGTCCGTATTCACCATCACGATCATGAGCTTATTGGGCATCGCGAGTCTTCCTGAAAGGTCCTGTTTACGTGGGAGAATTAGCTTATCATGATTTGGTGATTTCGCTGAAGCGCCGTCGCGGCATCATACCCTGCCGCGCGCCGCGGCGGCGTTCACGGACGCCGCGGCGTTTCCCGCGGCCCACCGCCTTCAGCCAGCGCCCGGCCCACCGATTTCAGGTAGGCCTCCAGCTCGGCCGCCACCTCGGCATGCTTGAGCCCGAACGCGACCGTCGCCTTCAGGTAGCCGATCTTCGACCCGCAGTCGTAGCGCGTGCCCTGCAGTTCGAGCGCCATCACCGGCTCGCGGCGCAGGACAGCCGCGATCGCATCCGTGAGCTGGATCTCCCCGCCCGCGCCGGGCACGACCCGCTCGAGCTCTTCGAACACGGCAGGCGAGAGAACGTAGCGTCCCACCACGCCCAGCGTCGACGGCGCCTCCGACGGCCGCGGCTTCTCGATGATGCCGGAGATCTTATGCAGCCGCCCGGTCTTCCCCTCCGTGCGCACGATGCCGTAGCGGCCCGTTTCGTTCAGCGGCACCTCCTGCACGCCGAGCACGGAGCATCGTTCCTCGGCGTAGACTTCCAGCATCTGTCGGATCGCGCTGGGCCGGCCGTCGATGAGGTCGTCGGCGAGCAGCACCACGAACGGCTCGTCGCCGATCACCGGCCGCGCGCACAGCACGGCGTGGCCGAGGCCGAGCGTGTCGGGCTGGCGCACGAAGATGCAATGGACGCCCGCCGGGATCAGGCGCCGGACTTCGTCCAGCAGCTCCTTCTTGCCGCGCGCCTCGAGCTCGGCCTCGAGCTCGTAGTTCTTGTCGAAATGGTCCTCGATCGCACGCTTGTTGCGGCCGGTGACGAACACCATCTGCCGCACGCCGGCTGCGGCCGCCTCCTCCACCGCGTACTGGATCAGCGGTTTATCCACCACCGGCAGCATTTCTTTTGGACTCGCCTTGGTGGCGGGAAGAAAGCGGGTGCCGAGCCCGGCGACGGGAAACACGGCCTTGGTGACGATGCCCTGGGACACTGGCTGCTCCTTTGGTTTCATGCGCCGGCGAGCCGGCCGAATTCCTCTTCGGCGAGGATGGTCACCCCCAGTTCGCGCGCCTTGTCGTACTTGCTGCCGGGATCGGCGCCGGCGACGACGTAATCGGTCTTGCCGGACACGCTGCCCGTGACCTTGCCGCCGAGCGCTTCGATCTTCTGCTTGGCCTCGTCCCGGGTCATCGACGCCAGCGTCCCGGTGAGGACGAACGTCTTCCCGGCGAGCGGACCGCCGGCCTCCGCGCGGCGCCGCTTCGGCGCCTGCCAGCGCGCGCCGTAGTGAGCCCGAAGGCGCTCGATCACCTCGCGATTGTGGGACTCCGCGAAGAACCGCGCTACGCTCTCGGCCACGACCGGCCCGACGTCGCGCACTTCCAGGATCTCGTCCTGGCTCGCCTGCATCAGGGCGTCGAGGCTGCCGAAGTGCCCCGCCAGGTCGCGCGCCGTGGTCTCACCGACGTGGCGGATACCGAGGGCGAAGATGAACCGCGCGAGCGTTGCCTGCCGGCAGCTAAGCTCCAGCGCGTCGAGCAGCTTCTGCGCCGACTTCTCCGCCATGCGCTCCAGGCCGGCGAGCTGCTCCAGGGTAAGCCCGAACAGGTCGGCCGGCGTCTCCACCAGCCCCCCGTCCACCAGCTGGTCCACCAGCTTTCCGCCGAGCCCCTCGATGTCGAGCGCCCGCCGGCTGGCGAAGTGCAGCAGCGCCTGCTTGCGCTGGGCCCGGCAGTAGAGCCCCCCGGTGCAGCGCGCCGCGGCCTCGTCGGGGAGCCGCACCACGTCCGACCCGCAAACCGGACACTTGTCGGGCAGCCGGAACCGCCGGGCGTGGGCCGGCCGCCGCTCCTGCACCACCGCGACGACTTCCGGGATGACATCGCCGGCGCGGCGCACGATCACCGTGTCGCCGATGCGCACGTCCTTGCGGTCGATCTCGTCCTGGTTGTGCAACGTCGCGTTCGTCACCGTCACGCCGCTCACGAGCACGGGTTCAAGCCGAGCGACAGGCGTCAGCGCGCCCGTGCGCCCGACCTGGACGTCGATATCGACAAGCCGGGTCACCGCCTCCTGCGCCGGGAACTTGTGGGCGACCGCGAAGCGCGGCGCGCGCGAGACGAACCCGAGCTCGCGCTGCCAGTCGAGGCGGTCGACCTTGTAGACGACGCCGTCCACCTCGTAGGGCAGGCGCTCGCGCTCCTCGTAGACCCTGGTGAAGAAACGCGCCAGCCCGTCGACGCCGGTCACGACGTCGCGCACAGGCGAGACCGGGATGTGCAGGTCGGCGAGAAAATCAAGGACGCGGCGCTGGCGGTCGGCCGGCGTCACGCCGCCTTCGGCTTCGCCCACGCCGTAGGCGAAGAAGGCCAGCCGCCGCGACGCCGTCACGCGCGGGTCGAGCTGCCGCAGCGAGCCGGCGGCGGCATTGCGCGGATTGGCGAACTCGCGCTGACCCCGCTCGCGCTGCTCGGCGTTGAGGCGCTCGAAGTCGGCCTTCGGCATCAGCACCTCGCCGCGCACCTCCAGCACGGCAGGCGGCCTGCGGCCATGCAGGCGCAGCGGGATCGCGCGCACCGTGCGCAGGTTCTGGGTCACGTCCTCGCCGGTTGTCCCGTCGCCGCGGGTCGCCCCCTGCGCCAGCACGCCGTCTTCGTAACGCAGCGAAACGGCCAGCCCGTCGAACTTGGGCTCCACCTCGTACTCGATGCGCTCCTCGTCCAGCGCCTCGCGGATGCGCCGGTCGAACGCCTCCACCTCGGCCGGCTCGAACGCGTTGTTGAGCGAGAGCATCGGCACCCGGTGCGTGACCTCGGGAAACTCCTTCAGCGGCGCGGCGCCGACGCGCTGCGTCGGCGAGTCGGGCGTGGCCAGCTCCGGGTGCTGCTGCTCGAGCGCCTGCAGCCGGCGGAACAGACGGTCGTACTCGGCGTCGGGAATGGTCGGGCGGTCGAGCACGTAATAGTTGTAGTTGGCGCGCTCGATTTCCTCCCGCAGCGCCTGGGCCTCGCGCACGACGGCGCCGGCAGGCTTCATCACGAGAACAGGCGCAGCGCGGCCGCACTCCCGGGCGCAATGCCCTGGCTGCGCATGCCCTGCTGCAGCCGGCGGATCTGCTCGCGGATTCGCGTCAGGCCGGCCTCGGTCAAGGGAACGCGGTTGTCGTCCACCAGCGCGGCGCCGAGCGTGACTGCGAACGTCCGCGCGAGGTGCATCATCTGGTCGAACGCCGCCTCGCCGTTTTCCACGCGCGGCAGGTCGAGCAGGAACGTGACGCCCTTCAGCTGCGTCTGCGCCAGCGTATCGGCGCGCAGCGCGCGCCCGTCGAAGTCGCTGGCCGAGAACAGCTCGCGGCCGGCCTCGTCGTAGAGCACGAAGCGGCCATCGGGTGCGAGCCGCAGGCCGTTCGATTCCGCCAGCACGCGCACCTTCGGCCCCGCGAACGGCCGGTCGTCGCGCGCCACGAGGTTGACGCCGATCATGACGTCGACTTCCGCGCAGAACTGGTCGAGGATCGCGGCGCGCGCGACGGCCTCGTCCATGTCGCCCATCTCGACGCCGGCGGCGAGGTCCCGCGCCAGGGCCAGCACCGTGTCGCGGAAGCCGCTCAGCATGACCTCGCTCACGGGGCCCGCGCGGTCGCACAGCTGCAGCGCCGCGCGCAGCCGGTGGTACTGCGCGGCGGCGCCCGGCACGACGGCGTCCCACTCGCCGCGTTCGGCCACCAGGCCGGTAACGCTCACCGGCTTGCCGAACTCGGCGCGGCGCGACAGCAGCGGCGCGAGGGCGGCGGCGCCGACCGGGGCACTCGGGGTCAATTCGATGACGAAGTCGACGCCGGGATCGTCTTCCGGCAGCCAGTCGGCGGCACTCGGGGTCCGCGGCGCAGATGCCGGCTCCGGGGTGCTGTCCTCCTCCGGCAGCCGCCCGACGCGGGGCTCGACCCGTGCCTCGGCCCGGGGTTCGACGCGCGCCTCGGCGCGGCGCTCCGCGGCGTCAGCGCCGGCGCGCAGCAGCACGTCGTCGTGCTGGTTGCCGAAGGCCTGCTCGCTCTGCCGCCGGATGCGGCGCTGCTGCCAGACGTTGAAGGCGTAGACGCCACCCACCAGCGCCGCGCCGACCAAGACCAGCGCTATCTGCAGATCGCTCATGCGGTGATCTTAGCGCCCGCCGCGGCCGATGTCGCGGCTAGGCCGCCGCGGCCTCCCGCAGGCGCATCGCTTCCTCGATGTCCACCGCCACTACGCGCGAGACGCCCTGCTCCTGCATGGTGATGCCGATCAGCTGGCCGGCCATTTCCATGGTGAGCTTGTTGTGGCTGATGAAAACGAACTGGGTCTGCGCCGCCATCCGGCGCACCAGCTGGCAGAAGCGCTCCGTATTGGTGTCGTCGAGCGGCGCGTCGACCTCGTCGAGGAGGCAGAACGGCGCCGGGTTGAGCTGGAACATGGCGAAGACCAGCGACAGCGCGGTCAGCGCCTTCTCGCCGCCCGAGAGCAGGTGGATCGACGCGTTTTTCTTGCCGGGGGGCTGCGCGATCACCTGCACCCCGGCGTCGAGGATCTCCTCGCCGGTGAGGACGAGGCGCGCCTGGCCGCCGCCGAACAGGCTGGGGAACAGGTCCGCCATGTGCGCGTTGACCTGTTCATAGGTGGCGAGCAGCCGCTCGCGCGTCTCGCGGTCGATGCGGCGGATTGCGTTCTCCAGCGTTTCGACCGCCTGGCGCAGGTCTTCCGACTGCGCGTCTAGGAAGCTCTTGCGCTCGCGCGAGGCCTTGAGCTCGTCCAGTGCGGCGAGGTTGACCGCCCCCAGCGCCTCGATCTCCCCCTGCAGGCGGGTGATGTCGGCCTGCAGCGCCGAAGGTCGGGTGCCCTTGCCGAGTTGCGCCCGCAGCGCGTCTTCATCGGCCCCCGCTTCGCGCAGCTGCTCGTCGAACTGGCCGACGGTGAGCCGCGCCTCCTGCTCCTTCAGGCGTACCTCGCCCAGCTTCTGCCGCACCGGCTCGATGCCCTGCTCGGCGGTGAGGCGCTCCTGCTCGACCTGCCGCAACGCCGCCGAAGCCGCTTCGAGGTCGTCGCGCACGCGCGCCAGCGCCTCGGAGCGCGCCTGCTGGCTGGCCAGAGCCTGCTGCAGGTCGGCCTCGATGGGGGCCGGATCCAGTCCTTCGAGCTCGCGCTCCAGGGCCCGCAGGGCATTCTCGCCCTCGCTCAAATTCTCAGCTATGTTCTTAAGAACACCATCCAGCTCATTGATTTTATTGTTGCATAGCTTTTCGTAGTACAGCGACTCCTGGTGCTGCTGCAGCCCCTGCTGGTGGGCTTGGCGACGCTCCGCGAGGGCCTGGTCCGCCGCCCGGCAGACGCCGCTGACCGACTCCAGCGCAATGCGCAGCCCCTCGCCCTGCTGCTCGAGCGCGGCGAGCCGCTGCTCGGCTTGGGACCGGTGTTCCGTTTCCGTCGCTTCGTGAGCCGCGATATCGTCCAGCTCCTGGCGGATCTGCCGGTGCCGCTCGCCGACCCGCTGCGCCGCCTCGCGCAGCTTGAGCACCTCGACCTGGACCGCATGGCGCCGTTGCTGTCCGACCATGACGGCTGCACGCGCCGCCTCCAGGTCTCCTTCCTGGGCCAGCAGCGCGGCGCGGCATTCCTCGAGGCGCGCGGTCGCCTCCCCCCGCGCGGCCTGCAGCTCGGCGACACGCGTGCCGAGCGCCTCGATTTCGCGCTCCCGCGCCAACACGCCGTGCAGCTCGGAGTCCGGAACGTAGAACGTCAGCGTGGAGGCCGTGACGAGATGGCCCGCCGGGGTCACCAGCGCCTGCCCCGGCGCCAGGGTTTCGCGCTGAGCCAGCGCCTCGTCGAGCGTGGCCGCGGCATAGACGTCCGCGAGCCAGTCGTCAATCGCCCGGGCGGCCGACGGGTCGCGGCATTCGACCAGGCTTCGCAGTGCGCGCATCGCCCCCGCGGCCGGTGTGGCCTCGGGCGGGCTGCCCGGCTCGTAGCAAGCCAGCTTGCCCGGCGGCGTCGCGCCCCAACCGGCGGCCGTGCCCAGCGAGGACAGCGCGATCGCGTTAAGGCGCTCGCGCAGCACGGCCTCCAGCGCGTCCTCCCAGCCCGGGTCCACCTGGAGCGCCTGCCAGAATCGCGCGTTGGCGCCGAGTCCGCGCTCGCCCAGCCAGGCGCTGAGCCTGTCATTGCTCTCGAGCTTGGCCTGGAGCTGCTTGAGCGCGGCCTGCCGGGCCTCCGCTTCGGTCAGCGTCTGCTGCAGAGCCTGCAACGCCTGACGCGCCTCTTCCACCGCGCCCTGGTAGCTCGGCAGGTCGCCGGCGAGTGCCTCGACCTCGGCGTGGCAGCGCGCCAGCGACTGCTCGGCGTCGGCAAGGTCGCGCTCCTTTTCGGGAAGGGCCGGATCGTCGCCGGCGGGGAGCCCCGCCGCCTCGTCCTCGAGGCGCGCGCGGCGGCCGGCCAGCTGCTCGAGGGACCGGAGCGCGTGGTCCCGATGAGCCTGCTCGAGCTGACGCCCCTGCTCGGCCATGACCACGGCCTTTTGCGCCTCGGCCAGCCCTCGCTGTGCGTCCCGATAAGCCTGCTCGAGGCCCGGCAGCTCGCCCGCCTCGGCCTCGACCCGCGCCAGCCGCTCCCGCGCCTGCGCCAGCGCTTTCTCCAGTTCGTGGCGCCAGTGCGTCAGTGCCTCGGTGCTGTTGTCCTGCTGCCGGCGCAGGCCTTCGAGCTGATGGCGATGCGTTGCCATCTGCTGCTCGACGCGCGAGCGACTGTCGCGCGTGTGCTTGAGGCTCTGCTCCAGCCGCGCCGCCTCGGCGTTGGCCTCGTAGAGCTGGCCCTGCGCGGCATGCACCGCGTCGCTGGCGGCGTAGTGCTGCTGGCGCGCCTCTTCCTGGCGCCGCTCGGCCTCGCGCAGGCGTGCGATCTCCGCTTCGAGTTCAGTCTCCAGGCGCTGCACTTCGCGGCCGTGGCGCTCCTGGGCATTCTGGGCGTCCTGCTTGCGCGTCAGCCACAGCATCGCCTGCGTCGTGTGCAGCTCGCGTTGCAGCTCGCCGTAGCGCTCCGCCACCCGCGCCTGATCCTCGAGGCGCGTGAGCTGCGCATCCAGCTCCTGGCGGATGTCATCCACCCGTGCCAGGTTCTCGCGCGCGTCCTCGAGCCGCAGCTCCGTCTCGCGCCGACGCTCGCGGTACTTGGAGACGCCGGCCGCCTCCTCGAGGAACACCCGCAGCTCCTCCGGCTTGGCCTCGATGATGCGCGAGATCATGCCCTGCTCGATGATCGCGTAGGCGCGCCCGCCGAGCCCGGTGCCAAGGAAGATGTCCTGCACGTCGCGCCGGCGCACGTGCTGGTTGTTGATGTAGTAGGAGGACTCGCCGTCGCGCTCGAGCACACGCTTGACCGAGATCTCCGCGTACTGGCCCCACTGGCCGCCGGCCTTGCCGAGGCTGTTGTCGAACACCAGCTCGACGCTGGCGCGGGCGACCGGCTTGCGCTCGCCGGAGCCGTTGAAGATCACGTCCTGCATCGTCTCGCCGCGCAGCGCCGAGGCCCGCGACTCGCCGAGCACCCAGCGCACCGCGTCGATGATGTTGGACTTGCCGCAGCCGTTGGGGCCCACCACGCCGACCAGGTCGCCGGGCAGCGCGATCTGGGTGGGATCGACGAAGGACTTGAATCCGGCGAGCTTGAGGTGAGCGAGACGCAACGTTCTGACCGACGTGTGAAGTTATAATGTTCCAAAAATCAACAAGGAGCCGCGTCGGCTGGACCGAAAAAAGGCGCGACTCCCTGCTCCCTGGATCGGCCGCATTTTAACTGATTTGCCATCGACGCGAGCATGACGACGCGCCCATCGAAGCAGCTGGAGACGTTTCCGAATCCGGCCCCGCAGCGGGACTTCCTGATCCACATGGAAATCCCCGAGTTCACCTGCCTCTGCCCGAAGACGGGGCAGCCCGATTTCGCCACCTTGTTGCTGGATTACATCCCGGACAAGCGCTGCGTCGAGCTGAAGAGCCTCAAGCTCTACGTCTGGTCGTACCGAAACGAGGGCGCGTTCCACGAGGCGGTCACCAACCGCATCCTCGACGACCTGGTCGCCGCCACGCGGCCCCGCTTCATGCGGTTGCGCGCGCGCTTCTTCGTGCGCGGCGGCATCTTCACCACGGTGGAGGCGGAGCACCGCAACAAGGGCTGGAAGCCGCGCGAGCCGATCGCGATGCCGGAATTCGGCCCCGAGCGCAGTACGCGTGGCTGACGCGGCCGCCGCATTGGCTGGCCTCGGCGGCGCCGATATAATGCGCCGCTTTGACCCTGCGCCGACCCCGTTGCCCTCCGGAGCGATGAACCCGCACCTCGACCGGCTTCACCCCTATCCGTTCCAGAAACTCGCGAAGCTGCTCGCGGACATCACGCCGAATCCCCGGCTCGCGCCGGTGAATCTCTCCATCGGCGAGCCCAAGCATCCGACTCCGCCTTTCATCAAGGAAGCTTTGGCCGGCGCCCTGCAGGGCCTGGCGAACTACCCGCTCACACTGGGCGAACGCGCGCTGCGCGCGTCGATCGCGGCCTGGCTCGAGCGTCGCTACGCCCTGCCGCCGGTCGACCCCGATCGCCAGGTGCTGCCGGTCAACGGCAGCCGCGAAGCGCTGTTCTCCTTTGCCCAGGCGGCAATCGATCCGGGGCGGCCCGGCGCGACCGTGATCTGCCCGAACCCTTTCTACCAGATCTACGAAGGCGCCGCGCTGCTGGCCGGCGCCACGCCGCAGTACCTCAACCTGCTGCCCGAGAACGGCTATCGCCTGGATTTCGCCCGCCTGCCCGAGCCCGTCTGGGCCCGCACGCAGCTCGTGTACGCGTGCTCGCCGGGCAACCCGACCGGAGCCGTCATGACGCTGGACGAATGGCGGCAGCTGTTCGAGCTGGCCGACCGCCACGGCTTCCTGATCGCGGCAGACGAGTGTTATTCGGAGATTTATTTCGACGAATCGCGCCCGCCGCTCGGCGCGCTGGAGGCCGCGCGCGCCCTCGGCCGCGACGACTTCCGCCGGCTGGTGGTGTTCTCCAGCCTGTCGAAGCGCTCCAACGTGCCCGGCATGCGCTCGGGCTTCGTCGCCGGCGACGCCGACGTCCTCGCCCGCTACCTGCTCTACCGCACCTACCACGGCTGCGCCATGAGCCCGCCGGTGCAGGCGGCCAGCCGCGCTGCGTGGGGCGACGAAACCCACGTCGCCGACAATCGCAGCCGCTACCGGGACAAGTTCGACGCAGTCGTGCCGCTGCTGCACGGCGTGCTCGGCGTGGAGCGGCCGGAAGCCGGCTTCTATCTCTGGGCGCGCACGCCGTTCGACGACACCGTTTTCACCCGGCTGCTGGCCCGCGACTATAATGTGACGGTTCTGCACGGCTCTTATCTGGCGCGGGAAGCCCACGGCGTCAACCCGGGGCGCAACTTCGTGCGCATCGCCCTGGTGGCGCCGCTCGACGAATGCGTCGCCGCCGCGGAGCGCATCCGCGATTTCGTACGCCTCGGAGCGCGGGAAGCCGCGCCAGGCGCGTGACCGGTCGATAACAAGAAAGCAGGGAACATGGAGCAACTGAAGAGCATCATCGAGGAAGCGTTCGAGCGCCGCAGCGAGATCACCCCGCGCAACGTCGCCACCAAGGTGCGCGAGGCCGCGCTGGAGGTGGTGGAGCTGCTGGACAAGGGCAAGCTGCGGGTGGCGGAGAAAGTCGACGGCCGCTGGATCACCCACGAGTGGATCAAGAAGGCGGTGCTGCTGCTGTTCCGGATCGAGGACAACTCCTTCATCAAGGGCGGCTTCACCAACTACTTCGACAAGGTGCCGTCCAAGTTCGCCGACTACAATTCGCGCGACTTCCGCGACGGCGGCTTCCGCGTCGTGCCGCCGGCGGCGGTGCGCAAGGGCGCCTACATCGCCGGCAACGTGGTGCTGATGCCCTCCTACGTCAACATCGGCGCCTACGTCGACGAAGGCACGATGGTGGACACCTGGGCCACCGTCGGCTCCTGCGCCCAGATCGGCAAGAACGTGCACCTCGCGGGCGGGGTCGGCATCGGCGGCGTGCTGGAGCCGGTGCAGGCAAGCCCCACCATCATCGAGGACCATTGCTTCATCGGTGCGCGCTCCGAGATCGTCGAGGGCCTGATCATCGAGGAAGGCTCCGTCATCGGCACCGGCGTGTTCCTGTCCCAAAGCACCAAGATCTACAACCGCGAAACCGGTGAGGTCAGCTACGGCCGCGTGCCCGCGGGATCCGTGGTGGTTTCCGGCAGCCTGCCCTCGCCCGACGGCAAGTACAGCCTGTATTGCGCCGTCATCGTCAAGCAGGTGGACGCCAAGACCCGTGCCAAGACCAGCATCAACGAACTGCTGCGCGGCATCTGACCGCGGCGGACCCCCGTTCGCCGCGGCGCCGCGCGTTCCGGGAGGTCAATCATGATCATCGCTCCGCTGCTGCGCCTGATGGCCGAGAAGCAGGCCTCCGACCTGTTCTTCACGGTCGGCGCGCCGATCCAGATCAAGATCAACGGCGTCGTCATGCCGATCAACGACGCTCCGCTGGAGTCGGACCAGATCATCAAGCTGGCCTACGGCCTCATGACCGAGGAGCAGATCCGCAGCTTTGAGGCCACCATGGAGATGAACTTCTCGTTCCATCTCCCCGATGTCGCCAACTACCGCGTCAACGTCTTCCGCCAGCGCGGCGACCTGGCGATGGTGATCCGCCACATCAAGAGCCGCATCCCGACGGTCGGCGAGCTGCGCCTGCCGCCGGTGCTCAACGATCTCATCATGGAGCGGCGCGGCATGATCCTGGTGGTGGGCTCCACCGGCGCCGGCAAGTCCTCGACCCTGGCGGCGATGCTGGACCATCGCAACGACAGCCGCACGGGACACATCCTGACGGTGGAAGATCCGATCGAGTTCGTCTTCAGGCACAAGAAGTCGATCGTCAACCAGCGCGAGATCGGCATGGACACGGTGTCCTACTCCAACGCGCTCACCAACGCCATGCGCGAGGCGCCGGACCTGCTCATGATCGGCGAGATCCGCGACCGCGAAACCCTCAAGCACGGCATCATCTACGCCCTGACCGGCCACCTGTGCATCTCGACGATGCACGCCAACAACAGCTACCACGCGCTGTCGCGCATCATCAACTTCTTCCCCCACGACGCGCGCACGGCGCTGCTGGCGGACCTGGCCATCAGTTTGAAGGCCATCATCTCCCAGCGCCTGGTCCGCGGCGTCGACGGCAAGCTGCTGCCCGCGGTGGAAATCCTGATGAACACCAAGCACATCGCCGACCTCATCAAGGAGGGCGAGATCGACGCCATCAAGGAGGCAATGGAATCCAGCGTCTCGCCCGGCTCGCAGACATTCGAGCAGGCGCTTTACAAGATGCACAAGGCCGGCCAGATCACGCGCGACGAGGCGATGGCGAACGCCGACTCGCCGACCAACCTGGCGGCGCTGATCGACTACTCGGCGACGCGCAGCGAAGGCGCGCCCGCGCCCGCAGCACGCCGCCCGCCGACCGAAGACTTCCCGATCAAGATCGACATCCTGGACAAGTAGAGACAAGACCGACCTGCCGCGGCGCCGGCGCGTCCCGGCGCCGCGCGTTTATGCAACCGCCCATGCAGCATCCCGCCATCGACCTGCTGAAGAACCTTATCGCGCGCCGCTCGGTCACTCCGGACGACGCCGGCTGCCAGGACGTCGTGGCCGAGCGTCTGGAACCGCTCGGCTTCCGCATCGAGCGCCTGCGCTTCGGCAACGTCCACAACCTCTGGGCGCGTCGGGGCAAGAGCGGACCGCTGCTGTGCTTTGCCGGCCACACCGACGTCGTGCCGCCGGGGCCAGTGGAGGCCTGGCGCAGCGACCCGTTCGTGCCGACCGAGCGCGACGGCAAGCTCTTCGGCCGCGGCGCGGCCGACATGAAGGGTTCCATCGCCGCTTTCGTCACCGCGGTCGAGGACCACCTCGCGGCCGGGCCGGCCGACAAAGGCTCGATCGCGCTGCTTTTGACCTCCGACGAGGAAGGCATCGCGGTGGACGGCACGGTCAAGGTCGTGCAGGAGCTCAAGCGCCGCGGGGAGACCATCGATTACTGCATCGTCGGCGAACCCACCTCGGCCGAGCGGCTCGGCGACACGCTGAAGAACGGCCGCCGGGGCTCGTTGTCGGGCACCCTGAGCGTGAAGGGGGTGCAGGGTCACGTGGCGTACCCGCACCTGGCACGAAACCCGATCCACCTGGCCGCGCCGGCCATCGCTGAGCTGGCCGGGATCCCATGGGACCAGGGCAACGAACATTTTCCGCCGACCACGTTTCAGATCTCCAACATCCGCGGCGGCACCGGCGCCACCAACGTGATTCCCGGCGAAGTGATACTGCAGTTCAACTGGCGCTTCTCCACCGCCAGCACGGTGGAGTCGCTGAAGGACCGGCTGGCGGCAGTGCTGAACCGCCACGGCCTTGACTACAGGATCGCGTGGGAGGACCCGCACAACCGGCCCTACCTTACCGCGCCGGGGCCGCTCGCAGAGGCCCTCGCCGAGGCGGTACACGCGGTGACCGGCGTCACCGCCCGGCTTTCCACCACCGGCGGCACCTCGGACGGCCGTTTCATCGCCGAGATCTGCCCGCAGGTGATCGAGCTGGGGCCGCTCAACGCCACGATCCACAAGGTGGACGAATGCATCGACCTCGCCGACGTGCCGCGGCTGGCCGCAATCTACGCTCACGCCATTCGGCGGCTGCTGGGCTGAGCCGCGCCTACGAGAAGGCGCGCTCGCAGCTCGCGACGGTGCGCGACGCCCTGCGCTTCGCGGTCAGCCGCTTCGAGGAGGCCGGGCTGGCGTACGGCCACGGCACCGCCAACGCGTTTGACGAGGCCGCCTATCTGGTACTGCGCGCCCTCAGGCTGCCGCTCGACCGCCTCGAGCCCTTTCTGGACGCGGCCCTGCTGCCGGAGGAGATGGCGCAGGTGCTCGAGCTCGTGCGACGCCGCGCCGAGGAGCGCGTGCCGGCCGCCTACCTGACGCGCGAAGCCTGGCTCGGCGACTTCCGCTTCTACGTCGACGAGCGCGTCATCGTTCCGCGCTCGTTCATCGCCGAGCTGCTCGCCGAGCAGCTGGCGCCCTGGGTCGCCGACCCCGAGCGAGTGGCCGGCGCGCTCGACCTCTGCACCGGCTCCGGCTGTCTGGCGGTGCTGCTGGCGAACGCGTTTCCGCACGCGAGCGTCGATGCCACGGACGTGTCCGAGGGCGCACTCGAGGTGGCGGAGCACAACGTCGCGGCATACGGCCTGGAGCCGCGGATCCGCCTGAAGCGCTCGGACCTGTTCCGCGGACTCGCCGGGCGCGCTTACGACGTCATCGTCTCCAACCCGCCGTACGTGAACGCCGCCTCGATGCGCGCGCTGCCTGCGGAGTACCGGCGCGAGCCCGCACTGGCGCTCGACGGCGGTCGCGACGGGCTGCAAGCTGTGCGCCGCATCCTGAAGGCGGCGCCGCGCCACCTCAATCCCGGCGGCGTGCTGGCGGTGGAGATCGGCCACAACCGGGCGGCGCTGGAAGCCGCCTTCCCGGAGTTGCCGTTCATCTGGGCCGAGACGAGCGCCGGCGCGGAGCACGTTTTTCTCCTGCGCCGCGAGGACTTCCCCGGCTAGGGGCTTTCGGGGCCGACAGGCCCAGCGACTCGTAAAGCGCGTTGACTTCAGCGGCCGCGAGTTCGCGCCATTGCCCGCGACGCAGGCCGCGCGGCAGCGCAAGCGAGCCGAAGCGCACCCGGATCAGGCGACTCACCTCGGTGTCGACCGCCTCGAACAGCCGCCGCACTTCGCGGTTGCGGCCTTCCCGCAGCACCACGCGGTACCAGTGATTGGTGCCGCGGCCGCCCGCATCTTCCAGCGATTCCAGCTTCGCCCGGCCGTCCGCCAGCGTCACGCCACGCAGCAGCCGCGCCGCCGTGGCCTCGCCCAGCTCGCCGCGGACACGCACGGCGTACTCGCGCTCGACCTCGAAGCGCGGGTGCATGAGCCGGTTGGCCAGCTCGCCCGCGGTGGTGAACACGAGGAGCCCTTCGGTGTTGAAGTCGAGCCGCCCGACCGGGACCCAGCGGCCGCCCGCCACCGGCGGCAGGCGGTCGAACACGGTCGGCCGCCCCTGCGGGTCGCGCCGGCTGACGATTTCGCCCGCCGGCTTGTGATAGATCAGAACGCGCGCGCGTCCGGCCGCCTCCGGCAGGCGAAAGGTCTTGCCGAGGATGTGGATGCGGTCGCCGGGGCGCACCTTGGTGCCGAGCTGCGCCGGCTCGCCGTTCACGCGCACGCGGCCGGCGCGAATGTACCCCTCGATCTCGCGGCGCGAGCCGTAGCCGGCCTGGGCCAGCGCCTTCTGCAGGCGTTCGCCGTCGCCCTGCGGCTGCGGTTTCGGCCTCACCTCAGACCTCCCGCCGCTCGCGCACGGCCTGCGCCAGCGTGCCGGCATCGACGTGCTCAAGCTCGCCGCCGAGGGGCAGACCGCGCGCGAGGCGCGTCACGCGCAGGCCGGCCGCGTGCAGCATCTCGCCGATGTAATGCGCGGTGGCATCGCCCTCGACGGTCGGATTGGTCGCCAGCACCACCTCCTGCACGCGGCCGTCCGTGGCCCGCGCCAGCAGGCGGTCGAGATGGATCTCCTTCGGGCCGATGCCGTCCAGCGGCGACAGCCGGCCCATGAGCACGAAGTACAACCCGTTGTAGCAGTGCGCCTGCTCCAGCATGACGAGGTCCGCCGGGGCCTCCACCACCGCCAGCAGCGCGGCGTCCCGGCGCGGCGAGCGGCACAGCTCGCACACCGGCTCCTCGCTGAAGTTGTTGCAGCGCTCGCAGTTGCGGATGCGCGCGGTGGCGTGCTCCAGCGCGCGCGCCAGCCGCGCGGCCCCCGCCGGGTCGCGCTGCAACAGATGGTAGGCCATGCGCTGCGCCGATTTCGGTCCGACGCCGGGCAGGCAACGCAGCGCCTGCGTGAGCTCGTCCAGGCTCGAAGGGGTCTTCATGAAATGCGGGAAAGAATTTCCGGCCCGCGGGAGCCGGCGACGCCTATGCGTTGCGGGCCGCCGGCGGCGGCGTTCAGAAAGGCAGCTTCATGCCGGGCGGCAGACCCATGCCGGCGGTGACGGCGCCCATGCGCTCCTGGACCGTCGCCTCGACGCGGCGCACCGCATCGTTGACCGCCGCGGCGATGAGGTCTTCCAGCATCTCCTTGTCCTCGCCGGCAAGCAGGCTGGCGTCGATCGCGACCCGCTTGACGTCGTGCCGACAGGTCATCACCACCGTCACCATGCCGGCGCCGGACTGACCTTCCACCTCGACGCTGGCCAGCTCCTCCTGCACCTTCTTCAGGTTGTCCTGCATCTGCTGGGCCTGTTTCATCAGGCCCGCCAGCGCACCCTTCATGCCGTGCTCCTTTGAGATCGCCGCGTCAGCCGCGCGGCCGGATCGACGAGTCGTTGAGCCGCGCGTCGAAGTTCTCGATCAGATCGCGCACGAACGGGTCCGACTCGATGGCCTCGATGGCGCGTGCCTGGCGCGCGCCTGCCTCACGGCTCTGCTTTTCGGCGGGACTGTTGCCGGTTCCGCCGCCCAGCGCAAATTCTACCCGCACCGGCCGGCCAACGTGAGCGGTCAGCGCCGCCGCAATGCGCTCCTGGTAGGCCTTGTCGAGCAGATGGCGATGCGCCTCGGGAACGCTGAATGCGTAGCGATTGCCCTCGACGCCCAACAGCTCGCTGTGGGCAGCCAGCTGCTTGGCCATGCCGGAGAGCGCCAGCTCAGCGATGAGTTCCCGCCAGTCGAGGGGGGGCGGCTCGCGCAGCGACGGCGCCGAGGCGACGCTTTCCTGCGGCGGCGGCGCGGCGGCCCGCGCCGGCGCGGGCTTACCGTCTGTCCGGTCTCTCGCCGGCTCCGGGCGCGGGTCGGCCGCGCCGCCCGGCGCGAACGCCAGCATCCGCAGCAGGGTCATGGTGAAGCCGGCAAACTCGTCGGGCGCCAGGTCGAGGTCGCGCCGGCCGTTGACGGCGATCTGGTAGAAGAGCTGCACCGCTTCCGGATCCAGCGCCTGCGCCGCCTCCAGCACGTCACCGCGATCGGGCAGATCGTCGGGCACGCCGGCCGCGGCCAGCTGGGCGGTGGCGACCTGCGTCAGCACCGTCGCCAGTTCCTGCAAGGCGCCTTCGAACGAAAGG
>DATIUV010000120.1:0-8849 GCA_035466595.1 Pelomicrobium sp.
ACGACACGCCGGGACTCGACCTGGTTGCGATCAACGACCTCACGCCGCTCGAGGACCTGGTCTACCTGCTGCGCTACGACACCGTCTACGGCCGCGTGCCGTACGACGTGCGCGCCGAGGGCGATCGCCACCTGTCCGCGGCGGGCGACCGCTATCAGGTCCTGCACGAGAAGGACCCCGCGGCGCTGCCGTGGAAGGATCTCGGCGTGGACATCGTGTTCGAATGCACCGGCGCCTTCACGCGCAGGGACGATCTCGAGAAGCACGTCAAGGCGGGCGCGCGCCACGTCATTCTCTCGGCGCCGGCCAAGGGCGACGGCGTGGAGTCCATCGTGCCGGGCGTCAACAGCCCCGAGGACGACCATCCACAGATCTTCTCCTGCGCCAGCTGCACGACCAACTGCATCACGCCGGTCGTGGAGGTGATGGGCCGGCGCCTCGGCATCCGCAAGGCCGTCATGACCACGGTGCACGCCTACACCTCTTCGCAGGGCATGGTGGACGGCCCCAGCAAGAAGCCCGAGCGCGGCCGCGCCGGCGCCGCCAACCTGGTGCCGACCTCGACCGGCGCGGCGAAGGCGACCACGCAGGTGCTGCCGCAGTACGAGGGCCGCTTCGACGGCGTCGCCATCCGCGCGCCGGTGCCGGTTGGCTCGGTCGCCGACATCACCTTCCTCGCCGAGCGCGCCACCAGCGTCGAGGAAGTCAACCGCATCTTCGCCGAGGAGGCCGACAGCGCGCGCTACCGCGGCATCCTCGGCGTGACCCGCGACCGGATCGTGTCGTCCGACATCGTCCACGATCCGCGCGCCTCCATCGTCGACCTGAACCAGACCCAGGTCGTCGACGGCGATCTGGTCAAGGTCATGAGCTGGTACGACAACGAGTGGGGGTACGCCAACCAGATGGTGCGCGAAGCCGCTCGGATGGGGCGCTGAGATGAAGCCCCGGCATCGGTTTGCCGAGACGCGGAAGCGCCCCTGAGGCCGGCGCGCGCCCATGTGGCTCTCGGAAGCAATGGCGGCCCTGGTCGTGGCCGCGGCGTTCTCGCTGATCCTGGCCTTCGCCTGGCGCGCGCCGCCTTACCGCTCGCGCGCCGGGCGGCTCATGGTGACGTTCGCCATCGTGTTCCTCACGACGTGGGCCGGCGGCGCCCTGATGGCGCCGTTCGGGCCGCGCACGCTCGACATCCACTGGCTGCCGTTCCTGCTGACGGGATTGATCGTCTCGCTCGTGATCGGCGCCGTCCTGCCGCCGCGACCGGCCTCGGCGGGCGAGACGGCGCGGGAAGCCGCGTGGCGCGCCGCGAGCCTGTTCTTCTGGCTGCTGATGGCCGCGCTCGCGCTCGTGCTGCTCTGGCACTACGCGCCCTGACGGCCATGCCGCCAAGTCGACGGCTACTTCACGTGCTGCCTGCGTTTGTCCGGGCTGCGGTAGACGAGTTCGGCGAGGTCGACCTCGGCCATCGCGCGCGAGGCGAATGGCCCGAAGATGCCCTCGCGCGCCCGGTAATACCAGGCGGCGGCGTCCTTCGTGTCCTCGGTAGCCCGCTGGAAGAAGCGCTCCTGCCGGCGCTCCTCGGGCGTGTCGATCTTGCGTTCACCCATCGTCCTTGCCTCCTGTCTCGGGGTAAGAACACGGCGGGCCGCCCCGTGTTTCCGGGCCGGCGCAAGTTCGGGGCCTGAGCCGTGAACGCGCCTGCCGTGCGGCAGATCAACTGGCGCAACCGCGCCGCCGTGGCGCTGCTCACGCTCGCCTACCTGGCGCTGGTGCTCTTCCCGGTGGCGCTGGCGGCCGCCGCCGGACTGCCGCGCCGGCCGCTGCTCGACGAGTTGTCGTCGGGGCTGGCCATGGCCGGCTTCACCATCCTGCTGGTCGAGTTCTTCCTGTCGGGCCGTTACCGCGCGGTGTCCACGCCGCTCGGGCTCGACGTCACGATCCGCTATCACCAGCTGCTCTCCTACGCGGCGGTCGCGTTCCTGATCCTGCATCCCGCCCTGTACACGCTGCCGGTGAAGGAGCTGCCGACCGACTACACGCGCGCCGAGACGATCTCGCTCACGCCGACCGGCACCGTCACGGGGCTGGTGGCCTGGGCCCTGCTGCTGCTCCTGCCGGCCTTCGCCACCTTCCGCGACCAGCCCAACTGGCGCTACGAGACCTGGCGCCTGACCCACGGCTTCGGCGCGGCGGCGCTGGCGGTCGCCGGCGCCTGGCACGCGGTCGAGGGCGGCCGCTACAGCGCGTTCTCGCCGGCGCTGGAAGCATTCTGGATCGTCGCTGCGGCGTTCGCGCTCGCGGCGCTCACCACCATCTACCTGGTGCGCCCGATCCTGCATCGCCGCCGGCCTTACCGCGTCGCGGCGACCGGGCGCGCCGCCGAGCGCACCTGGCGCCTCGTGCTGGAACCGGCCGGCCGCGGCCGCCTGCGCTTCGACGCCGGCCAGTCGATGTGGCTCAAGGTGGGCCGCTCGGTGGGCCGCATCGCCGACTACCCCTTCTCGATCGCCTCGACACCGGGCCGCGGCCCCGCGCTCGAGTTCCTGATCAAGGAGGAAGGGGATTTCTCCTCGGGCGTGGGCCATCTGGCGAACGGGACGCCGGTCTACATCGACGGCCCCTACGGCAACTTCACCCTGCGCGGGCGCGCGGCCGAGGGCTTCCTGCTGGTCGCCGGCGGCATCGGGATCGCGCCCATCCTCAGCCTGCTGCGCGAGCTTGCCGACCGCGGCGATCGGCGGAGCGTGCTGCTCGTCTACGGCAACCGCACCGAGGCGCAGATCTGCGCGCGCGACGAGCTGGAGGCGCTGAAGCAGCGCCTCGACCTGCGCGTCGAGCACGTGCTCGCGGAGCCGCCCGCCGGCTGGCAGGGCCGCGAGGGCCTGGTCACGCGCGAGATGCTCGACGAGCTGCTGCCGCGCGAGGGCCGCGCGCGCTGGCTCAGCTTCATCTGCGGCCCGCCGGCGATGATCGACAGCGTCGAGATCTGCCTCGGCGAGCTCGGCCTGCCGCTCAGGCAGGTGGTCTCCGAGCGCTTCCGCTACGACACGCGCCGGCTCACCCCGCGCGAGAAGCTGATCACCGGCGCGACCTGGGCGGCAGCCGCCGTCTTCGCGCTGGCGGCGCTCGCCTTCGCGCTGCGCTAGCGGCTGAGGCGCCCGGTATACAGGCGCCGGCGCGCGGGCGCCGGCGGTCGTCAGGCGCTCACCTGTTCCCACAGCGCCCGGATGTCCTTGGGCATGTTCTCCTTCACCTTGTCCATCTCGGCTTTCTCGAGACGCCTCTCCATCACGCGCAGCACGGCGCCGACCGCGGTCTCGGCATCCGTCCGGCCCGTCGTGGCAAGCTCGCCGCGCACGCGCTCGAGCAGCGCCTCGCGGTCCGTGCGCTCCGGCTTGTCGACGAAGCGGTAGCCGTCGTAGAAGATGCCGCGCACCAGCGTCGGCAACTGCGCCGACAGGTGGGCCGCGTTGGTGGCGGGCATGCGGTCGCGCAGCGCGAACAGCGTCCCGCGCAGCGCATGGTAGGCGCGCTGCGGGTCGGGGTCCTTCATCTCTTCGCCGATCTCGCTGACCCACTCGTTGGCCTGGATCAGCATCTTGTCGAATACGTGCACACTCTGGACTTCGGGCATGGCTCTGGCTCCTCTGGACCGTTGCTCGGGGAGAATCGCGCCCCATGCTGGTTCGATGCAGCCGCGGCGGGCGATGTTCCGCCGCCGGGGCGCTCAGCCCAGCGCCTTCCAGTGCCGTCCCGCGATCACGCGCAGCTTGCGCGCCTCGGCCTCGTCCAGCTCGCCGATGCGCTGCGCGAGGCCCTCCTCGAAGACCTTCAGCCCAGCGCGGTCCCGGGCCGCCTCGAGCTCGCGCCGCAGCGCGTAGAACAGCGGCGAGCAGTTGCCGCAGATCTCGCGGA
This sequence comes from Pelomicrobium sp., assembly GCA_035466595.1. Classification (GTDB taxonomy): domain Bacteria; phylum Pseudomonadota; class Gammaproteobacteria; order Burkholderiales; family UBA6910; genus DATIUV01. Next base: position 3,916 of record DATIUV010000120.1, read on the forward strand.
TCACCGGAAACGACAGCCGGTGCGCGGGACAGGGCCCCAGGCGCTCGAGCGCGGCGCGGTGCTCCGGCGTGTCGTAGCCCTTGTGGGAGGCGAAGCCGTACTCGGGATAGGTGGCGCCGATCTCGGTCAGCAGCCGGTCGCGGTGCGTCTTGGCGATGATGGAGGCCGCAGCGATCGAGAAATTGAGGCCGTCGCCCTTGGCGTAGGCGCTCTGCGGGATCTCCAGCGACGGGATCGTGCGCGCGTCCACCAGCAGGTGCTGCGGCGGCTGCGGCAGCGCCTCGACCGCGCGCCGCATCGCCAGCAGCGAGGCATGGTAGATGTTGAGGCTGTCGATCTCGGCGACGTCGGCCTCGCCGACGCCGATCGCCTCGGCACGCGCGCGGATGATCCCGGCGAGCTCCTCGCGCTGCTGCGCGTCGAGCCGCTTGGAATCGTCGATGCCGAAGATCTCCGTGTCGGGCAGGAAGACCACGGCGGCGGCCACCACCGGCCCGGCGAGCGCGCCGACGCCGGCCTCGTCGACGCCGCCCACGCGCGTGATGCCCGAGCCCCACAGCAGCCGCTCGAAGTGCAGCAGCGCGTCGTGGTGCAGGCGATCCGCGCGCTCCCGCTCGAAGCGGCGCTTGAGCGCGGCGTAGATCTTCTGCACGCCGGGGCGCGCGTCGCGGCGCAGCCGCGCCAGCAGGTGCGCCGACACCGGCTTGTCGCTGCCCAGCAGCCGTTCGCGCATCGCCTCGATCGACTCCTGCTTGCGACTCGCCCGCTTGGCCACGCTGCCCCCCTGTGCGCCCGGGACTCCCGTCTGCTTCTCGCGGCTCGCAGCCCGCTGCGGCGCGTCGCTCAACCAGCGAAGGCCTCGGCGCCCAAGCCGAACCACTGCCGTCCGCTGCCGCGCGGCCCGATCAGGCTCCGCCGACGCCCTCGACGACCTTGCCGCTGCCGCCGCAGGTCGGGCAGGGCTTGCCTTCGAGATCGCCCTTGCCGCTGCAGTCGGGGCAAAGGTTCTCGCCGGTACCGGGGGTGCCGGCCGGCGCGACGTCGCCCGGATTCAATTCGGTATCCTTGGGAACTTCGTGCTGCTTCCGCTCGTTCGGCTTGCCCATGATGGCCCTCCTCGTCCGTTCGCAATGCGCGGCACGACATCCCCGCGGCCGATTCGGCCGTGGGGATGCGCCCGCTTCAAGGTGGACAGCGGAAACGGAGGGCCCGTTTCGTCAGCGGCGCGGATGATGGGGGGCGGACAGGCGCCGATCCCGGCGCCACCCGCCTGGGCGCGGAGTCGTCAGCTGCGCGGCATGCGCCCCGCCGGCCGGTGCGGGCGCTCGACGCCGCCGCCCGGCGACAACGGCTCGATGTTGGAGGCCTCCTGGCCCTTGCGTCCCTGGACGATCTCGAACGATACGCGCTGCCCCTCGCTCAGGGACTTGAATCCGTTCATGCGGATCGCGCTGTAGTGCGCGAACAGGTCGCTGCCGCCGCCGTCGGGGGTGATGAAGCCGAAGCCCTTGTCGGCGTTGAACCACTTCACTTGTCCGGTTGCCATCTCGCTCTTTCTCCTTTCGGTGCGTTGATCGCGCGCGGGCTGCGCTGCATTGCCCGGCGGCGCGATTCAGCCTAGGAGCATCGGCCGGCGAAGAAAATACGGGCGAACACGTAATCGCCCGCGGCCGCGCTCGCAACTACGCGCCGATGCGGATGTCGTAAATTTGTGACCGCGCCCGCACCGGACCCGCACACGCCCATGGCCACGCTCCGCATCGGCTCGCGCAGCATCGAGCTCTCCAACGAAGACAAGCCGCTGTTCCCCGACGCCGGCCTCACCAAGGGCGAGGTCATCGACTATTACCGCGACATGGCCGAGGCGATCCTGCGCCACGGCGCCGATCGCGTCATCACCATGCAGCGCTTCCCCGACGGCATCGGCAAAAAGGGCTTCATCCAGCAGGCGCGCGCGGATTACTTTCCGGACTGGATCAAGGGCGCCAGGCTCGAGCGCGTCGGCGAGAAAGGCGGCAAGGTCGAGCACGTCGTATTGCGCCACCAGGCGGATATCGTCTACCTCGCCAACCAGGCCGTGATCACGTTCCACGGCTGGCTGAGCCGCATGAAGAAAGTCTCGCGGCCGGATCGCCTGATATTCGATCTCGATCCGCCGCACGGCGACGATTTCGACGCCGTCGTGAGCGGCGCGCGCCGCGTGCGCGATCTCATGAAGCAGCTCGGCATGACGCCCTACGTCATGACCACGGGCTCCCGGGGGGTGCACGTCGTCGCCCCGCTCGACGCCGGCGCCGAGTTCGACGACGTACGCGACTTCGCGCGCGCGATGGCCGACCGTCTCGCCGCGCGCTTCCCCAACGAGCTCACGGTGGCACAGCGAAAGAACAAGCGCCGCGGGCGGCTGTATCTCGACGTCATGCGCAACAGCTGGGGCCAGACCGCGGTGCTGCCCTACTCGCTGCGCGCGAAGCCCGGCGCGCCGGTGGCCGCCCCGCTGGACTGGTCGGAGCTGGGACGCGTCGGCCCGCAGAGCTACCACCTCGGCAACGTGCGCCGGCGGCTCGGCGCCAAGGACGACCCCTGGGCGGACATCGACCGCCACCGCTGCGGGCTGGGGCCGGCGCGCGAAAAACTCGAGAAGCTCGCGAAGAAAGAGGAAAAGAACGACGACTGACCGGGAACCGCGCGCCGCTCAGTGCAGCGCGCTGGCCATCAGCCGCCGGTACTTGCCGACCAGCTCGCCTTCGTTACCGAGCAGGTTGAACACGTGCAGCATGGTCTTGCGCCCGACGTCGTCGCCGAACGCGCGGTCGCGGCGGATGATCTCGAGCAGCTGCTCCATGGCGGCGTCGAAGCGCTTCGCATTGACGTGAACCTTGGCGAGCGCGAGGCGCGCCCCGAGATCGTCGGGATTGGCCGCGACGCGGGATTCCAGGTCCGCGGCGCCTTCCGCGGCGCCCCCGGCGAAGGCCGCCCGCGCGATGAGCTCCGCGGCTTTCGGCTCATCTCGCGTGAGGATGTTGAGCGCGTCGAGCAGCGCGCGCGCCTCGTCCACCCGCCCCAGATCCAGCAGGACCTCGGCGCGGTCGACCCGGATCGCGTCGTTGGGGGGCTCGCGCTGCGCGGCGCTCTCCAGGAGCGCCAGCGCCGCTTCCTTGTCGCCGGCGGCGTAGCTGGCCGCCGCCTGCCGGCGCAGATTCTCGGCCTCGGAGGGCATCAAACCCTCGATGAACTGGCGCACCATCGCCTCCGGCAGCGCGCCGGAGAACTCGTCCACGATCTGGCCGTCGACGAAGGCCTTGACGTTGGGTATTCCGCGCACCCCGAAGCTGGCCGCCAGGCCCTGGTTCCGGTCGGAGTTGACCTTGGCCAGCACGAAGCGGCCCTGGTATTCCTCGGCGAGCTTCTCCAGGATCGGCGTCAGCGCGCGGCACGGCCCGCACCACTCGGCCCAGAAATCCACCAGCACCGGCGCCTGGCGCGAGCCGGCGATCACGACCTGCTCGAAATTGGCTTCGTTGACGTCGACGGAATGCTTGCCCATGGAAAACTCCGGAATTCGAACGTTCTCCGGCAAAGATGCGGCCGGCGCGGCCGCGTTTCAACCGCTGCCGGCGGCCTAGATGCGGCGGGCCAGGTCGGCCGCCCTGCCAAGATAGCTGCCGGGCGTGAGCGCCAGCAGCCGGCGCTTCTCCGGCTCGGGCAGCGGCAGCTCGCGGATGAAGGCATGCAGCGCCTCGCGCGAGATGCCGCCCTTGCCGCGGGTCAGCGCCTTGAGCTGCTCGTAGGGGTTGGGGATGCCGTAGCGGCGCATGACGGTCTGGATCGGCTCGGCCAGCACGTCCCAGGCGGCGTCGAGATCCGCGGCCAGCCGCGCCGGGTCCGCCTCCAGCTTGCTCAAGCCGCGCGCGAGCGAGTCGTAGCCGAGCAGGCCGTAGCCGACCGCGACGCCGACGTTGCGCAGCACGGTGGAGTCGGTGAGGTCGCGCTGCCAGCGCGAGACCGGGAGCTTGTCGGACAGGTGCCGCAGCAGCGCGTTGGCGAGTCCGAGGTTGCCCTCCGAGTTCTCGAAGTCGATGGGGTTCACCTTGTGCGGCATGGTCGAGGAGCCCACCTCGTCGGCGATCGCCTTCTGCCGGAAATAGCCGAGCGAGATGTAGCCCCAGAGGTCGCGGTCGAGGTCGATCAGCACCGTGTTGATCGCCGCCAGCGCGTCGAACGCCTCGGCCAGTGTGTCGTGCGGCTCGATCTGGATCGTGTACGGGTTGAAGCCGAGCCCGAGCGACTCGACGAACCGGCGCGCAAACCCTTCCCAGTCGAATGCCGGGTACGCCGCCAGGTGGGCGTTGTAGTTGCCGACCGCCCCGTTCATCTTGCCCAGCAGCTCGACGCCGCCGAGCCGCTGCATGCCGCGCCGCAGCCGGTGCACGACGTTGGCGATCTCCTTGCCGAGCGTCGTCGGCGTCGCCGGCTGGCCGTGCGTGCGCGAGAGCATCGGCACCTCGGCCAGGTCGTGGGCCATCGCCGTCAGCGTCTCGTTGAGACCTTGCAGCGCCGGCAGTACGACCGTGTCGCGGGCGCCCTGCAGCATCAGCGCGTAGCTGAGGTTGTTGATGTCTTCCGAGGTGCAGGCGAAATGGATGAACTCCGCCGCGCGGGACACCTCGGTGTTGCCCGAGAAGCGCTCGCGAATGAAGTACTCGATCGCCTTGACGTCGTGATTGGTCCTGCGCTCGATCGCCTTGACGGCTTCGGCGTCGGCGTCGGCGAAGTCGCGCACCAGGGCGCGCAGCGCCGCGGTCGTCTCGGCGCCGAACGGCGCGATCTCCGGCCGCGCCGGCTCGGCGGCGAGCGCCACCAGCCATTCCACCTCGACGTGGACGCGGTGCCGGATCAGCGCGGCCTCGCTGAACCACGGCCGCAGCGCGTCG
>DATIUV010000121.1:0-5352 GCA_035466595.1 Pelomicrobium sp.
GCACGCAGTTCGCTTGGAGCGGCGCCGACGGCGTGCTGCTGGGCGCGTCGCCCGAGCGGCTCGTCTGCCTGGCAGACCGCCAGGTGGTGAGCGATGCCATCGCGGGCACCGCCCCGCGCGGGGCAGCGCCCGGCGAGGACGAGCGGCTCGAAGTCGGGCTGCGCGTGTCGGGCAAGATCGGGCAGGAGCACCACCCGGTGGTGACCTCCATCGCGCGCCAGCTGCTGTCGGTGTGCGACGCGCTGGAGCTGCCCGAGGAAGCCGCCGTGCTCAAACTCGCCAACGCGCAGCACCGGTGGATCCCCATCAGCGGGCGCGCCAAGGCCGGGGTCGAGCTGCCGGAGCTGCTGGAGCGGCTGCACCCGACGCCGGCGGTGGGCGGCGCCCCGCGCGAAGCCGCGCTCGCCTGGCAGGCAAGCCACGGCGAGCGGCGCGGCCACTGGTACGCCGGCGCGGTCGGCTGGCTCGACACCGCCGGCGACGGCGAGTTCGCGGTGGTCCTGCGCTCGGCGTGGATCACCGGGCGCGACGTCGAGCTCTATGCCGGCGCCGGCGTCGTCGCCGAGTCGGACCCGGACGCCGAGCTGGCCGAAACCGAGCTCAAGCTCACCGCGATGCTCAACGTCATCGAGGAATCGAGTGCCGACGCGCTCGCCCGGAGCGGACACCGCGGCTGACAACCTGGCCTGGGCCGGCCACCTGGTGGACGCGCTGGCAGCCGCCGGCGTCACGCGCGCGGTGATCTCGCCGGGGTCGCGCTCGACGCCGCTCGCGCTCGCCTGGCTGCGCCATCCCGGCGCGCGCACCTGGGTGCAGGTGGACGAGCGCGCCGCGGCGTTCTTCGCGCTCGGACTCGCGCGCGGGAGCGGCGCGCCGGTCGCGCTGCTCGCCACCTCCGGGTCGGCGCCCGCGCACTGGCTGCCGGCAGTGATCGAGGCGAGCCAGTCGGCGACGCCGCTGGTGCTGATCTCCGCCGATCGCCCGGCCGAGCTGCAGGACTGCGGCGCCAACCAGACCGTCGACCAGGTCAAGCTGTTCGGCAGCCACGCGCGCGCCTTTCACCAGACCGGCGAGGCGAGCCGCGCGCCGGAGCGCCTGCGCCAGCTGCGCTGGCTGGCGGCGCGCGCCGCCGACGAGGCGCGCCACCCGCTGCCCGGCCCGGTGCACATCAACGTACCGCTGCGCGAGCCGCTGCTGCCCGCCGGCGAACTGCCGGCGCTGCCGCACGACGCCACGCCCGCCGTGCGCGTGAGCCACTGCCCGCCGGCGCCGCGACCGCAGGCGATCACGGAACTCGCGCACGAGCTCGCCGGCAATCCCGGCCTCATCGTCTGCGGGCCGATGGCGGCGGATGCGACCTTTGCCGCCGCGGTCACCGACCTCGCCGCGCAGCTCGGCACCGCGGTCCTCGCCGACCCGCTGTCGAACCTGCGTTTCGGCCCGCACGACCGCCGCCGCGTGCTGACGCGCTACGACGCCTTCCTGCGCCACGGCTTCGTCTACGAAGGCACGCTGCGCTGGGTGCTGCGCTTCGGCGCCGCGCCGACATCGAAGCCGCTGCTGCAGTTGCTGGAGCGCCTCGACGTGGCGCAGACGCTGGTCACCGGCGACGGCCGCTGGCGCGATCCCGTGCACCGCGCGACGCGCGTCCTGCACGCCGATGCGGCGCAGACGTGCCATGCGCTGTCGCTCGCCGTCGACCGCCGCTTCGAGGCGGACCTGCTGCCGCCGCTGCGCGCGCTGGAGCAGCACGCCGAGGCGGCAGCGAAAGCGCTCGCGGGCGTCGAACCGCTGTTCGAGGCGCAGGTGATCGGCGCGCTCGTCGAGCGGCTGCCCGGCGGCGCGCGGGTCTACGCCGGCAACTCGATGGTGATCCGCGATCTCGACAGCTTCTCCGGCAGCGGCGCGCAGGCGATCGAGATGCTCGGCAGCCGCGGCGCGAGCGGCATCGACGGCAACGTCTCGACCGCGCTCGGCATCGCCGCCGCGGCGGACCGTCCGTTTGCCGCCCTGCTCGGCGACCTCGCGCTGTTCCACGATCTCAACGGCCTGCACGCCGCGCGCGACGCCGACGCGCTGCTGGTGGTGCTCAACAACGGCGGCGGCGGCATCTTCGGCTACCTGCCGCAGTCAGCGCTGCCCGAGTTCGAGCGCGGCTGGCTGACGCCGGTCGGCCTCGACATCGGGCAGGCAGCGCGCCTGTTCGGCGTCGAGCATCGGCGCGCCGTCACGGCGGCGGAGCTCACCCGCGCGCTGGACGAGCTGATGCCGGCGCGCGGCGCGCGGCTGCTGGAAGCCGTCATCGACCGCGAGGCGAGCCTCGCCCACCACCGCGTCTACTGGGAAGCGCCGCGCTGAGCGCGGCGGCCGGCCGTCTCAGGCCGGCGCGGCCCGCGGCGTCCCCTGGTGGCGGTGCGCGAGCTTCATGAGCTCGTCGAACAGGAGCAGCGTCGCGGCCAGCGCCGCCAGGATGCCCCAGCTCGCCAGCGACACAGGCTGCGTCTCCAGCACCGCCGAGAGCCCCGGCGTGTACATGGCGGCGATGTGCACGCCCTGGGCGACGATCACGGCCCCCACCACCAGCGGGTTGGCGCGCAGCGGCATGCGGAACAGCGAGCGCGTCTCCGATCGGCAGCTGAACACGTGCGCGTTCTCGAACAGCACCATCAGCAGCAGCAGCAGGTTGCGCGCCTCGAACTCGCCCAGGCCCATGCGCTCGAGCAGGAACCAGTAGACGCCGAACGCGACCAGCCCGATGTAGCCGCCGGACAGCGCCGTCTGCCGGATCATCTGGCGATCGAACACGGGCTGCGTCGGCGAGCGCGGCCTGCGCTCCAGCACGCCGGGCTCGGCCTTCTCGAACGCGAGCGCGACGTCCTGGATGCCGTTGGTGACGAGGTTGAGCCACAGCAGCTGCACCGCGGTCAGCGGCAGCGGCAGCCCGGTGAACAGCGCCAGGAAGAACAGCAGCACCTCGGCGGCGCCGGTGGCGAGCAGCAGCCAGGTCACCTTGCGCACGTTGTCGTAGGCGACGCGGCCCTCCTCGATGCCGTTGACGATGGAGGCGAAATTGTCGTCGGTCAGGATCAGCGAGGCGGCGCCGCGGGCGACGTCGGTGCCGCTCTCGCCCATCGCGACGCCGACGTGCGCGGCCTTCAGCGCCGGCGCGTCATTGACGCCGTCGCCGGTGACCGCGACGAAGTGGCCCTGCCGCTGCAGGCGCTCGATGATCACCGTCTTCTGGGTCGGCTCGACGCGCGCGAACACCGGCGCGCGGCGGATGAGATCGTCGAGCCGCTCCTCGTCGTCCTCCAGTTCCTGCAGGTCGCGGCCGGTGGCGGCCTCGTCATCGTCACCGGCGATGCCGAGCTGGCGGGCGATGGCGAGGCCGGTGCGCGGGTGGTCGCCGGTGATCATGCGCACCTCCACGCCTGCCGAGCGGCACCGCCGCACGGCGTCCGGCACCTCCTCGCGGATCGGATCGATGAGCCCGACCAGGCCGAGGAAGCGCAATCCGCGCATATCGTCCGCACCGTAGTCGTCCCGCGCGGGCACTTCGCCGCGCGCGAGCGCCAGCACGCGGTAGCCCGCCTCCGCCAGCTTCTCCTCGCGCCGGCCGATCTCGTCCGCGTCGACGCCGTCGCACATGCCGACGATGACCTCCGCCGCGCCCTTGACGTGGGCCACGGTCCGGTCGCCGGCGCGGTGGATGCTCGCCGCGAAGCGCCGCTCGGCCTTGAACGGAATCGCATCCACCTCCTCGTGCTCGCGCAGCAGCTCGTCGCGCTCGAGGCCGAGCTTGTGCGCCAGCACCAGGAAGGCGACGTCGACGCTGTCGCCGGCGTGCTCCGGCTCGCCGTCGTCGCGCACGCGGAACGAGCCCTCGTTGCACAGCGCGCCGGTCACCGCCAGCGCCTCGATGGCCTCGCTCCCTGCGTCGCCGGCCTCCCCGTCCGCCGGCTCGAGCCCGCCTTCGGCCTCGTAGCCCTCGCCCTCGACCTCGAAGCCGGCGCCGTCGGCGAGCTGGATGCGCTTGACGGTCAGCACGTTGGCCGTCAGCGTGCCGGTCTTGTCGCTCGCCACCAGCGTGCAGGAGCCCAGCCCCTCGACCGCCGGCAGCAGCCGCACGATGACGTGGCGCGCCGCCATGCGGTTGGCGGCGATCGAGAAGGCCACAGTGATCGCCACCGGCAGCCCCGCGGGAATGGCCGACACCGCCAGCGCCACGCCGAGGAAGAAGATCTGCACCAGCGCCGTGCCCTGCCAGAGCTGCACGGCGGAAAGCAGCGCGATGGCGACGAGGATGATGATGCCGATCTGCCGCGTGAAGCGGCGCAGCTTGATGACCAGCGGCGGCGCCTGCGCCTCGCGCTCCGCCAGGCTGCTGGCGATGCGTCCGACCTCGGTCGCGGCGCCGGTGCGGCAGACAACGCCGCGCGCGCGCCCGTCCATCACGACGGTGCCGGCGTGCAGCAGCGTCGCGCGGTCGCCGAGCGCCGCGTCCTCGTCGACGTCGGCTTCGTGGCGCTTGCGCACCGGCGTCGATTCGCCCGTCAGCAGCGACTCGTCGGCGGAGAGGTCGCGCGACGAGAGCAGCCGCAGGTCGGCGGTGACCTTGTCGCCCGCCTCCACCCGCACGATGTCGCCGGGCACCAGCTCCGTGCTGTCGATATCGCGCTCGCGGCCGGCGCGCGTCACCCGCGCGCCGACGCGCATGACCTCCTTCAGCGCCGCGGCGCTGGACTCGGCCTTCCACTCCTGGTAGGTGCCGATGACGGAGTTCACCAGCAGCACCGCCAGGATGAAAATCGCGTTGTTGAGATTGCCGATGGCGAGCGAGACGATGCCCGCGATCAGCAGGATGTAGATCAGCGGGTCCTTGAACTGGCGCAGGAATACCGCGATCAGCGTGTCGCGCTGCTCTTCCGGCAGCCGGTTGGGGCCGTAGCGGCGCCGGCGCTCCCGCGCCTCCTCGTCGTCCAGGCCCTCGCGGCGGCTGTCGAGCCGCGCCAGCGCCTCGTCGCCGTCGAGCGCGTGCCAGGCGGTGTCCGCCATCCGCTCCGGCGCCGGCGCGCCGCCCGTCATGCCATCGTCCTTCGCCTGGGCATCCAAGGGCGGCGGCCTCGCTCAGCGGATCGCGGCCGGCTGCTCCCGCTCGCCCTCGTCGCCGGCCAGGCGCTGCAGCAGCCGGCTGAGCTCGTCGAGCTTGCGCGCCGCCTCCTCGAACTTCCGCTCCGCCTGCAGGCGCAGGTACTCGCGGAACGCTTCGTCCGCGCGCTGCGCGAGCTCCCGCGCGGCGCCGGTCGGCACCGGGCCCCGCGCCGCCGGCGCGCCGCCGTCGGCGCCGAGCAG
>DATIUV010000122.1:0-7748 GCA_035466595.1 Pelomicrobium sp.
GTAGATCAGCTGCTTTTCGCCGCCCGCGGGATAGAGCGCGGGAACCGGCACCACGGCGAAGGAAAGGCCGGCGTCGCGCACGGCGTCTTGCATCGCCGCGATCGCGGCCGGCTTGTTGTCCTCGATGCCGATCAGCACGCGATCGGCGCCGAGCAGCCGGCGGGCGATCTCGGCGCCGGCGATGATCTCGTCCGGGTGGGTGCGCATGAGCGCGTCGTCGCAGCTGATGTACGGCTCGCACTCGCCGCCGTTCACCACCAGCGTGCGCACGTGATGCGTGCCGGGATTGAGCTTGATGAAGGTCGGAAACACCGCGCCGCCGAGGCCGGCGATGCCGGCGCAGCGCAGCCGGTTGCGCTGCTCGCTCACGTGCAGGTGGTCGAGGTCCAGCGGCTGCCGCTCGACCCAGCGCTCGTCGCCGTCGGGCTCGATCACCACGCACGGCGCCGTGAGCCCCGACGGGTGCGGGACCTGGCGCGGCTCGACGGCCAGCACGCGGCCCGACGTCGGCGCGTGAACCGCCACCGAGACGTAGCCTTCGGGCGCGCCGATCGGCTGCCCCTTGAGCACGCTCTGGCCGGCCTCGACGCAGGGTTTCGCGGCGGCGCCGATGTGCTGCGCCAACGGCACGACGAGCTGCGCCGGCAGCGGCACGCCGGCCACCGGGCGCGACGCCGCCGCCTGCTTGTGGTCGGGCAGCTCGAGGCCGCCGTGGAAGCGGTGCAGCCGGATCACGCCGCGGTGCGGATCGGCGCTGCGGGGGGCTTCCATTTCCAGGTCTCCAGGGTTTCGGGCACCGGCACCATCTCGATGCAGTCCACCGGGCAGGGCGGCAGGCACAGCTCGCAGCCCGTGCATTCGCCGGCAACGACGGTGTGCATCTGCTTGGCCGCGCCGACGATGGCGTCCACGGGGCAGGCCTGGATGCAGAGCGTGCAGCCGATGCAGGTCTGCTCGTCGATGAGCGCCACCGACTTCGGCTTCGGCACGCCATGGGCGTCGTTGAGCGGCTTCGGCTCGACGCCCAGCAGCTCGGCCAGTTGCCGGATGCCTTCCTCGCCGCCGGGCGGGCATTGATTGATGTCAGCCTCGCCTTTGGCGATGGCCTCGGCGTAGGGCCGGCAGCCGGGGAAGCCGCATTGTCCGCACTGCGTCTGCGGCAGGATGGCGTCGATTTTCTGCACCAGCGGGCTGCCCTCGACGCGGAACTTGAGGTTGGCGAAGCCCAGCACCGCGCCCAGCACCAGCGCCAGAGCGGCCATGACGAGCAGCGCGGTCAGCATCGGTCGGGTTCCGGTGGCGTCAACCGCAGAGACGCTGAGGCGCAGAGAAAAGCATTGATCGAGACGCATGGAAGCGGACGCAGATTTCTCGCGTCCTTCCGGCGAGTGCTGTTCTTTGGGGCTTGCACAGCGAGGTTCTCTGCGCCTCTGCGCCTCTGCGGTTCGCGTCTCATCGCGTCAGCCCCGAAAAGCCCATGAACGCGAGGCTCATGAGGCCGGCGGTCACCATGGCAATGGCCGAGCCGCGGAAAGCGACCGGCACGTCCGCCGCCTCCAGCCGCTCGCGCATCGCCGCGAACAGCACCAGCACCAGCGAGAAGCCGAGCGCGCCGCCGAGGCCGAAGAACAGCGACTCGACGAAATTGTGATTCTCCTGCACGTTCAGCAGTGGGATGCCGAGCACGGCGCAGTTGGTGGTGATGAGCGGAAGGTAGATGCCGAGCACCTGGTACAAGAGCGGGCTCGTCTTGCGCACAAACATCTCGGTGAACTGCACGATGGCGGCGATGACGACGATGAACGACAGCGTGCGCAGGTAGAACAGTTCCGTGCCGAGCAGGTAGCGGTTGATCAGATAGCTGGAGCCGGAAGCCAGCGTCAGCACGAACGCCGTCGCGAGCCCCATGCCGATGGCGGTCTCCAGCTTCCTGGAGACCCCCATGAACGGGCACAGCCCGAGGATCTTGGTGAGCACGATGTTGTTCACCAGGACCGTGCTGACGAGGATGAGGACGTAGGCTTCCATGGCCGCGGCCGCCGCGCCGAAAAGTAACCTTACGCGGCGCCCAACAATCTGATCGGAATCAATAATTATCCGTTGGCCGGGGGGGCTGCCGCAACCGCGCCGGCGCCGCGGTCATGCGCGGCGCGCGGCGGACGCGCGCTTCGCCACGGCCCGCACCAGCTCGCCGACCAGGTCCGGACCGCGAAAGATGAGCCCGGTGTAGACCTGCACCAGGCTGGCGCCGGCGTCCAGCTTTTCCAGCGCATCGGCGCCGCAGAGAATCCCGCCGACGCCGATCACGGGAATTTCGCCCCGCAGCGCCCGCTTGAGCTTGCGCACGATGTCGGTCGACAGCGCCTTCAGCGGCGCGCCGGATAGGCCGCCGGCCTCGTCGCCATGGGCCAGTCCGGCCACGCCCGGGCGCGAGATGGTGGTGTTGGTCGCGATCACGGCGTCCACGCGGCTTTGGCGCAGCACGTCCGCGGTCGCCTGCAGGTCGGCGTCGTCGAGGTCGGGCGCCAGCTTGACCGCCAGCGGCGTCGCCTTGCCATGGCGCTCGGCGAGCCGCCGCGCCTCGCGCTGCAGCCGCTCGAGCAGCGCGGCCAGCGCCTCGGCGGCCTGCAGCGTGCGCAGGCCGACGGTGTTGGGCGAGGACACGTTCACCGTCACGTAAGCGGCGCGGGCGTAGACCTTCTTCAGGCAGGCGACGTAGTCGTCGGCCGCCCGCTCGAGCGGCGTGTCGAAGTTCTTGCCGATGTTGATGCCGAGCACGCCGCGGTAGCGCACGCCTTCGAGATTGGCGAGCAGCGCGTCGACGCCGTCGTTGTTGAACCCCATGCGGTTGATCACCGCCTCGGCCTGCGGAAAGCGGAACAGCCGCGGCTTCGGATTGCCCGGCTGCGGCCGCGGCGTCACGGTGCCGACCTCGATGAAGCCGAAGCCGAGCGCGCCGAGCGCGTCGACGTGGGCGCCATTCTTGTCCATGCCGGCGGCGAGGCCGACGGCGTTCGGGAACGCGAGCCCCATGACCTCCACCGGCGCGCCGGCCGGTGGATGGAACAGCACCCGGTCGGCGTGAAGGCGGTGCGCCCAGTCGAGGGAGGCAAGGGTCAGGTCGTGGGCGGTTTCCGGATCGAGCGCGAACAGCGCCGGACGCGCGAGGGCATACAGCATGCGCGGATTCTACCCGCTCCGCGCCGGGCGGCGCAGCCGGAAACGGACCCGCGCGGGATCAGGCGCGCGCCGGCCGGGTCGCCGGTCGCGGCTGCGCCAGCGGCTGTGGCAACGCCATCCAGACCGCCACGATCACCAGCCAGCAGATCAGCCCCGACCACACATTGTGCGACAGGAAATGGGCGCCTTGCATGACCCGCCCGAGCCCAAGCGCCATGCCGCTCGCGATCCCCAGGGCCAGCGCCAGCGCGGCGAGGTCGCGGCGGTGCGGATAGAACACGAAGTAGAAGGACATCAGCGCGAACCCGGTGGAAGCGTGCCCGCCGGGAAAGCAGTGCCCCGGCTTGAGAGCGGCGGGAATCGCCCGCAGCAGGCCCTCGTAGGGCGCGAAACCGCCGTAGATATCGAGGTCCCAGGGACAATGGCGGCTGAAGAGCAGCTTCAAGCTCGACACCGACAGCGTGGAAAGACCCATCGCCAGCGCCAGGAACAGCAGCGCGCGCCGATGCGGCGCGAGCGGCGGCAGCACGAACGAGAGCGCGTAGCCGGCGACGCACAGGGCGCCCAGCGTCCCGACGACGTACTTGGTCCAGTGGTGCAGGACCACGTCGAGCAGCCACGCGTGACGCAGCGGAAACGTGCGCGTCTGCGGATCGTAGAACGCGTCCGACAGCGCGCGGTCGAGCCCGGCCGCGTCGATGAGCCACAGCAGCGCGGCGACGGCCGCCACCGGCAGCAGCACGTGGGATGCCGCGAAGCGCCAGCCTTCCGCGGCGTCCCGCCCGAATGCAAACGAGGTCACGGATTCTGCGTGTAGCGGTGGTACTGGTACAGGTCGTAGGCGAGCTGGTAGACGCTCGCCGCGTCCTTCAGCTCCTCCGGGTCGACGGCGGCCGGCGTCTGCCGGTTGGTCGCCTTGTCGTAGTCGTACGACGCGACGTCGCGCTGGAACCGAAGCTCGGTCAGGCGCCCGCCGCGCAGCATGGCGACGTCGCGGTTGTGGTTCATCAGCACGAAGCGCTCGGCGTCGGGCGTCTTCAGGATGTCGCGGCCGAAGAAGCCGGTTTCGTAGGAGAAATTCAGCAGCCCGAGCACCGTCGGCGCGACGTCGAGCTGGCTCGCCAGCGCGTCGACGCGGCCCGGCTTGACGTGCCCCGGCGCGTAGACGAGGAAGGGAATCTCGAAGGTCTTGACCGGAATGTCCTCGCGGCCGTAGACGCGCGCCCCGTGGTCGGCGACGACCACGACCAGCGTATCGCGCGCCCAGGGCCGCTCCTGCAGCGCGTCGATGAAGCGGCCGATGGCGTAGTCCGCGTAACGCACGCCGGCTTCGCGCCCGCCGCCCTTGACGGGCACGCCCGGGATGCCCTCCGGGAGGGTGAACGGCTTGTGGTTGGAGGTCGACATGACGATCGAGAACACCCGCTCGCCGCGGGCGACCTGGCGGTCGAACTGCGCCAGCGCGTTGCGGAACAGGTCCTCGTCGGACACGCCCCAGATGTTGCTGAACTTCGGCGTGTCCATGTCGGTGCGGTCGACGACCCTATAGCCGTTGGCGCCGAAGTAGGCGTTCATGTTGTCGAAGGTGCCGAAGCCGCCGTAGATGAAGGTCGGCGAGTAGCCGGCCCGCGCCATGATCTGGGCCCAGCTGGCGAGGCCGTCGTTGTGCGGCCGCTTGACGATCGACTCGGCGGGCACCGGCGGGAACGATGCCGATACCGCCTCCATGCCGCGCACCGTCCGCGTGCCCGTGGCGTAGACGTTGGTGAACACCAGGCTCTTCGCCGCGAGGCGGTCGATGTTGGGCGTGAGGCCGCGCGGATCGCCGTAGGCGCCGACGAACTCGGCGCCGAGGGACTCCTGCAGCAGCACGATCACGTGCAGCGGCAGCGGCGCGCTGGCGGCGTGGATGCGGCGCTCGATCGGATTGACCGCGCCCTCGACGAACGTCGCGTTGGGCTGGGCGACCAGGTGCCGGGCGCGCGCGACGGCGTCGGCGTCGGGAACCGTGTGGTAGTAGGCCCGGTAGTCGAGCTTGCTGTTCCTGAGCGCGCTGAAGAAAGCGTACACCCCGTTCTGCGCCAGCTCGTTGGCGACGCGGTTGGTTGAGAAATGGCCGGTTTCGCTGTTGACGGCGAAGCCGGCGACGAGCGCCGCGCCGGCCAGGGCGGCGAGCGGCTGCCAGCGCTCAGCCAGCGCCGAGGGGGCCGCGAGGCTGCGCCCGAGGCTTGGACGCGCGAGCCACACGGTCGCGCCGGCCAGCGCCAGCGCCGCTGCCAGCACGCGTGCCACGGGGTAGGAATCCCAGATGTTGACGAACACCTCGTGGGGATAGATCAGGTATTCGACGGCGACGAAGTTGAAGCGCGAGTTGAACTCGTCGAAGAAGAAGTACTCCACCGCGCCCAGGTAGATCAGGCCGAAGGTGCAGGCGGTGAAGACGCCGTAGAACAGCGGCCGGTGCCAGCGGCTACGGAACCAGCGGTCGGGCACGAGCGCGAGATACGCCGCGAACGGCAGGAACAGGTAAAGGCTGGCGACGACGTCGTAGAAGAAGCCGATGCCGAAGGCGAGCGGCGCCTGGTAGACGGTCAGCTGTCCCTGCCAGCCGGCCTTGGCGGCGAGCACCGCCCGGGTCAGCGTGGAGATCGTCAGATAGATCAGCGCGGCGGCCCAGAGCGGCTCGAAGCGGCGCCGGGCCAGGGTGCGGCGTGCCCGCGCGGCGGCGCCGGCGCCGGTGGCGCCGATGACGGTCGGGTTGGCGCTCATGCATCGCTCCGCGCCAGCTCGCGGGCGACCCGGCTCTGCTTCTTCAGGCCGCCGTCGACCAGGCGCGGCAGCCAGGCGTTCAGCCGCACGAACAGCTTCTCCGGCCAGCCGAGGTAGGTCTCGGCGCGCTCCGCTTCCATGGCGGCGACGATCTGCCGGGCGACGTCGGCGGCGCTGTCGGTCGCCGTGCCGGTCTTCTCGGCCACCCGGTAGACGGCGTCCGCGTTGATTGCCGTGCGCGTCGTGCGCGGGGCGACGTAGCAGACCTTCCCGTTGCGGTCTGCCAGCTCGCGTCGCAGCGCTTCCGAGAAGCCGCGCAGCGCGTGCTTGCTGGCCGAGTAGGTCGCGAACTGCGGCATGCCGAGCGAGCCCAGGATGGAGCCGACGTTCACCACCATGAACGGCTGCCCTGCGACCGCGCGCAGCGCGACGCGCGTGAGCAGCAGCGGTCCCGTCACGTTGGTGGCGACGATGCGCCGGATCTCCTCGGCCGGGCGCTCGGCGAAGTCGCCGTAGCCGGCGACGCCGGCGTTGTTGATCAGCACGTCGAGGCCGCCCAGGCGCTCCATCGCCTCGGCGACGGGACGCTCCTGGCCGTGCGGCTCGGCGACGTCGAAAACGAGCACGTGCGCCTCGCCGCCGTGGTCGGCGATCTCGCGCGCGACGGCGTCGAGCCGCTCGAGGTTGCGGCCCAGCAGCGCCAGCCGCGCGCCGCGGCGCGCGAGCGCGAGCGCCGTTTCGCGTCCGATGCCGCTGCCGGCGCCGGTAATGAGAATGCGTTTGCCTTCAAGCTTCATTGCGCGGGCTCCGTCAGGAATCCAGAAATGGAATAAGCGCTGTGTCGGCCGCGAGCCGGGTTCGCCTTGCTCGCACGTGCCGAGGCTCGGTAGCTCACCCGGCGGCCTCCTTGAGGGATACGGAAACGGGATGCGCAACCCGTCGGGCGGCGGCGAGCTCGCCGCGTTCGCCGCGCCGTTGATCGAGCCAGCGGAAGATGTCGCCGTAGAGGCGGTAGAACACCTTGGCGCAGTGAACGACGGCGGCGCGGTCGCCGGCGTCGTCGAGTCGATCGACCAGCGAGGCGAACAGCTGCGTGTGGCCGACGTCGAGCGCGCCGTGGGAGGTCAGATAGGTGAAGGCGGCGTCGCCGAGGCCCAGGGATTTCTTCAGGGCGGCCGCGGCCTGGCTGGCGACGCTGACGCTGGTCCCCTCCAGCACCAGCACCATGCCGAGGAAGCCGACCGGGTTGCGGCGCTGGATCGTGTCGTAGGCGTAGGCCACCATGAGTTCCGCGGGCAGCGACGGCTGCGCCGCGCGAACTTGCTCGGCGTCGCCGGCGCACGCGCGGATGTCGTTCAGGATCCACTCCTGGTGGCCGGTTTCCTCCTCGATGTACTCGCTCATGGCCGAGCGCAGCCATTCCAGCCGTTCCGGCAGGCGGGCGCCGCAGGCCATCAGCAGCGGCAGCGTGTGCTTGACGTGGTGGTAGGCCTGGGACAGGAACTCGACGTAGGCCTCGAGCGTGAGCGCGCCGGCGGCGCCGTCGCGAATGAACGCGACGGCGGTGAGCTCCCCGCGCTCGCGCTCGGTGGCGCTCAGCAGTTCGTCATAAAACGCCATGCAACGCATCGATCAACGCTTCTCCGTAAAGTTGATCGATGCGTTGGCCGTAGCGCTGCCACAGCACGTCCCGGCGCAGCCGGCCGTTGGGCGTCAGTTCGCCGGCGGCGGCGGAAAACGGCGCGTCCGCGGCGACCCAGGCGCGTACCTGGGCGTAGTCGGGCAGACGCCGGTTCGCA
>DATIUV010000123.1:0-5490 GCA_035466595.1 Pelomicrobium sp.
CGAACACCTCGCCCGCCAGCTGATAGATGAGCAGCGTCGTCAATGCTCCGAGCATGGCGCGTCTCCGGTTGTGGTCGCTGCCGATTGTAGCCCCTCGCGACGCCGTCGACGGCATGCGGGTAAAATCCGGTTCTTCCCCCAGCGGATTCCGCGCGAAATGACCCGACCCACCGCCACGCCCGAATGGCGCGCGCTCGCCGAGCACCGGCGCACGCTCGAGGGCGCGCACCTGCGGACGCTGTTCGAGCGCGACCCCGGTCGCGCGCGCCGCCTCACGCTCGAGGCGGCCGGGCTCACCGTCGACTTGTCGAAGAACCGCGTCACCGAGGAGACCGTCGCGCTGCTCGCCGCGCTGGCGCGGGTGATGGATCTCAGCGGCTGGACCGCGCGCATGTTCGGCGGCGACCGCGTCAACGACACCGAGGACCGCGCCGCGCTGCATGTCGCGCTGCGCGCGGAGCGGCCCATGGTGGTGGACGGCGCCGACGTCATGCCGGACGTGGCGCAGGTGCTGGAGCACATGCGGCGCTTCACGGACGCGGTGCGCAGCGGCACCCGGCGCGGCCACACCGGCAAGGCGTTCACGGACGTCGTCAACATCGGCATCGGCGGCTCGGACCTGGGCCCGGCGATGGCCGTGGAGGCGCTCAAGCCCTACGGCTCGCCGTCGCTGCGCGCGCACTTCGTCTCCAATGTCGACGCCAGCCACCTGCTCGACACGCTCGCCGGACTCGATGCCGAGACGACGATGTTCGTGGTCGCGTCGAAGACCTTCACCACGCTCGAGACCCTCGCCAACGCGCGTGCCGCGCGGGACTGGCTCACGGCCCGGCTCAACGACCGCGCCGCCGTGGCGAAGCACTTCGTCGCGGTCTCCACGAACCGCGAGGAGGTGGAGCGCTTCGGCATCGAATCCCACGACATGTTCGTGTTCTGGGACTGGGTCGGCGGCCGCTACTCGCTGTGGTCCGCGATCGGGCTGCCGATCGCGCTGGCGATCGGCTACGACAATTTCCGCGAGCTGCTGGCCGGCGCGCGGGCCATGGACACGCACTTTCGCGAAGCACCGGTCGAGCGCAACGCGCCCGCGCTGCTGGGCCTGCTGGCGGTGTGGTACGGCAACTTTCTCGGCGCGCGCTCGCACGCGGTGCTGCCCTACGACCAGCATCTCGCGCGGCTGCCCGCCTATCTGCAGCAGCTGGAAATGGAGAGCCTCGGCAAGCGCGTCGACCGCGACGGCAACGTCGTCGACTACGACACCGGCGTGGTGATCTGGGGCGAGCCCGGCACCAACGGCCAGCACGCGTTCTTCCAGCTCCTGCACCAGGGCACGCAGTTGGTCAGCGCCGACTTCATCGTCGGGCTCGCGGCGCACCACGGCCTGCCCGAGCACCAGCGCATGCTCTACGCCAACTGCCTGGCGCAGACCGAGGCGCTGGCGCGGGGCCGCACGCCGGAGGAGGCGCTGGCCGGGCTCGCCGCGAAAGGGGTGCCGGCCCAGCGCGCGGCGCGGCTCGCGCCGTACCAGGCGTTCCCGGGCAACCGCCCCAGCACCACCATCGTCTACGACCGGCTGACGCCGGCCGCGCTCGGCGCGCTGATCGCGCTCTACGAGCACAAGGTGTTCGTCGAGAGCGTCGTCTGGAACTTGAACGCGTTCGACCAGTGGGGCGTCGAGTTCGGCAAGCAGCTCGCCGGCGTCATCCTGCCGGAGCTTGCGCCGGGGGCGAGCGCCGGCGAGCATGACGCGTCCACGCGTGAACTCATCCGCCGCTTCCGCGACCGCGCGGGCGGCAGTCAAACCGGGGGGTAACCAGCATGAACGAAGAAGCCTTCAACCTCAGTATCCGCAAGTTCCTGAAGATGGTCGGCATCCGCTCGCAGCGCGAGATCGAGCAGGCGGTGCAGAAGGCCCTCGCGGAGGGCAAGCTCAAGGGCAACGAGACGTTTCCGGCCAGCGTGCGCCTGACCGTCGGCGGGCTCGAGCTCGACGTGACCCTGGAGGGCCGCATCGAGCTGGAATGAGCTCAGCTCTGCGGCGGCCGCCCCGCGGCGGCGAGCTGCTCGAACCAGGCGGCGGCGCTCTTCGCCGTCGTGCTCCATGACCGCGCCAGCCGCGCGGCCGGCGCGTCGGCGTCGCGGGCACGCGCCAGATACTCCTCGCACAGCGCGCCGATCTCCGCGTTGGCGGCGGCGCCCGATTGCCACGCCGTCATCAGCGCCGCGGGCGAGCTGACGAACTCGGGCGCCTGCTGGATGCCGCGAAACAGCTGGTCCATGCCGGCCAGCGACTGCCGCGCGAGCAGCGCCTGCAGCGAGCGCAGGAAACGCGCCGACCCCGCGGGCCCGACCCACAGCGCCGCGTAGTCGGCGCCGAAACCGAGACGTCGCGCGAGCGGTTCGAACTGCGCGTACGCCTCGCGGCTGCCGCCGACGGCGACGCCAAAACCGGCCTGCACGCTCGCCGGGGATGCGAACAGCGCGAGGTCCACGTAGGCGACGCCCGCCTCCGCGACGGCCGCGGCGTGCGCCGTCGCCGCGCTCACGGGGCCGTCGCCGGCGTCGGCAACGAGGCCGCCGGCGCCGGCGCATTGGGCGAGCGCCGCGAGATCGCGGTCGGCATCGGGCTCGAATACGAGCAGCGCGCGCGGGGACCTGAGCGTGCGGGAGAGAGTGGCGAGCGAGCGGCGCGTGGTGACCCCCGCGACGGCCGCCGCGCGCCGCAGCCGTTCGCGGTCGCCGTCGAAGGCGGCGACGCGCACGCCGCCGGCCGCGAGCCGCCGGGCGACGGCCTCGGCCGCATCGCGAATGCCGACGATGCCTGCTTGCACGGTGTCGATCCTGGACGGTGGGACGGGATACGCGGCGCGCCGGAATGACGCGTGCGCGCATGCGCTAGAATGTCGGCCAACTATAACACAGCGAATTCTCGCCCATGCCGACGCCCGCCCCGCTGCGCGTCCTGTTTGTCACCTCCGAGATCCATCCGCTGATCAAGACCGGCGGCCTCGGCGACGTCAGCGGCGCGCTGCCGCGCGCGCTGATGGCGCTCGGCGTCGACGTGCGGGTGATGGTCCCGGGCTACCCCGCGGTCATGGACAAGATCGGCGCGACGCAGCCGCTGGCGGACCTGCCCGCCGCCGGCGGCTATCCCGAGGCAAGCCTGCTCGCGGCGCGTGCGGACGACGCCGCGCCGCTCGTCGTCGTCGACTGTCCCCTGCTCTATGACCGTGACGGCGGGCCGTACCAGTCGCGCGCCGGCGAGGACTGGCCGGACAACGCGCTTCGCTTCGGCCTGCTGGGCCGCGCCGGCGCGCTGCTGGGCTGCGCGGCGAGCCCGCTCGACTGGCGACCCGACGTCGTCCATTGCCACGACTGGCAGGCAGCGCTCGCGCCCGCGTACCTGCGTTTCGCCGCCGACCGCCGCGCCGCCACGGTGATGACGATCCACAATCTCGCGTTCCAGGGCTTGTTCCCGGCGGATTCGGCCGCCGCGCTGGCGCTGCCGGAAGCCGCGCTCGGCGTCGACGGGCTCGAGTACTGGGGCAAGCTCTCGTTCCTCAAGGGCGGCGTCGTCTACGCCGACCACATCACCACGGTGAGCCCGACCTACGCGCGCGAGATCCAGGAAGAGCCGCTCGGCTTCGGCTTCCAGGGCCTGCTCAAGCCGCGCGCCGACCGCCTGTCCGGCATCCTCAACGGCATCGACGAGGCCGTGTGGAACCCGGCCGGCGACCGGCTGATACCGCGCGGCTACGACGCCGACACGCTCGAGCTCAAGGTCGAGAACAAGCGCGTGCTGCAGGCGGCGGTGGGCCTGCCGACCGACGACGGCGCGCCGCTGCTGGGCATGGTGAGCCGGCTGACCGAGCAAAAAGGCGTGGATCTGGTGGCGGAGCTGGCGCCGCGCATCGCGCAGCGCGGCGCGCAGCTGGTCGTTCTCGGCAGCGGCGATGCCGGTCTAGAGAAGCGCCTCGCCGGGCTCGCGCAGGAGCTGCCGCGCTCCGTCGCGGTGCGTATCAGGTTCGACGAGACCCTCTCGCACCTGATCGAGGCCGGTGCCGACGCCTTCCTGATGCCGTCGCGCTTCGAGCCGTGCGGGCTGAACCAGATGTACAGCCAGCGCTACGGCACGCCGCCGATCGTGCACGCCACCGGCGGCCTGTGCGACTCGGTCGAGGACGCGACGCCGGCGGCGGTGGCGGCCGGCCGCGGCACCGGCTTCGTGTTCCGCTCCATGACCGAGGCCTCGTTCCTGCACGCCATCGACCGCGCGCTGGCGGCCTACCGCACGCCGGCGACGTGGACGGCAATCCAGCGCGCCGGCATGGCGCGGGACTTCAGCTGGAAGGCCAGCGCGGAAAAATATCGCGACCTGTACCGATCGCTGGTACAGCGCAACGGGTGACCTCGACGCGCGCGCGCAGCGCGGCCCGCCCATCGCCCTTCACGCATTCCCCATCGCCCACCACCCGTCAAAGCCAGACCATCATCCCCAGCTCGAACGGGTGCGTCAGCAGCGGGTGGTGCGGATAGGCGCGGATCATGTAGGCCAGCTTGCCGCACAGCTCGGGCTGCAGCTGCAGCCGGTACAGGTGCTCGCCCGGCGTGTCGGTCGGACGGTCCGGCTTGAAGCGGAACGCAGTCGCCTCCGGCAGGCGCTCGCCGACCTTGGTGGTGCGCTCCATCAGCAGCTCGACGGCGACGTCGTCCGGGTCCAGCCCGTTCAGGCGCACCGCCACCGCGAACTCCACCTCCGCGCCGTAGCGGATGCGCGGCTTCGCGTTTGCCGTCAGCCGCAGGCTCACGCCGGGCCAGGCGATACGCACGCGCGACTTCCAGATCGCCATCTGCTTCGCGTTCTCGAAGCCGCCTGCAGCGTAGGCGACGCCCTGGCGCGCCGCCGGCACGTAGAACTCGCGCACGTACTCGCCCACCATGCGCGTCGAGTTGAACTGCGGCAGGATGGTGGCCATCGAGCGCTTGGCCATCTTCACCCACTCCGCCGGATAGCCCTGCTTGGTGCGCTCGTAGTAGAGCGGGATCACGTGGTCCTGCAGCAGCTCGTAGATCGTGCGCGAGTCCTCGCGGTTGCGCGCGGCCAGGTCCTGGTCGTCGGGACCCGGCTTGATGGCCCAGCCGTTGCGCCCGTCGTAGGCCTCGTACCACCAGCCGTCGGTGACCGAGAGGTTGATGGCGCCGTTCATCGCCGCCTTCATGCCCGAGGTGCCGCACGCCTCCTGCGGGTAGACCGGGTTGTTGAGCCAGACGTCGACGCCCGAGACCAGCCGCCGCGCCAGGCGCAGGTCGTAGTTCTCCACCAGCAGGAGCTTGCCCTCGAACTCCGGCATCGCCGCCACCTGGGCGATGCGGCGGATCAGGTCCTGGCCGGGAATGTCGGCCGGGTGCGCCTTGCCGGCGAAGATGAACAGCAGCGGCCGTTCCTCGTCGGCGAGCAGCTCGCGCAGCCAGTTGAGATCCTCGAACAGC
>DATIUV010000124.1:0-3234 GCA_035466595.1 Pelomicrobium sp.
CAGGCGCAGCTTTGGCTGATCGAGCGCGTCCTGGGCCACGTCGACCTGTCCCTGTCGCATGTCTTCACCTGGCAGTTTCTCACCGTCGAGCTGCCGGATCTGTGGAAGATGGCCCAGGCGATTGACGCCCTGCTGGCCGAACGGGAAAACTGATGGCTTTCGTTTCGCCGCCCGCGGCCGTCGATTGCCTGCACGCCGGCGAACGACCGCGAGCCCTCACCCGACGATGCCCCGGACCGCCGCTGCGAGACCGATGACCTCCGCCGACCCGAAATCTCCCCGCAGCGCCGGCGGCGGGCGGGCGCCCATCGGCGTGCTGGTTGAGCTGCTGCGCTTCGTCGCGCCCTACAAAGCCCGCCTTGCCGGCGCCGTCGTCGCACTGGTGGTCGCTGCCGGCGCGTTCCTGGTGATCGGGCAGGGCCTGAAGCGCGTCATCGACGAGGGCTTCGTCGCCGCCAACCCGGAAGCGCTCAACCAGGCGCTCGGGTGGCTGCTGCTGATCGTCGGCGTGATGGCGGTGGCCACCTTCACGCGCTTCTACCTGGTGTCCTGGATCGGCGAGCGCGTCGTCAACGACATCCGCCGCGCGGTGTATTCGCACCTGCTCAGGCTCTCGCCCGGGTTCTACGAGGAGGCCCGCACGGGCGAAGTGATCTCGCGGCTGACCGCCGATACGGCGCTGCTGGAAACGGTCGTGGGCACCAGCGTGTCGATGGCGATCCGCAACGCGCTGATGGGCACCGGCGCGCTGGTGCTGCTGCTCGCCACCAGCCCCCGCCTCACCAGTCTCGTGCTGCTGGGCGTGCCGCTGGTGGTGGGACCGATCGTCATCTTCGGCCGTCGCGTGCGGCGGCTCTCGCGCGCGAGCCAGGACCGCGTCGCCGACCTCGGCGCCTACGTCGACGAGACGCTGCACGAGATCCGCACCGTGCAGGCTTACGGCCACGAGGCCGAGGACCGGCGCGTGTTCGGCGCGCGCATCGAGGCCGCCTTCGCCACCGCGGCGCAGCGCATCCGGCTGCGCTCGGCGCTGATCGCGGCGGTGATCCTGCTCACCTTCGGCGCGGTGGGCGTGATTCTCTGGGTCGGCGGCCACGACGTGCTGGCCGGGCGCATCACCGCCGGCGAGCTCTCCGCGTTCGTGTTCTACGCCGTGGTGGTGGCGGGCGCGGCCGGCGCGATCTCGGAAGTGATCGGCGACCTGCAGCGCGGCGCGGGCGCCACCGAGCGGCTGATGGAAATCCTGCGCACCGAGCCGCACATCGAGGCGCCGGCGCGGCCGCTGGCGCTGCCGGAGCCGCCGGTGGGGCGGGTGCGGCTCGAGCGGGTCACCTTCTTCTATCCGTCGCGCCCGGGGCAGGCGGCGCTCGACGACGTCAGCCTCGAAGTCGAGCCGGGCGAGCGCGTTGCGCTGGTGGGCCCGTCGGGCGCCGGCAAGACGACGCTGTTCCAGCTGCTGCTGCGCTTCTACGACCCCGCCGCCGGCACGGTTGGCATCGACGGGGTCGACCTGCGGCTCGCCGATCCCGCCGAGGTGCGCGCGCGCCTCGCGCTGGTGCCGCAGGAGCCGGCCATCTTCGCCGCCAGCGTCGCCGAGAACGTGCGCTACGCGCGCCCGGAGGCGGACCTCGCCGACGTCGAACGCGCGTGCGAGGCGGCCTACGCCGCCGAGTTCGTCGAGCGGCTGCCGCAGGGCTACGACACCGAGCTCGGCGAGCGCGGCGTGCGCCTGTCGGGCGGCCAGCGCCAGCGCATCGCGATCGCGCGCGCCATCCTTGCCAACCGGCCGATCCTGCTGCTCGACGAGGCCACCAGCGCGCTCGACTCCGAGAGCGAGCGCATGGTGCAGGCGGCGCTGGCGCGGCTGATGGCGGGGCGCACGTCGCTGGTGATCGCGCACCGGCTCGCGACCGTGAAAAACGCCGATCGCATCGTCGTGCTCGACCGCGGCCGCGTCGTCGGCGTCGGCACCCACGCCGAGCTTACGCGCGCGAACCCGCTGTACGCGCGGCTCGCCGAGCTCCAGTTCGGCGCCGCCGCGTGAGCGGTACGGCGGCCTACGGGTTCGCGCCGCGCAGCGCGCCGATGCGCTCCCGCAGCAGTTCCGGCGTGACGTCGGCCGCCGGCACGGGCTCGCCGACCGCCAGCCCGATGCGCGCGAACAGCTTGCGCGGCGCGAGCCTGGCGAGGCCCTTGTGCTTGCGCGTGAACAGGCTCCCCCACAGGCCCCGCAGCGCCATCGGCACCACCGGCACGGGCGTGCGCTCGACGATCGCGCGGATGCCCGGTCGGAACTTCGCGATCTCGCCGTCGGCGGTCAGCGCGCCTTCCGGGAAGATGCCCACCACTTCGCCGGCCTCCAGCGCCCGCGCCACCTCGTCGTAGGCTTTTTTCAGCAGCTCGGGATCCTCGCGCGCGGGCGCGATCGGGATGGCGCGCGTTTGGCGGAAGACGAAGTTCAGCACCGGCAGCCTGAAGATGCGGTGGTACATGACGAAGCGCACCGGCCGCGGGCAGGCCGCGAGGATGATGAGCGCGTCGACGTAGCTCACGTGGTTGCAGGCGATGACCGCGGGTCCCTGCGCCGGCAGGTGCTCCAGGCCCTCGATGCGCAGGCGGTAGACCGTGTGCACCAGCAGCCAGACCAGGAAGCGCTGCAGGAATTCCGGCACCAGCCGGTAGATGAACACCGCGATGGCGGCGTTCATCAGCGCCGCGGCGAGAAAGAGCTGCGGGATGGTGAGGCCGGCCTTGAGGTAGGCTGCCGCCACGACGGCCGCCAGCACCATGAACAACGCGTTGAGGATGTTGTTGGCGGAAATGACGCGCGCCCGCGTCGCCTCGTCGCTGCGGGCCTGGATGATGGCATAGAGCGGCACGATGTAGAAGCCGCCGAACAGGCCGATCAGCAGGAAGTCGGCGACTACGCGCCAGCCGCCGGCGGTGGCGAGAAACGCGGCCAGCGTGACGCCGGTCTGTGCCGTATCCGGGGCGGCGAACGCGAGGTCGACGCCGAATACGGTGAGGCCGATGGAGCCGAACGGGACCAGCCCCAGCTCGAGCTTGTGCGCGGACAGCCGCTCGCACGCGAGCGAGCCCGCGGCAATCCCCACGGTCAGCGCGCAGAGCAGCAGCGTGACGACGCCCTCGGTGCCGCCGAGGACGATCTTGGTGTAGTTGGGGATCTGGGTCAGCACCAGCGCGCCGTAGAACCAGAACCAGGAGTTGCCGAGG
>DATIUV010000125.1:0-8694 GCA_035466595.1 Pelomicrobium sp.
GATGCTGACTTGGCGGCACGCCACGCTGCAGGGCTCAATCGACCGCTTCTACGGCCGGCTTAACGACGCGCTGGCGCCGCGCCGGGTGCCTCTCGCCGCTATGCGCATGGACGAGCTGGCGGCGTATTACCGCGACCTCGAGCGGCGGCTGCTGACGCGCTGGGACGCGCCGCTCATCAACGATTTCTTCGCCATGATCTTCTACGGCGTGCTGCGCGCCCTGGTGGCGAAGTGGCTCGGCCAGGCGGAGGGCACGCTGCAGAACGACCTGCTGTGCGGCGAGGGGGGCATGATCTCGGCCGAGCCGGCAAAGCGGGTGAAGCAGATGGCGCGTCTCGCCGCGGACGACGCGGCGCTCGCGGCGCTGCTGCGCGAAGGCGAGCCGGCGGCGGCGCTCGCCGCCGTTGCCCGGCATCCTGCGCTCAAGCAGGCCTACGACGCCTACGTCGAGCGCTTCGGCGACCGCTGCCTCGAGGAGCTCAAGCTCGAGAGCGCGACGCTGCACGATGACCCGACCACCTTGCTGCGCTCGATCGGCCACATGGCGCAGCGGCTTGCCGGCGGCGCGGAGATGACGGCGGTCGACGTCGCCATGCGCAGCCGCGCGGAGGCGCAGGTGGCGCAGGCGCTTCGTGACAAGCCGGTCAGGCGCCGCATCTTCGGCTGGGTGCTGAAGCACGCGCGCGCACGGGTGCGCGACCGCGAGAACCTGCGCTTCGAGCGCACGCGGCTGTTCGGCCAGGTGCGGCGCATCGTCGTCGAGCTGGGGAAACGCCTGTACGCGCTCGGGCGGCTGGAGGCGCCGCGCGACGTGTTCTACCTGGAGATCGAGGAGGTGCTGGGCTTCGTCGAGGGCACCGCCACCACGGTGGACTTCCAGGCGCTCGTGGCGGCGCGGCGGCGCGAGTTCCGGCGCTATCGCGAAGAGCCGGCGCCGGCCGACCGCTTCGAGACGCGCGGCGCGGTTCACCAGGGCCACCGCTTCGAGGCCGCCGCGCCGACCGCCGACGTGGCGTTGGACGAGAATTCGCGCAGCGGCATCGGCTGCTGCCCCGGCGTCGTGCGTGGGCGCGTGCGCGTGGTGACCGACCCGCGCGGCGCCGTCGTCGAGCAGGACGAGATCCTGGTCGCCGAGCGCACCGATCCCGGCTGGATCATGCTGTTTCCCGCCTGCGCGGGCCTGCTGGTGGAGCGCGGCAGCCTGCTGTCGCACTCCGCCATCGTCGCCCGCGAGATGGGCATTCCCGCCATCGTTTCGCTGCCTGGCGTCACCCGCTGGCTCGCCACCGGCGACTGGGTGGAATTGGACGGCGCCAGCGGCCGCTGCCGCCGCATCGAACCCGAAACCGAAGGAACCGACGTTGAAAAGTGAAATCGCGGCGCGCGCCGACTTCGGCCAGATCCGCTACGCCCAGTGCTGGGAGGACGCCGACGTGCTGGTGGAGGGCCTCGCCATCCAGCCCGGCGACACCTGCCTGTCGATCGCCTCGGCCGGCGACAATTCGCTGGCCCTGCTCGTGGCCGATCCCGCGCGCGTCTACGCGGTCGACCTGAGCCCCGCGCAGCTCGCCTGCCTGGAGTTGCGAGTCGCCGCTTTCCGCGCGCTGCGCCACCCCGAGCTGCTGGAGCTGATCGGCTCGCGCTACAGCACGCGGCGGCGCGACCTCTACCAGCGCTGCCGGCGCGCGCTGGGCGAGGACGCGCGTGCGTTCTGGGACGCTCATCCGAAGGAGATCGAGCAGGGCATCGGCGCAGCCGGCAAGTTCGAGCGCTACTTCGCGCTTTTCCGCCGCCGCGTGCTGCCGCTCGTGCACCGGCGTGCGACGGTGGAGGCGCTGCTCGACCCGAAGGAGCGCGACGCGCGCGAGCACTTCTACGCCAGGCGCTGGGACAACTGGCGCTGGCGGCTCATGTTCCGGCTGTTCTTCTCGCGCTTCGTCATGGGGCGCTTCGGCCGCGACAAGAGCTTCTTCCAGTACGTCGAGGGGCCGGTGTCGGAGCGCATCCTGCGCCGCACGCGCCACGCGCTCACTACGCTTGACCCGGCGGCGAACCCCTACCTCAACTGGATCCTGACCGGCACCCACGGCGGCGCGCTGCCGCTCGCGTTGCGCCCCGAGTTCTTCGAAACCATCCGCCACCGCATCGACCGCATCGAGTGGGGCCGGACCTCGGTGGAGGAGTTCCTCGAGATGGCCGGCCCGGGCTCCATCGACCGCTTCAACCTGTCGGATATCTTCGAGTACATGTCGCCGCAGAACTACGAGGCGCTGCTCGGCCGTCTGCTGGACGCCGCCCGGCCGGGCGGTCGGCTGCTCTACTGGAACATGCTGGCGCCGCGCCACCGGCCGGAATCGCTCGCCGAGCGGCTCGCGCCGCAGACGGAGCTCGCACAGCGGCTGCTCGCGGAGGACAAGGCGTTCTTCTACAGCGATCTCGTCGTCGAGGAGGTGCTCTGACGGTGTCGCCGCTCGCCGGTATCGCGCTCGTGCTCGCGATCCTTGCACTGCTCCTCGTCGGTCTGCGGGCGTGGCAGGTGCGCCGCCAGCCGCACCCGGAGCTCACGCGCAAGGCGCTGCACCTGGTGATGGGCGTCGTGACGCTGTCGTTTCCGTGGCTCTTCCACGAGACCTGGCCGGTCGTGGTGCTCGGGGTGCTGGCGGCCGGCGGCCTGATCGCGGTGAAGCGCGTCGATGCCATGCGCGACACGGTCGGCGACGTCGTGTTCGCCGTGGCGCGACCCTCGGGCGGCGAGCTCTATTTTCCGGTGGCGGTCGTGCTGCTGTTCTGGCTCTCCGACGGCGATCCCATCCTCTACGGCATTCCGATCCTGATCCTGACGCTGGCCGACGCCACCGCGGCGCTGATCGGCGTGCGCTACGGTTTCCGGCGCTTCGCCACCGCCGATGGCGGCGCCAAGAGCGTCGAGGGCTCGATCGCGTTCTTCATGGTGGCGTTCCTCGCCGCGCACGTGCCGCTGCTGCTCTTCACCGAGGTCGGCCGCGCGGAGACGCTGCTGATCGGCCTGAACCTGGGCTTCCTCACCATGCTGCTGGAGGCGGTGGCCTGGCGCGGCATCGACAACCTGCTGCTGCCGCTGATCGCGTTCTTCCTGCTGGACGCGTTCATCGACGCCTCCGCCGCGGGGCTCGCCTCGAGCCTGGCGTTCATCGGCGGCTTCGCGCTGGTGGTGGCGGTGTGGCGCCGCTTCACCACGCTCGACCTGACCGGGCTCGTCGCGGTAGTGCTGGTGGGCTACGTGTTCTGGGCGCTGGGCGGATGGCGCTGGCTCGCGTTCCCGCTGATCGCTTTCCTG
Organism: Pelomicrobium sp.; assembly: GCA_035466595.1. Classification (GTDB taxonomy): domain Bacteria; phylum Pseudomonadota; class Gammaproteobacteria; order Burkholderiales; family UBA6910; genus DATIUV01. The sequence continues at coordinate 3,317 of DATIUV010000125.1, forward strand.
ACCTACGTCGTGCTGTGGCAGCGCGCGCGCCGCGAGCTCGAGGTCTACCACAACGTGCTCGCGATCGTCGCCACCAACGCCGTGGGCCTCCTGTGGCTGGCGGCGGCGAGCTACGAGCGCGGCGCCGACCTGCTCTACTTCAACGCGCTGGCTTACGCGGCGCAGCTGGCGGCGATCGGCCACATCCAGATTCATATCGACTACCCGCGCCACGCGCCGCAGCGCGCGCCGCTCGCGATCGGCTCGCTGGCGTGGCTGGTGATGTTCCTGCCCTACGTGGTCATGCGTCAGCTCGCCCTCACCGAGGTCGTGCTGACACTGGCGGCGTTGCCCGTGGTGGTGGCGACCGTGTACCTGTTCCGTGGCGCGTGGCGCACGGTGCGCCACCGCCTGGAGAGCCCCGAGCGCTGGTGGGTGCAGGGCGCGGTCGGCGCCGTCGCGAGCCTGCTGGGACTGATCCCCTTCGCCCTGGTGGAGGCACTATGGCCGAAGTGATCCGCGTCGCGCTGCCCGCCGAACCGGAGGCGCTCGCGTTCGCCGGCGATCTCACGGCGGTGCCGCCGGAGCAGCTCGACCGGCACCGGCCGGACGCGCACTTCGTCTGCGTAGAGAACGGCGAGCTGCGTGCGCGCTGCTCCGTCTGGTGGCGCGACGCGCCCCCGCTCGCGGGCGAGAAGCTCGGCGCGGTGGGGCACTTTGCCGCCGCCGACGAAGGCTCCGCGCGCGCCGTGCTCGATGCCGCCGCCGCCGCGCTGGCGGGCGCCGGCTGCACGCTGGCGGCGGGCCCGATGGACGGCAACACGTGGCGCAGCTACCGGCTGGTCACCGACTTCGGCGCCGACCCCCCGTTCCTGCTGGAGCCGTGGAATCCGCTCGAGTGGCCGCTCTGGTTCGAGGCGGCCGGGTTCGTGCCGCTGGCGCGCTATCACTCGCTGCTGTTCGCCGACCTCTCCCGCGATCCGGCGCCGAAGCCGCTGCCGGCGGGCGTGCGGCTGCGCGCGCTCGATCCGGCGCGCTTCGACGACGAACTCAAGCTCATCTTCCGGCTGTCGGTCGCGGGCTTCGCCCGCAACTACCTGTACACGCCGCTGGCGGAAGCGGATTTCCTTTCGCAGTATCTGCCGTTTCGCGAGCGCATCGTGCCCGAGGTGAACCTGATCGCCGAGGTCGACGGCGAGCCGGCCGGCTTCATCTTCTGCTACCCGGACCTGCTGGAGGCGCAGCGCCTCGGCGCCGCCCCGCGCACGCTGGTGCTGAAGTCGCTAGCAGTGCTGCCGGCGATGCAGGGGCATGGTCTTGGCGGCCTGCTCGTTGCGCACGCCCGCGCCGCCGGCCGCGCGCTTGGCTATTCACGGGCGATCCACGCGCTGATGCTCGACGAGAACGTCTCGACGAAGATCAGCCGCGCGTCGGGGCAGGTGATGCGGCGCTACACGCTGTTTGCGAGACGGCTCGCCGGCGCATGAACCTGGTCGAGGTGCTGCGGCGCCAGGCCGCCGAGCGGCCCGACGCGCCGGCGATCATCGAAGGGGCGGCGGATGCGCTGCAGGCGCTCACTTTCGCCGGCCTGGAACGCGAGACGGCGCGCGTCGCCGGTTTGCTGCGGGAGCGGGGCGTCGACCGCGGCGATACGGTCCTGATCGTTCACCCGATGGCAGCGACGCTGTACGTGTTCCTGCTCGCGCTGCTGCGCATCGGCGGCGTCGCCGGATTCCTCGATCCATCCGCCGGTCGCGACCACGTCGCGCGCTGCTGCCGGCGCCGGCCGCCCGCGGCGCTTTTCGCCAGCCGGCGCGCGCACTGGCTGCGCCTCGTCGTCCCCGCGCTGCGCGCGATCCCACGCAAGTTCAGCTGCGGCGGCTGGGTGCCGGGTGCGACCGACATCAACGTCGGGGCCGCGCCGCGTGCGCGCGTCGAGCCGGTCGACGCCGACCACCCGGCGCTGATCACGTTCACCAGCGGCTCCACCGGCGAGCCGAAGGCCGTGGTGCGCAGCCACGGCTTCCTTTTGGCGCAGCACGCGGTCCTGGCGAGGCACCTCCATTACGAAGCCGGCGAGCGCGACCTGACCACGCTGCCGGTGTTCGTGCTGGCGAACCTCGCCTCCGGCGTCACCACCGTGCTGCCGGACGCGGACCTGCGTCGCGTCGGCGCCATCGAGCCGGCGCCGGTCGTGCGCCAGCTCGCCGCGACCCACGCGACCCGCACGGCGGCCTCGCCGGCGTTCCTCGAACGGCTGTGCGATCACGTCGAGGCGAGCGGCACGCCGGTCGCGGCGATGCGCAGGGTCTTCGTCGGCGGCGCGCCGGTGTTTCCGAACTTTCTCGAGCGCGCGCGGCGCTGTTTCCCGAACGCGGAGGTGACCGCGGTCTACGGCTCCACCGAGGCGGAGCCGATTGCGCACGTCGACGCTTCCGCCATCGCGGACACGGACATGGACGCGATGCGCGCGGGCAAGGGGCTGCTCGCGGGCGCTCCGGTTCGGGAGATCGCGCTGCGCATCGTGCGCGCGCGCTGCGGCGCGCCGCTGGGGCGTTTGTCAGCGGCTGCGTTCGACGCCCTAAGTATGGCGCCGGGCGAGGTCGGCGAGATCGTCGTGCACGGCGCCCACGTGGTGCGCGGCTACCTCGACGGCATCGGCGACGAGGAGACCAAGTTCGACGTCGGCGACGCGCGCTGGCACCGCACGGGCGACCTCGGCTGGCTCGACGCCGACGGGCGGCTGTGGCTCATGGGCCGCGCCGGCGCGCGCGTCGAGGACGAACGTGGCGTGCTCTATCCGTTCGCGGTGGAGTGCGCGGCGCAGCAGCTGCCCGGCGTGCGGCGGGCCGCGCTGCTGAGCGACGGCGGCCGCCGTCTGCTCGCCGTCGAAGGGCCGCCGGGCGCGCGACCGGACGCGCAGGCGCTGCGCGCCGCGCTCGCCTGGGCGCAGCTCGACGACGTCATTGTGCTGGAGCGCATCCCCCTCGACGCGCGCCACAACGCCAAGGTCGACTACCCGGCGCTGCGCAAGGCGCTCGGCGGATAACGATCGGTAACCGGTGTCGCGTTGCCCGGGCGCAGGCCGCCTCGGAATGACGACCCCCTTGTCGTCACCCTGGCGGAGCCTGCCCCGTACCGCGTTACGGGGGCCGGGGTCCAGGATTCGACGCAAAGCAGACCCGTCGATTGAGTGATGAGTCAAAGACGCTGGATTCCGGCCTTCGCCGGAATGACGATGATGTTCGTCACCCCGGCGCATTGCTTCGTTTGCCCCCGGCGCATTGCTTCGTTCGCCCCCGGCGCAGGGGCGAGCGATTGTTCGTCACCCCGGCGTAGGCCGGGGTCCAGAAAATCCTCAAGTCAAAACCCTGGATTCCGGCCTCCGCCGGAATGACCGGACCCATTGGTTTGCGGCCTCGAGTCGCGGCACGGTACAGGCTTCGCCGGCGAAGACCTGCGGGGCGGAGTCGCCGACCGCCTCAGGCGCCGTCGAGCAGCAGCTTGAGGTCGTGCACGACGGCGTCGACGTCCTGCGCGTGGCTGATGTAGAGGCGGATCCGCCCCTGCGGGTCGTAGACGTAGGTCTGGGTCGAGTGATCGACGGAATAGTCGTTCGGGCCGTCGCCCTTGGACTTCTGGAAGATGACGCGGAAGTCCTGCGCCACCTGCTTGATCTCTTCCGGCGTGCCGGTGAAGCCGACGAAGCTGGGGTCGAACGCGGTGACGTAGCCCTTCAGCACCTCCTGCGTGTCGCGCTCGGGATCGACCGAAACGAACAACACCTGCACCTTCGACGCGTCGGGCCCGAGCTTTTGCAACGCGAGCTTCGCGCGCGCCAGCGTCGTCGGGCAGACGTCCGGGCAATGCGTGAAGCCGAAGAACAGCAGCACCGCCTTGCCCTTGAAGTCCGCCAGGCTGCGGCGCTCGCCGTTGTGGTCGGTCAGCGTGAAAGCCTGCGCGAACTCGGCGCCGGTGATGTCGCTGGAGGCGAACTTGGCAGACGGTTTGCCGCCGTCGCAGGCGGCGAGGCCCAGCGTCAGGGCCAGCGCCGCAACCAGCATGATTGCGGGTTGTTGCATCGATGAATCTCCGTTACGGCGATTAAGACCGCCGGTCCGCCGGCGGGTTCGGCGGCGAGCGCCGCCGCGCTTCGGGCTCAGTGGCCCTTGTGCTGCATGCCGTGGCCGCCCATGTCGCCCATCGCGCCGAGCGCCTTGACCGGAACGTCGACGGTGACCGCGCCCTGCTTCTCGAACTTGAGCGTCAGCGGGAAGGTCCCGCCTTCCTTCAGCGGCGCCTTAAGGCCGATCAGCATCACGTGGTAGCTGCCGGGCTTGAGCTCGACCGCGCCGTTGGCGGGCACGTCGATCGCCGGCACCTCGCGCATCCTGGCGACGTCGCCTTCCATGATGTGGGTGTGCAGCTCGGCGCGCTCGGACACCAGGGTGCTGGCGGAGACCAGCCGGTCGCCGGCGCCGCCGCCCTGGATGGTCATGAAAGCAGCGCCGTTCTTGGCGGTGGGCGGTGTGGCGCGGGACCACGGTTTCTGCACGGTGGCGTCCGCCAGCGCGACGCCGGCGGTCGCGGCCAGCGCCGCGAATGAAAAGACGGAGAGGAGCTTCTTCAGCATTTGCATTTCCTTTGCGAACGATCCAACGACGATCGCAGCCGTCCCCGGGGGACGGCGGCGGCCCTTCACGCAGGTGGAGAGATCAGCCGCGCGCCGGCGGCGCGTGGGAAGGCGGGGTGAGGGCGGACGGATCGGCGACGAACGCGGTCGCCGGCTGGTGCAGCGTCGCCGCCCGATCCTGCTTGACGGTCGGCAGCGCAGCGGTGGCCGTCGGCGGCGACAGCGTATCGGTGGCGGAGAACGCGACGCAGACGGGGCACAGGGGCGCATGGCCGCCGGCGGGCGCCTTGCCGCCCGCCGGGACGTAGCCCGCCGGCGGGGTGCCGCAGAAGTCCTGCGCACCGGCGGCCGCGAGCTTCGCCGCGGTGCCGTGCGTAAACGGCGCGACGCCGAGCGAAACCAGCGCCAGGGCGGCGAGGCCGAGGGCGAGACGGCGGTTGCGGCGGGCGAAGCGGCGGAGCATGGGCGTCGGCGGCGCGGCGGAAAGCGTTATTTTAGCCGATCGTGGCGGGCGGTCGGCCTAGGCGGCGGGCGGCACGCCTTCGACGACGATCATGCGGCTCCTCGCGCTGCGATCGCGCATCGCTTTCGGCTCCCGATAGATCTCGGACGACCACCAGGCCTTGGCGCGGTCGATGTCCGGGAACTCCAGCACGACGATGCGCTCCGGCGCCCAGCCGCCCTCCAGCGTCTCGCAGCGGCCGCCGCGCACCAGGTACTTGCCGTCGTACGCGGCGAGGGTCGCCGGCACCAGCTTGCGGTACTC
>DATIUV010000126.1:0-7427 GCA_035466595.1 Pelomicrobium sp.
GAAGGCGCAGATCGACGCGCTCGAGAAGGCGCTCGACCATTACCGGCTCGACACCGGGCACTACCCGAGCTCCGAGCAGGGCCTGAAGGCGCTGACCGAGCGGCCGCAGAACGAGCCACGTTGGGACGGCCCCTACCTCAAGAAGGAAGCGCCGCCCGATCCCTGGGGCCGGGCCTACGTCTACCGCAATCCCGGGCAGGGCGGACGCGATTACGATCTGCTGTCTCTCGGCCGCGACGGCCAACCCGGCGGCTCGGGCGAGGACGCCGACATCACCAACTGACTGCCCGCCCACGATGCGCTATCTCGTCAAGGCACTGCGCGCGAGCGGCGACGTCGTCACCGTCGTCTGCGATGCGCCGGATCGGGATGACGCCGCGCAGCAGGCTGCGCGGCAGGGGCTCGACGTGCTCTCGGTGCGCCGGGCTGCCGGCCTGGCGGTGTCGCGATGGTGGCCCCGGCGCGACCGCTTCCCGCTCGTCCTCTTCAGCCAGGAGCTGATCTCGCTGCTCGACGCCGGACTGCCGATGGTGGAGGCGCTGGAGACGCTGGCGGAGAAGGAGCACAGCAGCCAGACCGGCCGCCTGCTGCGCGAGGTGCTGCAGCATCTCTACGAGGGGCGCACGCTGTCCTACGCCCTGGAGCAGTTTCCGCAGACGTTTCCGATGCTCTTCATCGCCACGGTGCGGGCGAGCGAGAAGACCAGCGACCTCAAGGAAGCCCTGTCGCGCTACGTCGAATACCAGACGCAGGTGGAGCGCGTGAAGCGCCAGGTGGTGTCCGCGTCGATCTACCCGTTCCTGCTGCTCGGCATCGGCACGCTGGTGACGGTGTTCCTGCTGTTTTATGTCGTGCCCAAGTTCAGCCGCATCTACGAGGACATCGGCGGCGATCTGCCTTTCCTGTCACGGGTGCTGATGGCCTGGGGCTCGGCGATGGAGTCGCAGGGAGCCTTGGTGCTCGCCTTGCTGGCGGCCGTGGTTGCCCTCGCGGCGTACGGGGTCACGCGCCCTTCGTTCCGGCAACGCGTCGTGCCCAGGCTGTGGGACCTTCCGGTGATCGGTGAGCGCCTCAAGATCTATGAGTTGTCACGCTTCTATCGCACACTGGGCATGCTGCTTCGCAGTGGGATACCGATGGTCTCCGCACTCGATATGGCCGGGGGGCTGCTCTCGCCGGCGCTGCGCTCGGGGATGGAGCGGGCCGCGGCCCGCATCCGCGAGGGCCAATCGGTCTCCCAGGCGATGCAGGACCAAGGACTCACGACAGCGGTGGCGGTACGGCTGCTGCGGGTGGGCGAGCGCAGCGGGCGGATGGGTCAGATGGTCGAGCGCACCGCGCAGTTCTACGAGGACGAGACAGCGCGGTGGATCGATTGGGTCACCCGGCTGTTCGAACCATTGCTCATGGCCGCGATCGGAATTGTTATTGGAATCATAGTCTTGCTGCTCTATCTGCCGATATTTGAGCTGGCCGGAAGCATCCAGTAGGGGCGCGCTGCGCGGCCGGCGTGCGCTCCCTCGCGACGTTCAGGAAGAATTAATAAAAAAACAAAGATTTCCCGTCCGGGTGCGGCGTGATGTCGCACCGGTAGCGGGTCGGTTTGCCCTATGATAGGAAAAGGGTCAGAAGGCACCCGCAGAAACGGTCACAGCCCGATGAATTTGAGCGAGAAAATCGAGGGCGTCTCGATTGCGCCGGCGGCGTTGGGGGCCGCCCGGGAAGAAGCCCGACGCACCGGCCGGCCCGTGCTCGAGATGCTGGAGACGGCGCTCGGTCTGCCGCAGGAGCAGTTCATTGCCAGCCTCGCCGTCACTCTGCACTGCCCGGCGCTGGCGATGGGGGACCTGCACGAGCTGGCGCCCGCCTTCGACGTGATCGCCTTCGCGGACGCGTCCCACCGCGGCTGCATCCCGTTCCGCGATGGCGAAGGCTGTCTGCGCGTCGCGCTGGGCGATCCCTTCGCACCGGCTGTCCGCGCCTGGGTCGAGGAGCACGTGCAGGAGGCGTTCACCTGGTACCTCGCGCACCCGTCGGACATCGCCGCCTACCTCTCGCGCTACGAGGAGTCGGTGCGGGCGATGGACGGCGTTCTGGCCGGCGGCGCGCGCGAAGCCGACGCCGAGGACGGCGCCGTCGAGTCGCTCTCGCTTGCAAGCATCAGCGAGGACACGAGCCCGGTGGTACGACTGGTGAACTCGACCCTCTACGATGCGCTCAAGTCCTATGCCAGCGACATCCACGTCGAGAGCACCGCCAGCGGCCTTACGCTCAAGTACCGCATGGACGGCGTGCTGGTGCCCGTGGGCTCGGTGCAGGGCGTTGACATCGCCGAGCAGGTGATCTCGCGCATCAAGGTCATGGCGGAGCTGGACATCGCCGAGCGCCGCATCCCGCAGGACGGCCGCTTCAAAGTGGCGGTGAAGGGACGCGGTATCGATTTCCGCGTCTCGATCATGCCGAGCATCTTCGGCGAGGACGCGGTGTTGCGGATCCTGGACAAGCAGGCGCTCGCGGACCAGGTCCGCGGCCTGCGGCTCGACTATCTCGGCTTCGACGCGCCCACCATCGCCGCCCTGCGCAAGCTGTGCAACGAGCCCTACGGCATGGTGCTCGTTACCGGACCCACGGGCAGCGGCAAGACCACGACGCTGTACGCGGTGATCAGCGAGATCAACAGCGGGCAGGACAAGATCGTCACCATCGAGGACCCGGTCGAGTACCAGCTCTCGGGCGTCCTGCAGATTCCCGTCAACGAGAAGAAGGGACTCACGTTCGCGCGCGGGCTGCGCTCGATCCTGCGGCACGACCCGGACAAGATCATGGTCGGCGAGATCCGCGACCCGGAGACGGCGCAGATCGCCGTGCAGGCGGCACTTACCGGCCACCTCGTGTTCACCACCGTCCACGCCAACAACGTCTTCGACGTGATCGGCCGCTTCGCCCACATGGGCGTCGACCCGTACGCGTTCGTCTCGGCCATGAACGGCATCGCCGCGCAGCGGCTGGTGCGGCTGGTCTGTCCGGACTGCGCCGCCGACGACCGACCCGCCGACGAGCTGCTGAGGGCCTCGGGACTCGAGCCGGAGAAGGTCGCGGATTTCCGCTTCCGCACGGGGCGCGGCTGCGGGAAGTGCCGCGGCACCGGCTACCGCGGGCGCAAGGCCCTGGCGGAGCTGCTCCAGCTCAACGACGAGATTCGCGAGCTGATCGTCAAGCGCGAGCCGGTGCGGGCGCTGCGCAAGGCGGCGGCGAAGAACGGCACCCACTTCCTGCGCCAGGCCGCCCTCGAGTGCGTGCGCGCCGGCGAAACCACGTTGCAGGAAATCAACCGTGTCACTTTCGTTGAATGACCTTGTCGCGCGCGTAGGCGCGCCGCTTCGCCGCGAAGGGCTGCGCATCGGACTCGCGCCGGACCGCGTCGAGCTCGCCCGCGGCACGGGCGGCAACGGCGAGGCGCGCGCGGCGGAGATCGCTTGCGCGGCCGCGGTCGATGCGCCGCCGTGGCGACCGGCGCTGGATGCGCTGCGGGCCGCGCTGCCGGACTGGGCACGCGGCGCGAAGCGTGCGCATGTGATCCTGTCCAACCACTTCGTGCGCTACGTTCTGGTGCCCTGGAACGAGCAGGTGGTGCGTCCTGCCGAGCGCCGGCTGCAGGCGCGCAACCTGCTCGCGGCCACTTTTGGCGGCACGGTGGCCGGCTGGGAGATCGCGCTGGCGGAGCCCGGCTACGGCGAGCCGGCGCTTGCGTGCGCGACCGACGGCGCGCTGCTGGATGCGCTGACGGCGGTGCTGGAATCGGCGCGGCTGCGCGTCGACTCCGTGCGGCCTTACCTGGTGGCGGCCTACAACGCCGCGAGCGGGCAGCTCGACGCAAACGGCTGCCTGGCCGTCGCCGAGCCGGGACGCCTGTCGCTGGCCGCGTTCTCGGGGGGGCGCTGGGGCGCGGTGAGCTCGCGGCGCGTGGCGAGCGCCGATGCGCTTGGCGGTTCGCTGCTGCAGGAGCTGACCCTGCTGGACCTGTCGGCCGCGCCCGCGTCCGTCGCCCTGGGAGGCGCCGGGCGGTGCGCGATGGCGATGTGCGGGGCGCGGCCGTGATGCGACGATTGGAGCTCGATTTCCGCGCGCGGCCGCCGCTGTGGCCGGTCGTGGCGCTGCTCGCGGTCGCCGCGTTTGTGCTCTTCGACGCCGGCTGGCGCTATGCGGAACTGCGCCGCGAACTGGCGCGCCTCGAACGCCCGGAGGCGGATCCGGCGGGCGGCCCGCGCATGGCGGCGGCCGGCCCGGAGGCGGGCGCGGGCGTCCGCGCCGCGCGCAACGTGATCGCCGATCTCACGCTGCCTTGGAATACGCTGTTCGCCGGGCTCGAGCGCTCGCTCACCGAGGACCGCGACGCGGCGCTGCTGGCCCTGCAGCCTGACACGCAGAAGGGGCTCGTCAACATCACTGGCGAGGCGCGGGACTATCCGTCCGTGCTGGCGTTCATGGTGCGGCTGGAGGCGGGCCGCACCGTCGACGGCGTCCATCTGCTCAGCCACGAGGTGCGGCAGGATGACCCGCAGCGCCCCTATGTGTTTCGCCTCGCGGCCCAATGGCGGGAGGCACGGTGAAGCGCGTGCTGTGGCACCTCCATCGCCATTGGGCGGGCTGGGCGACCAGCGCGGCGCTGGCGCTGATCGGGCTCGGAATCGCCTTCCAGGTCGCCTTCATCGCGCCGCTGGAGCGGCGGGTGGACGCGGCCCGGGAAGCGCCGGCGCTGGACCGTGCCGCGGCCTACCGACGCATGGAGGCCGGCATCGGCCGCGAGAGCGACCCCGGCCGGCAACTCGATCGCTTCCACGATTTCTTCGTGCCGAAGGGCACGGTGGCCGACCTGCTCGCCGCGGTGTATCTCGTCGCGCAGGCCGAGGGCCTCACGCTCGCGCAGGGCGAATACCGGCTGTCGCGGATGGCCGATCTGGATCTGATGCGTTACCAGGTGACGCTTCCGGTCGAGGGGCCGTATCCGGCGCTGCGGCGCTTCATCGGCGGCGCGCTGGAGGCGGTGCCGGTCATGGCGCTGGAGCAGGTACAGTTCGAGCGCAAGTCCGTGTCGGAGGGGCGCGTGAGCGCCAAGCTCCGGTTCGCGCTATACGTCTCGGGACATTGAAGCCGTGAAGACGCCGCGCCCCCGTCACGTCTTCCTCGGCGCCGCGCTGGCGCTGACGCTGCTCGCGACCGCCACCCAGAGCAGCCGCAAGGACGGGCCCTCGGCGGACGTCGTCGAGCCGGTGGCGCGCCCCGAGCGCGGCGCGGCCGCGCCGCGTGCCGCCGAGCAGCCGGTCCTGGATCTCGAGGCGCTGAACCGCCGCGCGGCTCCGCCGCCGGGAGCGGACCTCTTCGGCAGCCGCTCGTGGTACACGCCGCCGCCTCCGCCGCCGCCGGTCGTCGCCGCACCTCCGCCGCTGCCGCCGAAGCCCACCGCCCCGCCGCTGCCGTTCCGCTACGTCGGCCGCCTAGCCGAGACCGGCGAAGAGGGCACCTATTTTCTTTCGCGTGGCGACGATCTGGTCACGGTGCGCGCGGGGGACGTGATCGACGACACCTATCGCGTCGATGCCATCAGCGGTGGCGCGATCGAGTTCACCTACATCCCGCTGCAGCAGAAGCAGACGCTCGCCATAGGACGGACGGAATGAAGATCGACATCGGCTTCGCCGCAAGGCTCACGGTCCTCGCAATGCTGCTCGCGCTCGCGGGCTGCGCCTCGCCGCTCGACAACCGCAACTACCAGGAGGGGTCGCGGCTCTGGGACGAGGGGCGCTACAACGAGGCGCTCGCGCTGCTGGCCAAGGCCGCGGACGAGGAGCAGGGCAGCGCCGAGGTGCGGCAGGCGTACTATCGCCGGCTCAACGACTTGGTTGCCCGGTTCACGGCAGACGCCGACAACGCGCGCGTCGCCGGCCGCTGGGCCGACGCGGAGAATCTCTACCGGCAGGCGCTGGCGCTGAAGCCCGGCGACGAGCGCGCCAGCGCGGGCCTGCGCCTGCTCGAGGCCGAGCGGCGCCACGCGTCGATGCTCGAGTCCGCCGGGGAAAAAGCGAAGAAGGGCGACTACGCCGCGGCGCGCGCGCTGGTGGACCAGGTGCTCAAGGAGAACCCGCGCCACCCGGGAGCGCGTGGTCTCGAGCGCGAATTCGCCGCCAAGCGGCGCGGCGAGGCGTTCGCGGTGCCGGCGCTGAAGTCGAGCCTGACCAAGCCGGTGACCCTGGAATTCCGCGACGCGAGCCTCAAGATGGTGCTGGAGGCGCTGTCGCGCACGGCGGGCATCAATTTCATCTTCGACCGCGACGTCAAGGGCGACGCGCGCACCACCGTGTTCGTGCGCAACGTGCGCGTCGAGGACGCCCTCGACCTGATCCTGTCGCCGCTGCAGCTCGACAAGAAGATCATCAGCGACAACACGGTGATGATCTATCCCGCGACGCCGGCCAAGACCAAGGAGCACCAGGATCTCGTGATCCGCAGCTTCTACCTCGGCAACGCGGACCCGAAGCAGACCGTCAACATGATCAAGACGGTGCTCAAGACCAAGGACGTGTTCGTCGACGAGCGCGTTAACCTGCTCATCATGCGCGACACGCCGGAGGCGGTCGAGCTGGCCGAGCGGCTGATCGTGACGCAGGACCTGGCCGAGCCCGAGGTGCTGCTCGAGATCGAGGTGCTGGAAGTCAACACGCAACGGTTGCTCGACCTCGGTATCAAGTGGCCCACCACCTTCACCGGGCCCAGCGGCACACTGAAGAACACCTTCGACAACCTGAGCTCCTCGACGATCACGGTGGACCGCGGGCTCATCGCCACGCTCAAGGCCGAGGACGCCGATACCCGGCTGCTGGCGCGGCCGCAGGTGCGCGTGCGCAATCGCGAGAAGGCCAAGGTCCACATCGGCGATCGCGTGCCCGTGATCTCGGCGGTGGTGACGCCCTCGACCGGGACGCCCGTGGTGACCGATCAGGTGCAGTACATCGACGTCGGCATCAAGCTCGACCTCGAGCCGGCGGTGCACCTGAACACCGACGTCGGGCTGCGCATCGGCCTCGAGGTCAGCACCTTCCAGCGGCTGCCGCCGACGGCCAACGGCACCAGCGTGATCCAGGTGAGCACGCGCAACGCCACCACCGTGCTGCGGCTCAAGGAGGGCGAAACGTCGATCCTCGCGGGCCTGATCCAGAACCTGCAGACGACGACCGTGCAGAAGGTGCCGTTCATCGGCGACGTGCCCGTGGTCGGCAGGCTGTTTTCCAACACCGCCGACGACAATCGGCAGACCGAGATCGTGTTCCTGATCACGCCGCGCGTGGTGCGCAACGTCGAGCCGCCCGACGTCAAGTACGCCGAATTCTGGTCCGGCACCGAGGCGCAGGTTAAGACCCGCGGGCCGATGA
>DATIUV010000127.1:0-3305 GCA_035466595.1 Pelomicrobium sp.
CAACCCCGGCGAAGGCGCGTTCTACGGGCCGAAGCTCGAGTTCGTCCTGCGCGACGCCATCGGCCGCGACTGGCAGTGCGGCACGCTGCAGGTGGACCTGAACATGCCGGGACGCCTCGGCGCCACCTACGTCGGCGAGGACGGCGAGAAGCACCTGCCGGTGATGTTGCACCGGGCGATGTTCGGCTCGCTGGAGCGCTTCATCGGCATCCTGATCGAGCACCACGCCGGCAACCTGCCATTGTGGCTCGCGCCGGTGCAGGTCAAGGTGCTGACGATCACCTCGGATGCGGACGACTATGCGCGCGAAGTCGTCGCCGCCTGCGCAGCGCGCGGCCTGCGTGCGGAAGCGGACCTCAGGAACGAGAAGATCTCCTACAAGGTGCGCGAGCACAGTGTCGCCAAGGTGCCGGTGCTGCTCGCCGTCGGCCAGCGCGAGGTGGAGAATCGTTCCGTCGCCGTGCGCCGCCTCGGCTCCGGGCAACAGAAGGTGATGCCGCTCGACGACGCCCTCGCCAGCCTCGAAACCGAGGTGAGCGAACGCCGTTGACCCGCGGCAGGCGATCGCACCTCGAGATCCGATCCTGCAGGCGAGCTGCGCGGCCAGGAAGGGCTGCCGGGCGGCCCGGAAACCGTATCCCACGAAACCATCTGAACCGCCCGAAACCCGACTGTGACGCGCCCTGCACTTTGACTGTGCTGCGCGTCACAGATTAAGGAATATGTCGGCGCGCAGCGACATTTAACGGAAAACCGGGCGATATACTGCGTCGACGCAAGGAACTCGTACGCAACCAGACATAAGGCCGATGGAGGACGCCGGTGGCATTGGATCGTTACAGGACCCAGGTATTGTTGCTGCATAGCGAGCAGTCCACGCTGGACAGGTTCAGCTCGGGCTTCGACGATCGCTATACGGTGCACTGTGCCACCTCAGGCTCGGAAGCCCTGACCACGCTCGGCCAAACCCCCATCCACGTCATCGTCTCGGCGCAGAAGCTGCCGGGCATGAGCGGCGCCGAGGCGCTGCGCGAAGCGAAGAAGCGCTCCCCCGAGACCATCGGCATCCTGCTGGCCGGCGACAGCAACGAGGCGCTGGTGGGCGACAAGGAAGTCTTCCAGGTCATCCGCGGCGGCGTCGATCCGTCCGAACTGCGGCGCCTGATCGACAATGCCACCCAGCGATCGCGCCTCATGGCGATCGCCGAGTCGGCGAACGACACCCGCGCCTACCCGGACGAGCCGGTCTCCGAACACATCATCATGGAGACGTCCGAAAACGGATCGTCGATCATCACCGACGCGACCGGACAAATGCCCGCGCTGGATCCGAAGAAGATCTCCGCATCCGCTGCACTCGGAGCCGCTACCGTCGACGTGCTGGTCATCACGAAGGACCAGGAATTCCTGGCGACGATCAGGGATTCCTCGCGCGGCGTACACCAGGTGCACTACGCGAACACGCTCAAGCAGGCGGAAGAAGCGGTCCGCAGGAACGAGGTCGGCGTCGCCGTCGTCGATGCGGCGATGGTCGGCGAGAACGTCGAGAAACTGACGGAGCACCTGCGAGGTCTCAAGAAACGCCTGGTCGCCATCGTCGCGGGCCGCCGCGACGACGGCGACATGCTCATGGACCTGATCAACCGCGGCAAGGTCTATCGCTTCCTGCTGAAACCGGTATCGCCGGGACGGGCGCGGCTCGCGGTCGAGGCGTCGGTCAAACACCATCTCGAAGCGCCGGATTCGGCCTTCCGGACGACAGGGAACGCGGCGGCTTCCGCTGCAACGCCGAAGCCGAAAGCGCGCCCCGAGCCTACCAGGGCCGCCCCGGCAAAACCCGCGGCGAAAAAGTCGCCGCCCGTGGCGAAACCGCCGCCGCAAAAACCCGCCGCCGTCACCGCAGGCAAGGGCCAGTCGCTTGCGGCGAGCAGCGAGCTGGACGATGCGTTCGGCGACGATTCGAGTTTCACGGAGACGATGACGGGCCTCGTCTCGACGGTTACCCGGTCGATCTCGGGCAAGAAAAAGGACCAGGAACCGAAGCACGAAACGGCCGCACCGTCGCCCGCAGGCGCCGCAGACAGTGGCGGACCCTCGTCATCGTTCAGCCCGAAAGTGATCGGCATCGGGGCAGTCGCCGTCGTGGCGATCGCGGCAGCCGGTTTCTGGGTCTTCGGTGGTTCCGACGAGCCCGCGGCCAGCGCGCCGCGGCCGGCGGCCACGTCGTCGGTGAGCGAGGCAACGCCGGACTTCGGCAGCGTCGCGGAGCAGCCCTCCGTCAATGTCGACGACCTGCTCGAAGAAGCGCGCCTTGCGCGCGACGCCGGTCAGACCTTCAACCCGCCAGGCAATAACGCGATCGAACTCTACATGGCTGCCGTCAATGCAGCGCCCGACAATGCCTACGCCGCGGCGGAACTCGACGCCACGCTCGACGAAGCGCTCGCCATGGCCGAAACGGCATTGCTGGAACGGCGTACCGACGACGCGGCCGCAGCGCTCGAGCGCGTCCGGCAGGCGAAGCCGGATCACGCGCGGCTGCCCTTCCTCACCGCGCAGGTGTCGCAGATGCAGCTGCGCTCGTACCTGGACGCCGCGAGGTCGTCAATCCGCGAGCAACGGCTCGAGGACGCGGCAACGGCCATCGCCGATGCGCGAGCGCTCGGCATCGCCGGCAACGGCGAGCTCGATGCCGTCGAAGAGGAATTGCGAAATGCGCGCAGCGCCCGTCGCGTGGACGAGGTCCTCGCGCTGGCCGCGCAGCGGCTCGAGGAGGGGTCCCTGACCGCGCCGGCCAACGACAATGCACGCTACTACTACCAGCTCGCGCTCAGCAACGAGCCCGGCAATGCCGCCGCGCAGACGGGCCTGACGGTCGTCGCGAGCAAGATCGTGCTGCAGGCGCGCGCGGAAATCGACGGCGCCCGCTTCAGCACGGCCGAAGCCCTGCTCGCCGAGGCCCGCGAGCTCGATCCGCAAAGTGCCGAGCTGGCCGCGTCGACGAAGGCGCTGGCCGAGGCGCGCGAGCGCGTGGAGCAGGATCGCCTGCGCGCGGAACGCGAGCGGCGAGCGGCGGCAGAGCGCCGGGAAGCGGAAGCGCGCGCCGAGACACAACGCCAGGCGGAACGCGAGGCAGAACAGCGCGGTGCCGCCGCGGCAGCCGCGAGCACTGCGGCGGCCGACCCGACGCCGGACACTGAAGCAACTCCCGCCGACACGAACGCAACGGACACTGCCGCAGCGGTGACCGGGGACAGAGCGGCCCCGCCGCCGGCCGAGGCAGCGGAAACCGTGCCGGTACGCGA
>DATIUV010000128.1:0-30609 GCA_035466595.1 Pelomicrobium sp.
CACGCGCGCCGCCGTCTCGGCGTCGGCGATGTCGCCGTTGGCGACGACCGGAATCCGGACCGCGGCCTTCACCTCGGCGATAGTGTCGTATTCGGCATGTCCGCCGAAACCGCAGGCACGGGTGCGGCCGTGAATGGCCAGTGCCCGGATGCCCGCGCGCTCGGCGATGTGCGCGACGCGCACGGCGTTGCGGTTCGCGGGATTCCAGCCGGTGCGGATCTTCAGCGTCACCGGCACGTCGACCGCTGCCACCACGGCCTCGAGAATGCGCGTCACCAGCGGCTCGTCGCGCAGCAGCGCGGAGCCGGCGTAGGCGTTGCATACCTTCTTGGCCGGGCAGCCCATGTTGATGTCGACGATCTGCGCGCCGCGATCCACGTTGTAGCGCGCGGCATCCGCCAGCATCGCCGGATCGGCGCCGGCAATCTGCACCGAAACGGGCGCGGCCTCGCCGGCATGGTCGGCGCGACGCCTGGACTTGCCGGTCAGCCGCAGGCCCGGATCGGCAGAGATCATTTCCGAGACCGCCAGGCCGGCGCCGAAGCGCCGGCAGAGCTGGCGAAAGGGACGATCCGTGACGCCCGCCATCGGTGCGACGATGACATTGCCGGAGAGGGAATACGGGCCGATCTGCACGGGCGTCAGCGGGTACGAAAATTTTGGGGAAAGGGTCGGATTGTAACCGGATCGGTTGGACAGCGGAAGATTTCAAAAGGCTTGTTAATGGTGCTGTCACAGGCGCGCGACGAACACCGCGACGGCGCCGAGGCACGACACGACAGTCAGCGCCAACTTCGCCGAAATTCGCCGATCGCCGGCAGGCCCGAGGAACAGTGGAGGACGTTCGAAAAGCGGCAACGATGCACGTCACGCGACGACTGCAAGATTGACGCCCGGGCTGCCGCCAAGAGTCAGGCGCGGGTGCCGAAAATCATGCGCCGTGCCAGAAAGCGGCGTGCCGGTTTCACGCAGCCCAGCGCCCCGAGACCGAAATCGCGCAGCACGCGCAGCGGCAGAAAATCGTTCGAGAAGACGCGCACCAGGGCGTCGGTCACGGCGATGCCGGCGCCGACGTCGACGCGACGCGCCGCGCGGTAGCGGGCCAACCATGACGCGCTGCCCCATTCGGCTGGCGAAGTGCGCACCGCGAGCTCTGCCAAGCCCGCCGCGTCGCGCAGCCCGAGATTGAGGCCCTGGCCCGCGACGGGGTGCAGCGCGTGCGCCGCATTGCCGATCAGGACGCAGCGCTCGCCGACGGGGTCCCGCGCCCAGCGCAGCGACAGCGGGTAGGCAGAGCGCTCCTGCACCGCGGTGAAACGTCCCGCGCGCTCGCCAAATCGTCGCTGCAATGCCGCGAGGAACGCCGGATCCGGAAGATCGCGCAACGCTTCCGCCTGCTCCGGCGGTGCGGTCCAGACCAGCCCCCAACGATTTCCGCAGGGCAGCAACGCCACCGGACCGTCGGGCGTGAAGCGCTCGTAGGCACGTCCGCGAGAGGGCGTATCCGTCGCGACCCTGGCCACCAGGGCGGCCTGTCGATAGTGCCGCTCCGCTATCTCGAACCCCAGGGATTCCAGGTGCGCGCCGCCGTCCGCCAGCACGGCGAGGCGGGCGCGGATCGGCCTCGGCCCGTCCACCGTGATCGCGTCGGGCGCGTGCGCGATGGCATCCACGGTGCAGCCGTCGCTGACCGCGACGGCGGACTGTCGCAGGCGCTCCCGCAGCGCAGCCAGCACGTCGCCGAACTCCACCACGTAGCCGAGCGTCGGCACGCCGGCATCCGCCGGCGTGAGCAGCGTGTGGCCGAACCGGCCGGCCTCGGAAACGTGCACCGTCTCGATCGGCGTCGTCCCGCCGAGCAGTCGCCAAGCCCCGGCCTGCTCCAGCAGCAGCCGGCTGCCCCACGACAGCGCCAGCAATCGCGGATCCCGCGGCGGCTGCGCCCACTCGCGCGCGTCGACCAGCGCAACGCGGGCGCCCGCGCGCTCGAGCAGCAGCGCCGCTGCGCAGCCCACGGGGCCGCCGCCGACGACCGCGATGTCGACGTCGAGACCCGTCGCCGGGGCCGCCGCGCTCACGCCGCGTCGCGACGGCTCTCGCGCATCCACGCCGTCAGTCCGTCGATGGTTTTCGGTGCGTCGGCGGTCAGCACCTCGCAGCCGCCGGCCGTGACGACGACGTCGTCCTCGATGCGCACGCCGATGTTCCAGAATTTCTCCGGCACGCCGTCGCCGGGGCGCACGTAGCAGCCGGGCTCGACGGTGAAGGTCATGCCCGGCTCCAGCGGCCGCCAGCTGCCGGCACGCTTGTAATCGCCGGCGTCGTGCACGTCGAGTCCCAGCCAGTGGCCGGTGCGGTGCATGTAGAACGGCTTGTAGGTTTCCTTCTCCAGCACCTCGTCGGGACTGCCGGCGACGAGCCCGAGGTCGATGAGGCCCTGCGCCAGGACCTGCAGCGCGGCGTCGTGGGGCGCGTTCCAGGTCGCGCCCGGCCGGATCGTCTGCATTGCGGCCGACTGCATTGCCAGCACGAGCTCGTAGATCGCCTGCTGGGCGGCGCTGAACGCGCCGTTGACGGGAAACGTGCGCGTGATGTCGGAGGCATAACCGTCGAGCTCGCAGCCGGCGTCGATCAGCAGCAGGTCGCCGTCGCGCAGGCGCTCGCGGTTGGCGACATAGTGCAGCACGCAGGCGTTGGCGCCGCCGGCCACGATCGGCGAATAGGCCAGCGCCTGCGCGCCCCGCCGGCGAAATTCGTGCACGAGCTCGGCCTCCACTTCGTACTCGAAAACGCCGGGCCGCGCAAAGGCCATCGCGCGTCGATGCGCCGCGCAGGAGATCACCGCCGCGCGCCGCATCACGCCCACCTCGTGCTCGTCCTTGACGAGGCGCATCTCGTCCAGCGCGGCGCGGACGTCGCGGATCTCCTCCGGCGCCGCGACGCCGGAGCGCACGCGCACCCGCACCGCGTTGATCCAGCCGATCACGCGCGCGTCCCAGGCCGGATCGGCGCCGACCGCGCAGTACACCGCCGGCCGGTCCGCCAGCAGGTCGGGCATCGCCGCGTCCAGCTCGGCGATCGGTCGGGCCTCGTCGAAGCCGAACGCCTCCCGCGCCGCCTCGGGGCCCCAGCGGAAGCCGTCCCACACTTCCTTGTCGGGGTCCTTGGTGCGGCAGAACAGGATCGAGCGCGGCGATTCGCCGCCCGCCAGCACCAGCACGGCCTCGGGCTCGTCGAAGCCGGTGAGATAGTAGAAGTAGCTGTCGAAGCGGAACGGATGCAGCGCGTCGCGGTTGCGGACGCGCTCCGGCGCCGTCGCGATTACCGCGACCGCGCCGTCCAGCAGCCCGGCCAGGCGGCGGCGTCGCGCCACGAAAGGCGTCGTGTCCCTCGTCGTCGTGTCCATTTCAGTCCTTCCCGGCGGCGGGGTCCGCCGCGTCATCGCGGGCGTCGCGATACTGGGCATCGAGCAGCGCCGCCCACTCATTCTCGCGCGGCGCCAGCGCCGCCGCCAGCCGGTCGAGGCGGCCGATCGCCGCCGCCAGCGCTTCGCGATCGGCGCCGCCGTCGGCGTCCCGCGCCGCCGCACCGAGATTCTGCAGGCTCTCGCGCAGATTGAGCGCCGAGGCGAGCGCGTTCTTGAGCTGTTCGCGCGGGTGCGGAATCCAGTCGCGCGCCGCCGCCACCGAGCGCAGCCGCTCGCCGGTTTCGAGCGCCCGCTTGCGCAGGCGCGTCAGGGCGCCGAGCCGCGAGGATTTGACGTCGCCGAAGACGCAAAGATCCATCAGCGCGAGCCAGGCGGTCCGTGCCTCTTCCGCCCAGGCGGGTTCGATGGCGACGGCGCGTCGGACCTGGTCGGCGTCCATCGCCATCAACGCGCGTGCGCTGCCGCGGCGGCTCGCGCCTGCTCGAGCCGCTCGAGCGTGCCGACGTCCAGCCACAGACCGTCGAAGCGCTGCCCGATCAGCCGCCCCGCCGCCGCGGCGGCCTGCAGGCGCGGACCGAGGGCGGCGCGCGCGCCGGGCGCGATGCCGTCCACCAGGCGCGGGTGCATCAAAGCGATGCCCGAGTAAGTGAGGCGCCCCGACGCCGCGAGTTTCACCCGCCCGCCCTCGAGCGCGAAATCGCCCTGCGGATGATGGGGCGGATTCGGGACCAGCACCAGGCAGGCGTCGGCGGTTTCCGCCGTCAGCGCTGTGGCGAACGCAGTCAGATCCACGAAAGGAAAATCGGTGTAGACGTCCGCGTTCACCAGCAGGAATGGCGCCTCGCCGAGCAGCGGCCGCGCCAGCGCGATGCCGCCCGCCGTTTCCAGCGCCTCGCCCTCGCGCGAGTAGCGGATGGCGACGCCGAAGCGCGCTCCATCCCCCAGATGCCGCTCGATCGCCTCGCCCAGATGGGCATGGTTGATCACCAGCTCGCGCACGCCGGCGCCCGCCAGCCGCCGCACGTGCCACTCGATCAAGGGCCGCCCGGCGACGTCCAGCATCGGCTTGGGCACCTCATCGGTCAGCGGCCGCAGGCGCTCGCCGCGCCCGGCGGCGAGGATCATCGCCTTCAAAACGTGTACCCGACCGGCACCGCGCGGCTCTCCAGCTCGTCGAGCAGCCGGACGAGCGGCGCCAGCTCGCGGTAGCGGCCGGCGCAGGCGCGTGCGTAGGCGATGAAGCGCGGCGTGTCGCCGACGTAGTGAGGCTTGCCGTCGCGGTAGCAGATCCGCGCGAAGATGCCGAGCACCTTGAGATGGCGCTGCAGCCCCATCCACTCGAACGCGCGATAGAACTCGGCAAAATCCGCCGCCACCGGCAGCCCCGCGCGGCGCGCCTTTTCCCAGTAGCGCACCGTCCAGTCGAGGATCTGCGCCTCGTCCCAGCTCACGAACGCGTCGCGAAACAGCGAAACGACGTCGTAGCTGATCGGTCCCTCCACGGCGTCCTGGAAATCGAGCACGCCGGGGTTCGGCTCGCTGACCATGAGGTTGCGCGGCATGTAGTCGCGGTGGACATAGACGCGCGGCTGCGCCAGCGCGCTGTCGATCAGCAGGCGGAAGATCCCGGCCAGCGCCTCGCGCTGCGCGGGCGCGAGCTCGCGCCCGAGATGGCGTCCGACGTACCAGTCCGGAAACAGATCCAGCTCGCGCCGCAGGAGGGCCTCGTCGTAGGGCGGCAACACGCCGGGGCGGGTGGCCAGCTGCCAGCGAATCAGGGCGTCGGTCGCATCCGCGAACAGCGGCGCCGGGTCCGATTCCGCCAGCGCCTCCAGGTAGGTCCGCGTGCCGAGGTCGGACAGCAGCAGAAACCCGCGGGCGGCGTCCCGCGCATGCACCGCCGGCACGTGCAGTCCCGCCTGCGCCATCAGCTTCGCCACGCGGACGAAGGGCTCCGTGTCCTCCTTGTCCGGCGGCGCATCCATGGCGATCCAGGTCTGCCCCGCGGCGCTGAAGCGGAAGTAGCGCCGAAAGCTCGCGTCCGCGGACGCCGGCGCCAGCGCTGCCGCCTCGCCGCCGAAGTGGGCGGACAGCCATGCGCTCAACTCGCCTACACGATCCGTCGCTCGCTCGCCAGTCATTGCTGAGGCCCAGGGTTTGTGAGATTTTAGCAGCAGGAACGACAACTCCCGGCAGGCCGCGATCGCAGCGCGCGACGCGGGCGTCGCGGTCAGCCGCAGTGGGTTGCATGGCGCAGCGGCCGACGCGCAGCCGGGCCGTGTCGCCACGGATCTTGCAAAGGGTCCCAGAACAAGACGAATCCCGCATGCACCGCTTCCTGCACCGACCGCTGGCGCTGGCGATCGCCGCCATGTTCAGCGCGCCGGCCCTGGCCGATCCCGTGGGCCTGCCCCGGCTCGAGGTGGACCCGCAACTGATCGCGCCGAGCGCGATGCGCCGCCCGGCTTCCGGGAGCCCCGCGGAGCCGCAAGCGGCAACGCGCGCCGCGCAAGGCACGGCACCAGTGGCCGAGCCGCCGCCGACGGAGCCCGCCAACGCCGCCAGGCCACCGTCGGCGACCGCGGCGCCCCGCGCGGCGCCCAGCGAGCCGGTTGCCCGTGCCCCGGCATCGCCCTCGCCGCCGCCGGCCGTGCCGACGGTTCCCGCGGTGCCGGCCGAAGCGGCTCCCGCCGACGCCGGCGCGCGCGAGGCGCCGGCCAAGGCCCCGCCTCCGGACCAGCCGGCGCCAACCGCCGGCGAGAGCCCGGTCACCCTGGAGGCCGACGAGCTCGAGGGCGTTGGCGAATCCGAGGTGCGGGCGCGCGGCAACGCGGTGCTGACCCAGGACGACCGCAGTCTGGCCGCGGACTGGATCATCTTCTATCCCCAGAGCCAGGACGTCTTCGCCGAGGGCAACGTGGTGCTGCGGCGCGACGGCGACGAGGTGCGGGGCCCGTCGCTCAACATCAATCTGGAGAGCTTCGAAGGGCGCATGGAGGAGCCCCGCTACGAACTCGCGATCAACGATTCCCGGGGTCGCGCCGACGAGGTGGTGTTCCTGGACCGCGAGCGCTCGCGCGCCACCAACGCCACCTTCAGCACCTGTCCGGTCGACCGCACCGACTGGTACGCGCGCGTCGGCGACCTGAGCCTGGACCGCTCCACCAACGTCGGCGTCGCCCGCAACGCCACGCTGGTGTTCCAGGACGTGCCGATCCTGTACACGCCTTGGGCGGACTTTCCGCTCGACGGCCGGCGCAAGACCGGCTTCCTGCCGCCGATCGTCGGCACCACGAGCCAGGGCGGCTTCGATTTCACGCTGCCGTTCTACTGGAACATCGCGCCCAACCGCGACGCGACGCTGGCGCCGCGCTACATCGCCCGCCGCGGGCTGATGCTGAACACCGAGGGCCGTTATCTGGAGCCCTCGTTCAGCGGCATCGCCAAGGCCGATTACCTGCCCAGCGACAACGAGGCGGACCGCGACCGCTACGCGCTGCTGCTGCAGCACACCCAGCGTCTGATGCCACGCGTGACGGGCGGGCTGGATCTGCAGAAGGTCTCGGACGACGACTACTTCCGCGACCTCGCAAACTCGGTGACGCTCACCTCGCAGACCAACCTGCCGCGCCTGGGCTACCTGAATTACGCCGACCGCTACTGGACGGCCCAGGCGGTCATGTCGGACTGGCAGACGCTGCAGGACCCCAACGCGCCCGTGACGCCGCCTTACGCCCGGCTGCCGCAGCTGGTCCTCAACGGGCGCAAGGCGGATCTCGGCCTCGGCTTCGACGGCGTTTTGCAGACCGAGGCGGTCGCGTTCGATCACCCGACGCTGCTCAACGGCAACCGTTATGTCGCGTTTCCGTCGCTTTCCTACCCGTTGCAGTCGTCGTTTGCGTACGTAAAGCCCAAGGCCGGCGTGCACTACACGCACTACGACCTCGACGAGACGCCCGGCAGCCTGCAGTCCGAGGATCGGACGGTGCCGATCTACAGCGTCGACGCCGGCATGTTCTTCGAGCGCGACTGGGAAGTGTTCGACCGCGCCATGCTGCAGACGCTGGAGCCGCGCCTGTTCTACACCTACATTCCGTTCCGGGACCAGTCGCAGCTGCCGGTGTTCGACTCGGCCGAGGCCGACTTCAACTTCGCCCAGCTGTTTCAGGAGAACCGCTTCGTCGGCAACGACCGCATCGGCGACGCCAATCAGCTCACGCTCGCGCTGACCTCGCGGCTGCTGGATGCCGAGACCGCCGACGAGCGGCTGCGCTTCTCCATCGGCCAGGTGCTGCGCTTCAGCGACCAGCGGGTCCAGCTGTCGCGTCCGGCCAGCACCTACAACCGTTCCGATCTGCTGGCCAGCGTCGGCGGCCGCCTGTCACCGCAGTGGTACCTCGACAGCCTGTTCCAGTGGGACCCGGAGGACACCAACTTCGAGAAGATGAACCTGTACGGGCGCTACCAGCCGGAGCCCGGCAAGGTGCTGAACCTTGGCTACCGCTTCACGCGCGAGACCCTGGAGCAGGTTGACATATCCGCCCAGTGGCCGTTCCTGAGCCGCTGGCAGGCACTGTTGCGTTACAATTACTCGCTTCGCGATGACCGGACCCTGGATGCGCTGGCCGGATTCGAGTACGACGCCGGATGCTGGTCGCTGCGGTTCGTGTTCCAGCGGATCGCGACCTCGACCGAGGACACGTCGAACTCCTTCTTCCTCCAGCTGGAGCTGACCGGGCTCGGCAAGCTGGGAACGGATCCGATCAGCGCGCTGCGCTCCAGCATCCCGGGATTCACGCAGATGGACCTGTACAAGGAATCCTCGCGCTCGGCCAGGTAACCGGAACGGCTCCGGACGGAACGTCAGATGAAACTCGACAAACGCCTTACCCGCCCACTGCTGCGATCATTGCTCGCGCTGGCGCTGGCGCTCGCAGCCATCGCGCCGGGCGCCGCCCAGCGCATCGTGCCGCTGGATCGCATCGTCGCGGTCGTCAACCAGGAAGTCATCACCCAGGACGAGCTGGACCAGCGCGTCGCGCTGATCCGGCGCCAGCTGGCGGGCCGCGGCGGCACGCCGCCGGATGCCGAAGCGCTGCGCCGCCAGGTGCTGGAGCGCATGATCGTCGAGCGGGCGCAGCTGCAGTACGCCCGCGAAACCGGCCTGCGGGTCGACGACGCCCAGGTGGACCAGGCGATCCAGCGCATTGCCCAGCAGAACAACCTGACGGCGGCGCAGTTCCGCCAGGTCCTGCAGCGCGACGGCGTGCCCTACGAACAGTTCCGCGAGCAGCTGCGCAAGGAGCTGGTCCTGTCCCGCCTGCGGGAGCGCGAGATCGAAGGCCGCGTCACCGTCAGCGAGGCCGAGATCGAGAACTTCCTCAGCACGCAGCAGACGCAGGGCGCCGGCGGCGACGGCGAGTTCCTGGTGTCCCACATCCTGGTGCGGGTATCCGAGGGCGCCACCGGCGCCGAGATCGACGCGCGCCGGCGGCGCGCGGAAGCGGCGCTCGCCGAGCTGCGCGGCGGCGCGGATTTCGCCCGCGTTGCTGCGGTGTATTCCGACGCGCCGGACGCGCTGCAGGGCGGCAGCCTGGGATGGCGCCCGCCGACCCGATTGCCGGAGCTGTTCGCGCAGACCGTATCGGGGATGCGCCCCGGCGACGTCAGCAACGTGCTGCGCAGCCCCGGCGGCTTCCACATCGTCAAGCTGGTCGAGCAGCGCGGCGCCAAGACCTCGGCGCAGGTCACCCAGACGCGCGTGCGCCACATCCTGATCAAGCCCAGCGAGCTGCTGCCGGATTCCGAAGCCCGTGAGCGGGTGGCGCAGGTGCGCGAGCGCATCGCGAACGGCGCCGATTTCGCCGAGCTCGCGCGCCTGTATTCGGAAGACCTCAGCGCCTCGCGCGGTGGCGAGCTGGGCTGGGTCAACCCCGGCGACACGGTGCCGGAGTTCGAGCGGGCCATGGACGCCCTCAAGCCGGGCGAGTTGAGCCCGCCCGTGAAGTCGCCGTTCGGCTGGCACCTGATTCAGGTCGAGGAGCGGCGCGTCGGCGACGTGAGCGCCGAACGCGAGCGGGTGCTGGCGCGGGAGGCCGTGCGGGCGCGCAAGGCCGAGCAGGCCTACGACGAGTGGGTGCGTCAGCTGCGCGACCAGGCCTACGTCGAGTACCGGCTCGAAAGCTGACGGCGCCCGCCTCACTGCGCCCGCGCTTCCCGTGTCCCGGCCCCTGGTCCTGACTCCCGGCGAGCCCGCCGGCATCGGGCCCGACCTCGCCGTTCTGCTGGCGCGCCGGCCCCGCGCCGACGGCGTCGTCGTCGTCGCCGATCGCGAGTCGCTCGCCGAGCGCGCGCGCGCGCTTGGCGCGGCAGTTGAATGCGTCCCCTACGCGCCCGGACACCCGGTCGCGACGGAAGCGGGCACCCTTTCCGTGCTGCACGTTCCGCTGGCGCAATCGGCGGCTCCGGGCCAGCTCGAGCGCGAGAACGCCCGCGCGGTTCTTGCCGCGCTCGATCGCGCGATCGACGGCTGCCTGGGCGGCGAGTTCGCGGCGCTGGTCACCGGACCGATACACAAGGGCGTGATAAACGAAGCCGGGATTGCCTTCACCGGTCACACCGAGTATCTGGCCGAGCGCACCGGCGCGCCGCACGTCGTGATGATGCTGGTGGGCGGCGGCATGCGCGTGGCTCTCGCCACCACGCACCTGGCCCTGCGCAACGTGGCGAACCACATCACGCGCGATTCCCTGACACGCACGCTGCGGGTACTCAACGCCGACCTGGAGCGCCGCTTCCACATCGCGTCGCCGCGCATCCTCGTCGCCGGCCTCAACCCCCACGCCGGTGAGGGCGGCCACCTGGGCCGCGAGGAGATCGAAGTCATCACCCCGGTGCTCGACGCGCTGCGCGCGCAGGGGCTGCAGCTCGAAGGACCGCTCCCGGCCGACACGCTGTTCAATCCGCCGGTGCTGGCGCGGGGCGACTGCGTGCTGGCGATGTACCACGACCAGGGCCTGCCGGTGCTCAAGCACGCCAGCTTCGGTGGCGGGGTCAACGTCACGCTCGGACTGCCGATCGTGCGCACCTCCGTCGACCACGGGACGGCGCTGGACCTGGCCGGCAGCGGCGCCATCGACGAAGGCAGCCTGCGCGCGGCGCTCGACCTCGCGCGCGAACTCGCCGCGCCCTGAGTGCGGCGCGTGCGAACTCCAGCCTCCTCCGCATCGCATCAGGGGCACGTCGCGCGCAAGCGCTTCGGCCAGCACTTCCTGGTCGATCGTCACTTCATCGGCCGCATCGTCGATGCGATCGCGCCCCAGGCGGCCGACCGCATCGTCGAGATCGGACCCGGCCTCGGCGCGCTAACCGCGCCGCTGCTGGAGCGGATGGAGCACATCGATGCGGTCGAGGTCGATCGCGACCTCGCGCAGCGCCTGCGGGAGCGCTTCGCGCCGGAGCGGATCATGGTCCACCTGGCCGACGCCCTCGAGTTCGATTTTGCCGCCCTCGGCCGCGGGCTGCGCGTCGTCGGCAACCTGCCCTACAACATCTCGACGCCGATCCTGTTCCGGTTCGAGGCGCTGGCGGCGCTGGTGCGCGATCTGCACTTCATGCTGCAGCGGGAGGTGGTCGAGCGCATGGCGGCACCGCCCGGCACGCGCGCGTACGGTCGACTCTCGGTCATGCTGCAGTACCGCTTCGACGTTGAGCGATTGTTCGACATTCCGGCAGGGGCGTTCCAGCCGCCGCCCAAGGTCGTCTCCAGTTTCGTGCGTCTCGCGCCATACGCGTCGCTGCCGTGGCCGGCGCGCGACGATGCCATGCTGCGGGAAGTGGTGACCGCCGCGTTCGGCCAGCGACGCAAGATGCTGCGCAACGCGGTCGCGCCTTTCGTCAGCGAGGCGGAACTGGAACAACTGGGTATCGACCCGCGCGCGCGCCCGGAAACCCTGGCGGTCGCGGATTTCGTGCGGATCGCGGACCGCGCCCTGGCGTTGCGCGTGTCCCGCTAGACGCCGAAGCGGCGGGTCAGACCTCCACCATCTCGAAGTCTTCCTTGCGGGCGCCGCATTCCGGGCAGGTCCAGTTGGGCGGAACGTCCTCCCAGCGGGTCCCCGGAGCGATCCCTTCGTCGGGCAGGCCGGCTTCCTCGTCGTAGATGAAACCGCACACGACGCACATGTATTTCTTGTAGATAACCTGCGGTTCCGATTCGGCCATGGAGGGAGCGCTTTTTACACTAAAATAGCGGCTGATTATAAACCAACATGCAGGACACTCCCCCGATCGTGCTCGCCTTCTCGGCGAGCGACCCCAGCGGCGGCGCGGGCTTGCAGGCCGATCTGCTGACGCTTGCCAGCATGGGCTGCCACCCGCTCACCGTCGTCACCGCGATCACGGTGCAGGACACCGCCGGCGTCGAAGCGGTGATGCCGCTCGACGCCGACTGGGTGGCCGACCAGGCGCGCAAGCTGCTGGAGGACATGCCGGTGCAGGCGTTCAAGATCGGCATGCTGGGCGGCGTCGAGGTGGCTGCCGCCGTGGCCGAGGTCGTGTCGGATTATCCCGACGTGCCGCTGGTGCTGGATCCGGTGCTCGCCTCCGGCCGCGGCGATGACCTCGCCAGCGAGGAAGTCATCCTTGCTTTGCGCGAGCTGCTGATTCCGCAGAGCACGCTGATCACCCCCAACAGCATGGAGGTGCGCCGCCTGGCGGGCGAGGACGCCGACGACGACGAAGATCCCAGCCTCGCGCAGTGCGCCTCCCGGCTGCTGGCCCTGGGCTGCGAATTCGTGCTGGTGACCGGCACCCACGAAAACACGCCGCAGGTGGTCAACACGCTCTACGCGCCCGACGGCGTGGTGCGCAGCGACAGCTGGCAGCGGCTGCCCGGAAGCTATCACGGCTCGGGCTGCACGCTGGCCTCGGCCATCGCCGCCACGCTGGCCAACGGCCTGGAGATCGCCGAGGCGGTGAAAGAGGCGCAGGAATATACCTGGCAGGCGCTGAGCAGCGCCTTCCGCCCCGGCATGGGCCAGTTCATCCCGGACCGCCTGTTCTGGGCCCGCGACGAAGACGACGATGGCCGCTGAGCGCCGCCGCGTCGGTGGCGTCTACGCCATCACGCCCGAGCTCGCCGATACAGCGCTGCTGCTGGCCAAGTCAGAGGCGGCGTTGCGCGGCGGCGCCGCGTGGCTGCAGTACCGCTGCAAGCTTGCCGCTCCCGATCTGCGGCGCGCGCAGGCAATGGCGCTGCGGCAGCTCTGCGCCCGCTTCGGTCGCCCGTTCATCGTCAACGACGACGTCGACCTGGCGCAGGCCGTGGCCGCGGACGGCGTGCACCTCGGCGCCGAGGATGGCTCCATCGTCGCGGCGCGGGGGCGGCTGGGGCCGGCCGCGATCATCGGCGCGTCATGCTATGACCGCCTGGAAGCGGCCGAGCGGGCGGTGGCCGACGGGGCCGACTACGTCGCTTTCGGCAGCGTGTTCCCGTCGGCGGTGAAGCCGTCCGCGGTCCGCGCCCCGCTGACCCTGTTCCGCGAAGCGGCGGCACGCGTGCCCGTGCCGCTGGTGGCAATCGGCGGCATCACCGCCGCCAACGCCGCCAGCGTCATCAGCGCCGGCGCGGACGCCGTCGCGGTCATCAGCGCGATCTTCGACGCGCCGGACGTGGAATCGGCGACGCGCGAATTGGCAATACTCTTCGATTCGCGCCGGGGCATCGGCGCACCCCGGCGACAGACAGGCTAGATACCATGGCGACACGCAACGAGACGCTGTTCGAACGCTCTCAGCACAGCATTCCGGGGGGCGTCAACTCGCCGGTGCGCGCGTTCCGCTCGGTGGGCGGCACGCCGGTGTTCTTCGAGCGCGCCCGCGGCGCCCACGTCTGGGACGCCGATGGCACGCAATACATCGACTATGTCGGGTCGTGGGGGCCGGCGGTGCTGGGACACGCGCACCCGGACGTCGTGCGCGCGGTCCAGGAGCGCGCCGCGCTCGGGCTGTCCTTCGGCGCGCCGACCGCGGCCGAGCTCGAGATGGCCGAACTCGTGTGCCGGCTGGTGCCGTCGATCGAGCAGGTGCGCCTGGTGAGTTCGGGCACCGAGGCGACGATGAGCGCGATTCGCCTGGCGCGCGGTTTCACCGGCCGCCATCGCATCGTCAAGTTCGAAGGCTGCTACCACGGCCACGGCGACGCGCTGCTGGTCAAGGCCGGCTCCGGCGCGCTCACGCTCGGCCAGCCGAGCTCCGCCGGCGTGCCGCCGGAGACCGTGGCGCACACGCTGGTGCTGGACTACAACGACGCTGCCGGCGTGGAGGAGACGTTCCGTCGCATCGGCCGGGAGATCGCGGCGGTGATCGTCGAGCCGATCGCCGGCAACATGAATCTGGTACTGCCGCGTCTCGAGTTCCTCCACAAGCTGCGCACCCTGTGCACGGAGTTCGGCGCGGTGCTGATCTTCGACGAGGTCATGACCGGCTTCCGCGTCGGCAGCGGCGGCGCGCAGGGGCTGTTCGCGATCCGCCCCGATCTGACGACGCTCGGCAAGGTGATCGGCGGCGGCCTGCCGGTCGGGGCTTTCGGGGGCCGGCGCGAGATCATGCAGTGTCTGGCGCCGCAGGGGCCGGTCTACCAGGCTGGTACCCTGTCGGGCAACCCGGTCGCCGTCGCGGCGGGCCTCGCCACGCTCAAGCTGGTGCAGGAAGACGGCTTCTTCGAGCGCTTGGCCGAGCGTACGCGGTCGCTGACGGAGGGACTGAGCTCGACTGCCAGGAAACGCGGTGTCGCCTTCTCGGCCCAGGCGATTGGCGGCATGTTCGGCATTTACTTCCGCGCCTCGCCGCCGACCACCTACGCCGAAGTAATGGCCTGCGACCGCGACGCCTTCAACCGCTTTTTCCACCTGATGCTGAAGCGCGGCGTTTACCTGGCGCCGTCGGCCTACGAGGCCGGGTTCGTCTCGGCGGCGCACACGGCCGATGACGTCGCCCGGACACTGGCGGCGGCAGACGAGGCCTTCCAGGCGCTGAAATAGCAAGGGCGGCCGCGGCCGCCCTTGCGCATCCTCGCCTGCGCGGCGTTCAGCGCAGTCCGGCCGTGTACTCGGCGAGGGCGGCCATCTCCTGGTCGGAGAGCTTCGACGCGATCATGCGCATCATCTGCGCCGGATCGTTGGCCCGCTCGCCGGAGCGGAAGGCCTGCAGCTGCGCCAGCGTGTACTCCTTGAACTGGCCCTGCAGGCGCGGGTACTGCGCCGGAATGCCGGCGCCGTTGGGCGCGTGGCAGCCGCTGCAGGCGGGCACGCCTTTCGACGCGATGCCGCCGCGGTAGATCTTCTCGCCCTGCAGCGCCAGCGATTTGTCGCTGGCGAGCGCCGGCTTGAGTGTCTGCCGCTCGAAATACGCGCCCAGCGCCTTCATGTCCTCCGGCGAAAGGCCGGCCGCAAACCCCGCCATGATGGCGTTCTTGCGCTCGCCCGACTTGAAGTTCGCGAGCTGCTTGGCGACGTATGCCTGGTGCTGGCTGGCGAGGTGGGGATTGGCCGGCGACGGGCTGTTGCCGTCGGCCCCGTGACACGCGGCGCACACCTGCCCGGCGATCTGCTTGCCCTTTTCGATGTCGGCGCCTTTTCCGTCCTGGGCTCCGGCTCCCGCCGACGCCAGCACCGCAAGAACCCCGAGCACCTGGACCGTGCCCCGCCGTAACGACCTCATTGCCGCTCCTTGTTCCTGAAAAATTGGAAAATTTTACACCAGCGCTCTGTTATGATGCCAGCTTTTCGCCGGCTTCCGCGCCCGCGGACCCTGCACCGATGTCCCCGTTTCGCGAGCTCGCTTTCGTTGCCAGCTATACCGCGATCAGCGCATTGCCGCCGAGCGGGCGCGAGGTGGCCGTCGCCGGCCGCTCCAACGCCGGCAAATCGAGCCTGATCAACACCCTGGCGCAGCGCAAGCGGCTCGCATTCGTGAGCAAAACCCCGGGTCGCACGCAGCAGATCAACTTCTTCGATGCCGGCGCCGGCGCTCACGTCGTCGACCTGCCCGGCTACGGCTTTGCGCGTGTGCCGGAGGCGGTGCGCAAGGAGTGGGAAAAGCTGCTGGAGCACTACCTCCTGCATCGAGAGGAGCTGGTGGGCCTCGTCGTCGTGATGGACGCGCGCCACCCGCTGATGCCGCTCGATCGCCGCATGCTTGCGTGGTTCCAACCGACCGGCAAGCCGATCCATGTGGTCCTGACCAAGTCGGACCGGCTCACGCGTTCGCAGGCCGCCCGCACGTTGCGCGAGGTACGTCGGGAGCTCTCAGCGGAATTCGGCGGCGCGACCGCGCAAATGTTTTCCAGCGTGACCCGCGTCGGGCTGCCGGAGCTGCAGGAGAAGATTGCGATGTGGCTGGGCAAAAAAATGCCCCCGGTTAAAGGGGAGTAAAACCGGGGGCAAGGCCTTAATAAAGATTAAGGCACCCGCTCAGGGAGGAGAAGCGGGAGACGATGTAAACATCGTCTGCAGCTAAGATAAAAATCGCCGCAGGAAGTTCCCGCGCCGCCGCAGCGCGGCGCGGCGAGCTGCGGGTGCGCAACAAGGACTTTGAAATCAAAGAGGAACGACGATGATCCCGCTGGGCCAGTTTCCGCGCCGACGAATGCGCCGCAATCGCCGGGACGAGTTCTCCCGCCGTCTGGTTCGTGAGCACCTACTCAGTGCCTCAGACCTGATCTACCCCGTGTTCGTGCTCGACGGCGATAGCCGCGTGGAAGCCGTCCCGTCGATGCCCGGCGTGAGTCGCTTGTCGCTCGATCGCCTGCTGCCGGTCGCGGAGTCTTGCGCCCGCGTCGGCATCCCGGCGCTGGCTCTGTTTCCGGTCATCGATGCGTCGCTGAAAAGCGAGGCCGCCGAGGAAGCCGCCAACCCCGAGGGCCTGATCCCCCGCGTCGTGGAGGCATTGAAAGCGAGATTCCCGGAGCTGGGGATCATCACCGATGTCGCGCTCGATCCCTACACCAGCCACGGCCAGGACGGCCTCATCGACGAAGCCGGCTACGTGCTCAACGACGAGACGGTGGAAGTGCTGCGCCGGCAGGCCGCTGCCCACGCCGCCGCCGGCGCCGACGTCGTGGCGCCGTCCGACATGATGGACGGCCGCATCGGTGCGATCCGCGAAGCGCTCGATGCCGGCGGTTTCATCCATACCCGGATCCTGGCCTACGCGGCGAAATACGCTTCCAGCTACTACGGGCCTTTTCGCGACGCAGTCGGCTCCGCGGCCAACCTCGGCAAGGGCAACAAGTACACGTACCAAATGGACCCTGCCAACGGCGACGAGGCGCTGTGGGAGGTCGGCCTCGATCTCGAGGAGGGCGCCGACATGGTCATGGTGAAACCGGGAATGCCCTATCTGGACATCGTTCGCCGCGTGAAGGCGGCGTATCGGGCGCCGACCTTCGTCTATCAGGTCAGCGGTGAGTACGCGATGCTCAAGGCGGCAGCGCAAAACGGCTGGCTCGACGAGCGGGCGTGTGTGCTGGAAGCGCTGGTCGCGTTCAAGCGCGCCGGCGCCGACGCCGTGCTCACCTACTTCGCGCTCGAAGCCGCCGGCTGGCTGGCGGAGTCCGCGAACTAGTCGGCGCCCTCGGCCGCCTCCGACTCCAGCAGCGCGCGCAGGTGCGGCGTGCGGGCGCGCAGCACCTCGCCATCCGGGCCCCGCGACGGGCCGCGCGGATCGCCCGGCGCGTAGACCGTCAGCGTCAGGGGGACACTGTCGTGCACGAGGCTGAAGGTCGGCAACAGGCGCGCGCCGTTGCCCTGGGGATGGCGGCGCTCGCCGCTGCGGAAGGCGACGTTCTCGCGCATCAGGAAGTACTCGACATCCTTCACGCTCTCCGCCACCAGGTGCAGGTTGATATCGGAATAGCGGCCGGCCGTGCCGCTGAGCACCGAGCCCGTCAGCTGCGGGTCGAAGTCGACCAGCCACTCCATCGCATCAAGCGCCGCCAGGCGCAGCTCGCGCAGCAGCTCGGGGTGTTCCTCGCTCTGGTACAGGGCGCGGAACGCGCGTAGCGCTTCCTCGACCTCGGCGTTGTTGGGCAGATTGCGCGTGTCCGGCGCGCCGATCTGCTGCGCCGCCTTGCGCTTGGCGAGGCCGAAGTCCTGCACGCCGTCCTCGGCGATGAGGCGCGCGGCGAGATGGGCGATCCGCTCGCGGGTCAGGTTGCGCTTGGCTGCGGGTGAGCGCGCCACGGGTCAGAACAGCTGGTTCTTGATCTCGTCGCCGCTGCGCCCGCTGCCGTCGGCAGCCGGAAACAGCGGCTCCTCATGGGGCGGCGGCACGTTTTCCTGCAGGAAATACTCGACAACCGCCGCGCTGCCCGTGTCCAGTAGACCGCTCTCGGGATTCACCCTTGCGGCGACGACTCCCTCCGGCACGGGAAAATCCGCCTGCGGCACCCCCTTCAGCACCTGACCCATGTAATCCATCCACATGGGCAGCGCTGCCTGGGCGCCGGTCTCGCCCTTGCCGAGTGAGCGCGGGGTATCGAAGCCGATCCACGCCACCGCCACGAGGCTCGGGTGGAAACCGCAAAACCAGGCATCGATGAAGTCGTTGGTCGTCCCGGTCTTCCCCGCGAGATCCCGACGTCCCAGCCGCGCCGCGCGTGCGCCGGTGCCCCGGATCACGACGTCGCGCAGGATGCTGTCCATGATGAACGCGTTCCGGTAGTCGACCACCCGCTCCGCGCCCTCGCCGACGCGCAGCGGATTGGCCCGCGCCAGGACGTTGCCGGCGTCGTCCTCGATGCGCTCGATGAAATAGGGAACGATCCGATAACCACCGTTCGCGAACACGCCATAGCCCGCCGCCATCTCCATCGGCGTGACCGAGCCCACACCCAGCGCCAGCGTCAGGTACGGCGGATGCCTTGCGGCATCGAAGCCGAAACGCGTCGTGAAATCCTGTGCGTAGCGCGGCCCGATGGCCTGCAGGATGCGGATCGAAACGAGATTCTTCGACTTGACCAGGGCCTCCCGCAGCCGTATCGGCCCTTCGAACTTCTCGTCGTAATTCTTTGGCTCCCACTCTTCGTTGCCGGTCTGCTCCTTGTCGAAGTAGAGCGGAGCGTCGTTGATAACCGAAGAGGCGGTGAAGCCTTTCTCCAGGGCCGCGGAGTAGATGAACGGCTTGAACCCGGACCCTGGCTGGCGCCAGGCCTGGGTGACGTGATTGAACTTGCTCCGCCCGAAGTCGAAGCCTCCGACCAGGGCGCGGATCGCGCCGTCGCGCGGATCCAGCGAGACCAGCGCCGCCTCGGCCGCCGGCTGCTGGGCGATCTGCGGCTTGCCCTTGGCGTCGGCGCGCAGTCGGATCAGGGAACCGGGCCGCAGCCGCTGCTCCAGCGGGGCCTTGTCGGCCAGGGAACGACTTGCGAACTTGATCGCGTCGCCCGTGAGGGTCACCGTGTCGCCGGCCTTGCGGTATGCCTTGACTTCCTTGGCACTCGCCTGCAGGACGACGGCCGGCTCCAGGTCGCCGACGGTATCGACGTCCTGGAGCGCTTCGTCGAGGAACTCCTCCACCTTGCCGTCCGCCTGGCGCAGGTCGATGTACCCCTCCGGGCCCCGATAGCCGTGGCGCCGGTCGTACTCCAGCAGCCCCTGTCGCAATGCCTCCACCGCGGCCCTCTGGTGGTCGTCGCGCACGGTGGTATAGACGCGAAACCCGCGCGTGTAGGCCTCGTCGCCATACCGATCCACCATCAGCTGGCGGACCATCTCGGCGATGTAATCCCCTGACGGCTTCTCGGCCCGCGCGGCACTGCGTTGCTGGACGAGGGGAGCGGCAGCCGCGGCCTGCTGCTGGGCCTCCGTGATGTATCCGAGCTCCCGCATCCGCCGCAGAACATAAAGCTGGCGCAGCTTGGCGCGCTCCGGGTTCGCCACCGGATTGAAGCGGGATGGCGCCTTCGGCAGGCCCGCCAGCATGGCAGCCTCCGCCAGCGTCACTTGCGGAAGAGATTTCCCGTAGTAGATCTGCGCCGCGGCCGCAAACCCGTATGCCCGCTGACCAAGGTAGATCTGGTTGATGTAGAGCTCGAGGATCTGATCCTTGGTCAGGTTGTGCTCGATCTTGAAGGCGAGAAGCGCTTCGTGGAACTTGCGGGTAAACGTTTTTTCCTTTGTCAGGAAGAAGTTACGCGCCACCTGCATGGTGATCGTGCTGGCTCCTTGGCGCGCCCCGCCGGATGCGAAGTTGTGATAGGCCGCCCGCACAACGCCTAAGTAGTCCACTCCGCCATGCTGGTAGAACCGCTCATCCTCGGCGGCGAGGATCGCCTGTTTCAGGACCTCGGGAACCTCGGCGATCGACACCACGGCCCGCCGCTCCTCCCCGTACTCGGCCAACAGCGTCCCGTCCGCGCTGTAGACACGCAACGGGACCTTGGGCCGGTAATCGGTCAATGCCTCAAGGGAGGGCAGCTTGGGGTAGGCGATGACCGCCGCGTAAGCCACCAGCAGGCCCGCGGCCAGACCGGCGCCCACCAGCGCCATCAGCGCCAGAAACCACCAGCGACGCAACATGAACAGGGAAACGGAGGCGGGAGAAAAGGCGACATTATAGGTAAGCGATGCGCCCCGGGGAACTTGCAAAAATTTGCTTTACATGCTGTATAGTTGCTGCTAGATTTTAATGTAC
Source organism: Pelomicrobium sp. (assembly GCA_035466595.1). GTDB lineage: Bacteria > Pseudomonadota > Gammaproteobacteria > Burkholderiales > UBA6910 > DATIUV01. The sequence continues at coordinate 20,123 of DATIUV010000128.1, forward strand.
CTTGTGGGTAATGCTCGTTAGCGACTCATGTTAAAGGAAAAATTGGAATTCAATCTGGACTTCCTCAAGCCCAGCACCCCCCCGCTGGTGGGGGTGGACATCAGCTCGTCCGCGGTCAAGATGGTCGAGCTCGCCAAGCCCGCGAAGGACAAATACCGGGTAGAGCGGTACGTCATCGAGCCGATGCCGTCGGATGCGGTGGTCGAGGGCAACATTGTCAACCTCGAGGCGACCGGCGATGCCGTCAAACGGGCCTGGAAGCGCTTGGGCACCCGGGTCAAAAACGTCGCCTTGGCGGTTCCGTTCTCGGCATCGATCACCAAAAAGATCGTCGTTCCCGCCGGCCAGCGCGAGGAAGAGCTCGAGGTGATGGTCGAGTCCGAGGCCAACCAATATATCCCGTTCTCCCTGGATGAGGTCAACCTCGACTTTCAGGTTCTTGGCCCCGCGCCGGGCAGCCCCGAGGAAGAGGAGCTGCTGATCGCCGCGTCGCGCAAGGAAAAAGTCGAGGACCGCATCGCTTCCGCCCAAGCCGCCGGCCTGAAAGCGGTGGTGATGGACATCGAGCCCTACGCGGCCATGGCCGCGCTGGAGCTGATGCTGCCCCATCTGGCGGACGTCGAGCCCGACCAGCTTCTGGCTATTGTCGACATTGGTGCTACCAACACCAGCATCAACGTGCTGCGCAACGGTCAGTCGGTTTACATGCGGGACCAGACCTTCGGCGGCAATCAGCTTACCCAGCAAATTCAAGCCCAGTACGGCCTTTCCGCGGAGGAGGCGGAGGCCGCGAAACGCAGCGGCGGCTTGCCGGAGAGCTACGAGACCGACGTGCTGGCGCCATTCCGCGAAACCCTGGCGCTGGAAGTGGCGCGGGCCCTGCAATTCTTCTTCACATCGTCTCAGTACAACGAGGTGAACCACGTCGTGCTCGCGGGAGGTTGCGCGGCGCTGCCGGGCCTGGATGAAATCGTGACGGCGCGAACCCAGGTTCGCTCTGTGGTGGCCAATCCATTCGCCGGCATGGAGCTTTCGAGCCGAATCCGTCCCGTTCAGCTTTCGGCCGATGCGCCGTCCCTGATGGTGGCCTGCGGCCTCGCTCTTCGGAGGTTCGACCCCGCATGATCCGCATCAACCTACTCCCCTACCGCGCGGAGCGGCGCAAGGCGCGCAACACGCAGTTCGGCATCATGGCCGGGCTGGCAGCGCTGCTGGGTCTGGTCGTCGTGGGCGCCGGCTACACCATTATGGACGGCAAGATTGCGCACCAGGAAGCGCGCAACGACTACCTCAAGAAGGAAATCGCGATCCTGGACAAGCAGATTGCCGAGATCAAGACGCTGAAAGACCAGATTGCCGCCCTTCTTGCCCGCAAGGAAGTCGTCGAGAAGTTGCAGACGAACCGTTCCGAAGTGGTCCATCTGCTCGAGCAGATGGTCCGGGTCATGCCCGAGGGCGTCTACCTCACGAAGCTCAAGCAGAGCGGGCCGAATGTAAACCTTGTCGGCTACGCCCAGTCGAGCGCACGGGTCTCGACCCTGATGCGCAACCTGGAGGATTCGCCGTGGCTGGCGGCGCCGCAGCTCATCGAGATCAAGGCCGAGAACGTGGGCAAGCTGCGCATGAACCAGTTTTCCCTGAACGTCAAACTGGTCCAGCCGAAACCCGGCGAAGCCGCGCCCCCGGCGAAGCCGGCCACGGCGGCGGGACCGAAGACCGGAACCAAAGGGTAGTGTCATGAACCTGGAGGAACTCAGGCACCTGAATCCACGCGACCCTGGCGGCTGGCCGGGTGTCGTCAAGGTAGTCGCGCTGCTGGCGCTGCTGGCGCTCATCATCGGCGGCGGCTACTGGTACGTCTGGCAGGACCAGTTCGACACGCTGGAGGCGCGCGAAGCCGAGGAGCTCAAGCTCAAGGAAACCTACCTGGCCAAAAAGAAGGAAGCCGTCAATCTCGACATCTACAAGCAGCAGCTCGCCGACATCGAGCAGACCTTCGGCGCCATGCTGAAGCAGCTGCCGAACAAGGCCGAGATGGACGCCCTCATCACCGACATCAACCAGGCCGGCCTTGGCCGAGGCCTGCAGTTCGACCTCTTCAAGCCAGCGCCGCGCGAAACGACCCACGACTTTTACGCGGAGCTCCCCATTGCCGTGAAGGTCACCGGCAATTATCACGACATGGGCGCGTTTGCCAGCGATGTCGCGCAGCTGCCGCGCATCGTCACGCTGAACAACATCGCTATCGAGACCGCCAAGGAAGGTCTCGTCCTTAACGCGGTCGCCAAGACTTACCGCTATCTCGACGACGCGGAAGTGGCCGCGCAGCGCAAGGCGCAGCAAGCAGCCAAGGGAGGCAAGAAATGAGGCGCCTCGTCGTTCTGCTTGCATTCGTCGTGGCAGCCTGCGGCACCGAGGAATTTTCCGATCTGCGCGAGTTCGTGCAGCAATCCGGTCAGGGCCTGCGCGGCAAGGTCGCGCCCCTGCCGGAAGTCAAGAAGTACGAGCCCTTCGCCTACGCGGCGTTCGAGATGCCCGACCCGTTCCGGCCCCGCGAGATCGACACCAAGGGCGGCGGGGTGGCGTCCGGAGGCGGCAAGGCGCCGGATCTGACCCGGCCGAAGGAGCCGCTGGAAGCGTATCCGCTCGACAACCTCAAGATGGTGGGCACGCTGGAGCGCGGGCGCCGCATGCACGCTCTCGTCAAGACACCCGACAACAACGTGTTTCGCGTCACGGTCGGCAACTACATGGGCCAGAACTTCGGCCGCGTCACCGAGATCGGCGAAGCCGAACTCAAGTTGACCGAGATCGTGCAGGAAGGCGGAGGCGACTGGAACGAGCGCACCGCCAGCCTGTTACTCGCAGAATAACCTCAGGGAGCAGCAGCGATGAACGGCCTCAACACCATGACCCGTCTCTTAGGCGCCGTGTGCGTTTCGTTGAGCGTTGCCCTCGGTGCGGCTCCGCGGCCGGCAGCGGCCCAGACCAACGCGATTGAGGCAATCGACGTGCAGCCCTCGACCGGCAAGCTCGTCCTGAAAGTCACCATGAAGAATGCCCCGGCCAACCCGCCGGCGGCATTCGCCATCAATAACCCGCCGCGCGTCGCGTTCGATTTCGCCGATACGGGAAATGCGCTGGGAAGGACCTCGCAGGCCGTCGGCCAGGGCGATGTGCGCTCGCTGAATATCGTGCAATCCGGCAACCGCACGCGGCTTGTGATGAACCTTGACCGCCAGCTGGGATACGACACGCGTGTCGAAGGCAACAACGTGTTTATCACGCTGCTGCCCACGGATACCGCGGCCTCGGCTGCAACAACGTCGGTCTCCCGCTTCGCGGAACCCCGTGTTTCCGATCAGAGCCACAGCATCCGTGACGTCGACTTCCGCCGCGGGCGCAATGGCGAGGGCCGCATCGAGGTGGAGCTGTCCGATACCACCACGGGAATCGACCTGCGCCGCCAAGGCACCCAGATCGTGGTGGATTTCATCAATACCCAGCTGCCGAAGAACCTGCAGCGCCGTCTCGACGTCACTGATTTCGGCACGCCGGTCCAATTCGTCGAGAGCTTCACCCAAGGCAACAACGTCCGCCTGCTGATCGAGCCGAAGGGCATCTGGGAGCAGGCGGCGTATCAGGCAGACAACAAGTTCATCATCGAAGTGAAGCCGGTCACGCCGGATCCGACCAAGCTGGTGCAGAGCTCGAAGCCCGGCTATGCGGGAGAAAAGCTCTCGCTAAACTTCCAGAACGTGGAAGTGCGGGCGGTGCTGCAGGTGATCGCCGACTTTACCGGCCTCAATATCGTGGTCAGCGACTCGGTCGGCGGCAACCTCACGCTGCGGCTGAAGGACGTGCCTTGGGATCAGGCCCTCGACATCATTCTGCAGGCCAAGGGCCTTGACAAGCGCAAGGAGGGCAACGTGCTTCTGGTCGCGCCGCGCGACGAGATCGCGGCCCGCGAGAAGCTCAAGCTCGAGTCCCAGCAGCAGATTGCCGAACTGGAGCCCACGACCACGGAAAGCTTCCAGCTGAACTACCAGAAAGGCGACGACGTCCGCAAGATTCTCAGCGACCCGAATCAGCGGCTGCTTTCGAAGCGCGGCAGCGTCGTCGTCGATCCGCGCACCAACACGCTGTTCGTACAGGATACGCCCAGCCGCCTGGACGAGATCCGCAAGCTGATCCAGCGTATCGACGTGCCGGTGCGCCAGGTCATGATCGAGGCGCGTATCGTCGAGGCGGCCGACGACTTCGCCCGCAACCTCGGCGTGCGGCTCGGCTACAACGATACGCAAGGCAACGGCTTCAACCTCGGCGGCGGTGGACTCCAGGCTGGCGTTGGCGGGAGCCTGAACAGCTTGGCCGCACCGTTCCCTGGCGGCAACGTGACCCCGCAGTTCTCGCGCGCCAACCCGACGACGATGGCGGGCACCGACTCGCTCAGCGTTGCGCTGCCCGCGGCCGGCCTCGCGGGCTTCAACCCGACGACGTTCGGCCTGATGCTGTTCAACGAAGCGGCGACGAAATTCCTCAATCTGGAAATCACGGCGTTGGAAGCCGACAACAAGGGCAAGGTCATCTCCAGCCCGCGGGTGCTGACCGCCGATCAGGTCGAGGCCACCATCGAGCAGGGCACCGAGATCCCGTACCAGCAGGCTACTTCGAGCGGCGCGACCAGCGTCGCGTTCAAGAAGGCCACGTTGTCGCTCAAGGTCAAGCCGCAGATCACGCCGGACGAGAACGTGATCATGACCCTCAACGTCAACAAGGACAGCGTCGGCGCCAATACGCAGGCCGGCCCGGCCATCGACACCAAGCAGATCAGCACGCAGGTGCTGGTGGAAAATGGCGGCACCGTGGCGATCGGCGGCATTTACGAGCAGGAGAAGCGCAACGATGTGACCAAGACGCCGCTGCTCGGAGACATCCCCGTGGTGGGCGCCCTGTTCCGCAACACGGCAAAAGTGGACAACAAGTCGGAGCTCCTGATCTTCGTGACGCCGCGGATCCTGAAGGAATCGCTGACGCTCAGATAGCGGTACTCACACTCCCAACCAACCGAGCCGGGTCCGCCCGGCTCTTTTTTTGGCCAAGGGCCGAGGCCCGACACCGCGGTTTTCGCTAAAATCGCCGGCATGAAGTCGGAGCGGCGCATTTTTCTCGTCGGGCTCATGGGTGCCGGTAAAACCACCGTGGGGAAGGTGCTCGCGCGCGACCTCGGGATGGACTTCGTCGATGCGGATCAGGAATTGCAGCGGCGCACCGGCGTCACCATTCCGGTGATCTTCGATATTGAAGGCGAGGCGGGTTTTCGCGTCCGCGAGGCCGCCGTGCTGGAAGAGCTCACGCAACGCGACGGCATCGTGCTCGCCACCGGGGGCGGCGCCGTGCTGCGGGAAGACAACCGCGAGCGCCTCAAGTCCCGTGGCACCGTGATTTACCTGCGGGCCAGCCTCGAGGATCTCTGGACGCGTACCCGACATGACCGCAATCGGCCACTGTTGCAGACTCCCGACCCCAAGGCACGGTTTGCGGAGCTCCTGGCGGAGCGCGATCCGCTGTACCGCGAAGTGGCGGACATCGTGATGGATACCGGTCGCCAAAGCGTTCAAGTACTGGCTCGGCGGATCGAGAACCGGCTGAGCGAGGCACGTGGGACCGACGCGGACACCACGGAACAACTGAATGCAAACCCTGACCGTTGATCTTGGCGCGCGCAGCTATCCGATCCACGTGGGTCGCGACCTGCTCGCCCAAGGGCGCCTGATCGGCCAGCATCTGCCGCGCCCGCGCGCGGCGATCGTCACCAATGACGTCGTCGCTTCGCTCTATCTTGACCGCCTGCGCGCCGGGCTTGCCGAAGCAGGCGTCGACGCGATCAGCATCGTCATCCCGGACGGCGAAGCTCACAAGGACTGGCCGACGCTCAACTCGATCTTCGACGCGTTGCTGGAGAACCGCTGCGAGCGCTCGACCAGCGTCATCGCGCTGGGCGGCGGCGTGGTAGGCGACCTGGCCGGATTCGCTGCCGCCACCTATCAGCGCGGCGTGCCCTTCGTTCAGGTTCCCACCACGCTGCTGGCGCAGGTCGATTCGTCAGTGGGAGGCAAGACCGGCATCAACCATCGGCTCGGGAAGAACATGATCGGAGCGTTCTACCAGCCCTTGGCGGTCATCGCCGACGTCGCTACGCTCGATACGCTGCCCGAGCGGGAGCTGAAGGCCGGGATCGCCGAAATCATCAAATACGGCCTTATTCGCGACGCGGAGTTTTTTGCCTGGCTGGAATTGAACATCGAGCGATTGCTGGCACGCGACGCGGATGCACTCGCGTTCGCCATTGTCCGCAGCTGCCGCAACAAGGCGGAAGTCGTGGCGCAGGACGAGCACGAAGCCGGCGTGCGGGCGTTGCTCAATCTTGGTCACACCTTCGGACACGCCATCGAAGCGGGGATGGGCTACGGCGCCTGGCTGCACGGTGAGGCGGTTGCCGCCGGGACCGTGCTGGCGGCCGAGCTTTCGGCTCGGCTCGGACTGCTGTCGGCGGCTGACGCGGAGCGGGTCACGGCGCTGATTCGCCGAGGCGGTCTGCCAACCGACGCGCCCGCTCTCGGGGCGGACCGCTATCTCGAGCTGATGGCGGTCGACAAAAAGGTCAGCGCCGGGAAAATCCGCTTCGTGGTGCTGGAGGGGATCGGCAAGGCGAGCCTGCGTTCCGAGGTTCCGCTGCCGCAGCTGGAAGCGACCTTCGCCGCCTGCTGCCATGCCTGAGCTGGCGGCCTATGCGGCGTCGCCCGAGCGTTCGCGCGGCCGACGCCACGCCGAGGCGCCGCCCGCCGGACGCAGCGAATTCCAGCGCGACCGCGATCGAATCGTGCACTCGACTGCGTTCCGCCGGCTCGAGTACAAGACCCAGGTCTTCGTCAACCACGAGGGCGACCTGTTCCGCACCCGGCTCACGCACACCCTCGAAGTTGCTCAGATCGGGCGTTCGGTCGCGCGGAATCTGGGACTCAACGAGGACCTCGTGGAGGCAGTGTCGTTGGCGCACGACCTCGGCCACACGCCGTTCGGGCACGCCGGGCAGGAGGCGCTCAACGCGGCCATGAAGGAGCACGGCGGCTTCGAACACAACCTGCAATCGCTGCGCGTGGTGGACCTGCTGGAAGAGCGTTACGCGGAGTTCGATGGTCTGAACCTCTGCTACGAAACGCGCGAGGGCATCCTCAAGCACTGCTCGCCACAGAACGCGCGCGCGCTGGGCGATCTCGGCCAGCGGTTTCTCGAGCGGCGCCAGCCGACGCTGGAGGCTCAGCTTGCCAACCTCGCCGACGAGATTGCCTACAACAACCATGACGTCGATGACGGTCTCCGGTCGGGCCTGATTACGATCGAGCAAATGCGCACCATGCGCATGTTCGCCGCCCACCATGACGAAGTCAGCCGCCGGCACCCGGGATTGAACGAGCGACGGATGGTGCACGAGACCGTGCGGCGGATGATCAATGCCCTGGTGGTGGACCTGACCGAGCAGACCCGCGCAAACATTGCCCGCCATGTCCCGGCAAGCGTCGAGGACGTGCGGGCCTGCCCGGCGCTCGTCGAGTTCAGTCCGGAAATGACGGAGCTGCAGCTGGAGCTGAAGCGGTTTCTGCGGGTCAATCTGTACCAGCACTTCCGGGTCGCGCGCATGACCAGCAAGGCCCAGCGCATCGTCCGCGACCTGTTCGATGCCCTCGCCGCCGACCCTCGCCTGCTGCCTCCCCAGTTCCAGGAAAAGGCGCGGACCAACCCGCATCGGACGGTCGCCGATTACATTGCCGGCATGACCGACCGGTTCGCCATTCGCGAGCATCGGCGGCTGTTCGCGGTCGATGAGTCCCCCTACCCCTGACCCGCGGCCTTTCGCTCACCGCCGCTCTGTTGTGCGCCGCATAAACGGTTGAGGAACAGGGGTCTAGGCGTTACCATACGCCTCTTGCGCCTGAAATTCCGACGGCCTGAGATCACCCTCGACGGCCGTCGCCCATCCGCGCGAAACGGGCGCCTCCCGGACGCCCTGGCTACCAGACAAGTAGCTGAAAATCGCGGTCTTTCCCGGTCCAGGCGACATAGTTACGTGAGGCAAGACGTGAGCCATACGCTACCTGCGAGACAGGGGTTGTACGACCCGGCCCAAGAGCACGACGCCTGCGGCGTCGGCTTCATCGCCCACATCAAGGGCAAGAGGTCCCATGCCGTGGTGGAGCAGGGCCTTGAGATCCTGAAAAACCTGACGCATCGCGGCGCGGTGGGGGCGGACCCCAAGGCGGGCGACGGCGCCGGCATCCTGATCCAGATCCCCGACCAGCTGTTCCGGGAGGACATGGCCAAGCAGGGGGTCAACCTGCCGCCCGCCGGGCAGTACGGGGTGGGCATGGTGTTCCTGCCGCAGGAGCCGGCGTCCCGGCTCGCCTGCGAGTACGAGATCGAGCGGGCGATCAAGGACGAAGGCCAGGTGGTGCTGGGCTGGCGCGACGTCCCGCGCGACAACTCGGTGCTTGGCGAGTCGGTGAAGCAGATCGAGCCGGTCATCCGGCAGGTGTTCATCGGCCGCGGCAAGGGCGTCACCGTGACCGACGCGCTGGAGCGCAAGCTCTACGTCATCCGCCGCGTCTCCGGCAACGCCATCCGCGCGCTTCACCTCGAGCACAGCAAGGAATTCTATGTGCCGTCGATGTCGGCGCGTACAGTCGTCTACAAGGGGATGCTGCTGGCCAGCCAGGTGGCGAACTACTACCTGGATCTCAAGGATCCGCGCCTCGTCTCCGCGCTGGCGCTAGTGCACCAGCGGTTCTCCACCAACACTTTCCCGACGTGGGCGCTCGCCCACCCGTTCCGCATGATCGCCCACAACGGCGAGATCAACACCCTGCGCGGCAACGTCAACTGGATGCGGGCGCGCCAGGGCGCCATCAGCTCGCCGATCCTCGGCAACGACCTCGAGAAGATCTGGCCGCTGATCTACGAAGGCCAGTCCGATTCGGCGTGCTTCGACAACGCGCTCGAGCTGCTGGTCATGGGCGGCTACTCGCTGGCGCACGCCATGATGCTGCTGATCCCGGAGGCGTGGGAGGGTCACACGCTGATGGACCCGGCCCGGCGCGCGTTCTACGAGTACCACGCGGCCATGATGGAGCCGTGGGACGGCCCGGCGGGCGTCGCCTTCACCGATGGCCGTCAGATCGGCGCCACGCTCGACCGCAACGGGCTGCGGCCGGCGCGCTACGTGGTGACGGACGACGATCTCGTGGTGATGGCCTCGGAAACCGGCGTGCTGCCGATCCCGGAGGAGCGCATCACCAAGAAATGGCGCCTGCAGCCGGGCAAGATGTTCCTGATCGATCTGGAAGCCGGCCGCATCATCGACGACAAGGAGTTGAAGGACGCCCTCGCGCGCTCGCGGCCATACAGCGACTGGATCGACCGCATCCGCGTCAAGCTGGACGAACTGCCGGAGCCGGACGAAAAGCGGGAGCCGGCGAAGGCCTCCCTGCTCGACCGCCAGCAGGCGTTCGCCTACACCCAGGAAGACCTCAAGTTCATTCTCGCGCCGATGGCCGGCAACGGCGAGGAGCCGGTCGGCTCCATGGGCAACGACTCGCCGCTGGCCGTGCTGTCGACCAAGAACAAGACCCTCTACCAATACTTCAAGCAGCTTTTCGCCCAGGTGACCAACCCCGCCATCGACCCGATCCGCGAGGAACTGGTGATGTCCCTGGTGTCGTTCATCGGGCCGAAGCCGAACCTGCTCGGCACGGACGAGGTGAACCCGCCGCTGCGGCTCGAGGTCAGCCAGCCGGTTCTGGACTTCGACCAGATGGAGACGATCCGGCACATCGAGAAATACAGCGACGGCAAGTTCAAGTCGTTCGAGATCGACGTCACCTACCCGATCGCCTGGGGCAAGGAAGCCATTGAAGCAAGGCTTGCGAGCCTGTGCGCCCAGGCGGAGGATGCGGTGCGCGCCGGCTTCACCATTCTCATCATCTCGGATCGCAACACGGACCGCGACCAGGTCGCGATTCCCGCGCTGCTGGCGTTGTCGGCGATCCACCAGCACCTCGTGGGAAGGGGCCTGCGCACCTCCACCGGCCTGGTCGTCGAGACCGGCAGCGCCCGCGAGACGCACCATTTCGCGTTGCTGGGCGGCTACGGCGCCGAGGCCGTCCATCCCTACGTTGCGTTCGAGACGCTGATCGCGATGGCCGAACAGGGACAGCTCGGCGAGGTCGACGGCAAGAAGGCATGCAAGAACTTCGTCAAGGGCATCGGCAAGGGCCTGCGCAAGATCATGTCGAAAATGGGCATCTCCACGTACATGTCCTACACCGGCGCCCAGATCTTCGAGGCCGTCGGCCTGGCGCGCAGCATGGTGGACAAGTACTTCTACGGCACGACCTCCAACGTCGAGGGCATCGGCGTGTTCGAGGTGGCCG
>DATIUV010000129.1:0-48122 GCA_035466595.1 Pelomicrobium sp.
CCGGTCGAACGGCAGCGGCAGCTCGACGTCGTCAGGGATGCCGCCGCGCTCGAGGCCGCCCTCGGTCTCGTAGACCTCCTGCAGGCAGGAGCGCAGCGGAATGTTGTTGCGCATGGCCGGCACGCCGCCGTTGATGGCGCAGGCGCCCACGGACACCAGTATCCGGCAGTTCCGGCGGAACTCCTTCAGCACGTGGACGTTCTCGGCGTTGCAGATGCCACCCTCGATGATGCCGACGTCGCTCGGGCCGCAATGCTTGATGTCCGTGAGCGGCGAGCGGTCGAACACCACGTGCTGCGCGAGGTCCAGCACCTTCTCGTCGATGTCGAGCAGCGACATGTGGCAGCCGAAGCAGCCCGCCAGTGACGTGGTGGCGACGCGCAGCTTGTCAGCCATGGCGCCGCCTCCGCTGCGTATACTCGCGCACCGCGACTTCGGCGATCGTCTCCCGGTCGTAGCGCCTCTCCCCGATGGGCGTGTGGTAAGCCGCCCGCTTGCGCAGGATCGAGCCCACCGGGCAGACCGCCACCGCAGCGTCGTGCGCCGCCAGCGCCGAGTCGGCGAGCCGGCCGCTCGGCGAGTTCACCGTCAGACGCGCCCGGATGCCGCGCCCGTTGATGGCGAACACGCGCTTGGCGTCGACGTCGCGGCTCGCCCGCACGCACAAGCTGCACAGGATGCAGCGATTGCGATCGAGCAGGACGTCCGGATGCGACGCGTCGAGGTCGCGGCTCGGGAAGAAGTGCTCGAAATGCGGATTCGTCATGCCGACGTGGTAGCCCACCGCCTGAAGGTCGCACGCGCCGGTCTTCTCGCACGCCGGACAGATGTGGTTGCCCTCGACGAACAGCATCTGGATCAGGGCGCAGCGCATGTCGTTGAGCGCAGGTGTCTCGTTCTCGATCGTCATGCCGGCGGCGGCCCGCGTGGTGCATGCCGCCGCGTGCTTGCCGTTGATGCTCACGGTGCACAGCTTGCAGCTGCCGTGCGGCACGTAGTCGGGGTGGTAGCACAGGTGCGCGATGTAGATCCCGGCGCCCAGCGCCGCCTCCATGACCGACTCGCCGTCGCGGAACGGCACCGCGCGGCCGTCGATGACGATGGTGCCCGCCTCGCTCACGGCGTGTCCTCCAGATGCGCCCAGGGATCGTCGCGCCCGGTCAGCCGCCGCGCCGGCGCCAGCGCCTCGTCGAGATCGAAGCTCGGCTCGAACGACAGCGCCTTCAGCCGCTTCTCGTACGCCTGCGGGAACTTCTCCATCGTCTGATCCAGCGGATTGGCCGCCGTATGGCCGAGCGCGCAATGGCTCATCTCGCGCAGGATGCGGCTCACGCGCCGCATTTCCGCCATATCGTGGGCGGTACCGCGCCCGCGCGCGAGCTTGTCCATCGTGCGCGCCAGGATCGGGGTGCCGACGCGGCACGGCGTGCAGAAGCCGCAGCTCTCGTGGGCGAAGAAATGGGCGAAGTTGCGCGCCACCTCGAACAGGTCGCGGCTGCGGTCGAACACCATGAACGCGCCGGCGCAGGCGAGATCCTCGAACGCGATGCGCCGGTCGAACTCGCGCCAGGACACGCAGGTGCCCGACGGCCCGCTCACCTGCACCGCCTGGGTCTCGCGCGCGCCGCAGGCCTTCAGCACCTCGCGCACGGTGACACCGAACGGCACCTCGTAGATGCCCGGCCGCTCGCAGTCCCCCGAGACGCTGACGAGCTTGGTGCCCGCCGACTCCGGCGTGCCGCGCGAGGTGAGCCAGTCCGCGCCGTAAGCGGCGACTGCAGCCGCCTTGGCCAGCGTCTCGGGATTGTTCACGACCGTGGGCTGGTCGCGATAGCCTTCGGTGTCGGGATACGGCGGCCGGTTGCGCGGGCGCCCGGTCCTGCCTTCCAGCGACTCGATCAGCGCCGTCTCCTCGCCGCAGATATAGGCGCCGGCGCCGAGCACGATCTCGACGTCGAAGTCGAAACCGGCCAGGCCGAGGATGCCGGGCCCGAGCAGATTGGCCTCACGCCGGCGCGCGAGCGTCCCTTCCAGCGCCGGCAGCAGGTAGAGATACTCGCCGCGCAGGTAGACGAAACCGCCTTGCGCGCCGACCAGGAACGCCGCCAGGGTCATGCCTTCCACGACCTGGTCGAAGCAGCGCGTGAGGAGGACGCGGTCCTTGAACGTCCCGGGCTCCCCCTCGTCGGCATTGCACACGACCCAGTGCGCCGGGCCGGATGCCGCGCGGCACGAGGCCCATTTGCGGGCGGTCGGATAACCCGCGCCGCCACGCCCGCGCAGGTTGGACGCGTTGAGCGCCGCCAGCATCGCGTCGGGGCCGAGCTCGACGGCGCGCCGCAGACCGGCGCCCGGCGCCACGGGCTCGTCCAGCAGCCGGTTGCTGCTGCGGACGTTGTCCTCGACCGCCAGCAGCTCGGCCGGCCACTGCGCCACCGGATGCCCGGCGAGGATCTCCTCGCAGACGGCGTCGATGCGCGCGGGCGTCAGCCGCGGCACCGTGATGCCGTTCACCAGCACGGCCGGCGCCTGGTCGCCCATGCCGATGCACGAGGTGTCGCCGACGTACACCAGGCGGTCCTCGGACACCTTGCCCGGCTCGACCCACAGCCGCTGGCACAGCAGCTCTTTCATGGCCGCCTTGCCGGCCATGTCTTCAATGATGTTGCTGCTGAAGCGGATCGTGTAGCGCGGGTGCGGGTCCGGGTCGAAGAACGCGTAGAAGGATGTCAGCGCGGTGATCTGCGTGCGCGGCACCGACAGCGCGGAGGCGAGCGCCTCCACCGCCTCGCCGGGCACGCCGCCCAGCGCATCGCGCACATCGCGCAGGATGGCGAGCAGCCGCATCGGGTCCCGCCCGTGGCGGGCGGCGATGACGGCAGCGGTGTCGGCGATGCTGGCGGAGCTGCGCATGTGGAATTCCCCGGCCGTCCTGCAGCGCGGCGGCCGCATGGTTCGAGGATACCGGGCGCACGGGGGCAAGGGTTGACTCAGATCAAACGCATTCCAATGGCCCGACGTGAACCCGCGGGCTTGCCGGCAGTCACACCGGCGTAGTTTGTTACGATATCGCCTCATGAAGCCGCCGCGCTGGATCCTGCCGCTCATCGTCTGTTGCCTCGGCGCAGCGCCGCTCGCCGCCGCCGCGGAGAAGTCCGCCGCGGAGGTCAACGAGGGCTCGCTGGTCTTTCTCGACCACCTGCCCCTGAAGCCCGTGCACCACCACCACAACGCGATCCAGATCTCCGAGGGCAGCCTCGACGACGGCTGGACCCTGCTCACCCAATGTCACGAGAACCTCGACCGCGTGCCGGCGACGCAGATCGTCTTCAACCCGGAGCGGATCCGCAACCTGCAGGTCGTGCAGACGCGCAACATCGGCCGCGCCTGGGTGGAAGGGCCCTCCGTGCAGCTGAAGGACGTCGGCGCGAATGCCGAGGTATGCCTGCGGGCCGATGCCCGCGCGCTGCGCAACCACGGCGACGGCACCTACACGCTCATGAACGGGCCGTTCATGCGCCGTTTCCTGGACGGGTACTATCCGATGCGCGTGTCCATGAGCGTGAAGCTGCTTACGCAGCGGATCCGCTTCGTCGGCATCGACCCCGTCCCGCAGACCGGCTTCCGCGTCTGGGAGCTGGCCGACGGCGTGAACTACGACGCCTGGTTCGAGGGGCGGCTGTTCACGGTGATCCGCTTCGCCACGCCGGACGGTTTTCCGGTCCGCTAGCCCCCGCAGTTCCGTTTGCCCGCGTCATCGCGACGCGTGCTGCGTACCGCTGACGCGCCACGCGACCCAGGCACAGGCAAAGGAATTCACGCTGGCGCGGCAGCGCAGGACCGGGATCGAGCGCCGCGCCGCGTGCAATCCCGACTCCTGCGCAAGCCCGCGCCCTGGTCAAGTCGTCCAAGATAATCACCATGTCCGTGGCGCGGGTGATCCAGCAGCGGGACATTCTTGTCGGCGAGCCGCCAGGTCGGGCGAATATCTCAGCAGGACAAGGACTTACCTGGAGCCTCCCCAGCGCCTTGCGGACGATCCGGGCGGCATGTCATCGCATAAATGAGAATGATTGTTGTTGACACCAAGTAGTAATAATAATTATTCTTGTTTGCGCGCAACCGGCACGATCGTCACCAACCGCGGCCCCGCGCCGCCCAACCGCCACAAGGAGAAGCGTATGAAACGGGTCCGGGCAACCACCGCTGCCCTGCTCGCCGTCACCGGCCTCGCGCTGGCCATGCCCGCGCAAGCCCAGGAGAAGGCGGTCAACGTCTATTCGTCGCGCCACTACCAGACCGACGAGCGCCTCTACAGCGATTTCACCAAGGCCACCGGCATCAAGGTGAATCTCATCGAGGGCAAGGACGACGCGCTCATCGAGCGCATCAAGAGCGAGGGCGCCAACAGCCCCGCCGACGTGCTGATCACCGTCGACGCCGGGCGCCTGTGGCGCGCCGAGCAGGCCGGCATCTTCGCGCCGGTGCAGTCGAAGACGCTGGAGAGCCGCGTTCCCGCCGCGTTCCGCGACCCGCAGGGCCGCTGGTTCGGGTTTTCCTACCGCGCGCGGGTCATCGTCTACAAAAAGGACAAGGTGAAGCCGGGCGAGATCAAGACCTACGCCGATCTCGCCGATCCGAAATGGAAAGGCCGCGTCTGCGTGCGTTCCGGCCAGAACATCTACAACCTCTCGCTGCTCGCGGCCAAGATCGCGCACGACGGCGAAGCCAAGGCGCAGGCCTGGGCCAAGGCGGTGCGCGAGAATTTAGCGCGCGAGCCCAAGGGCGGCGACACCGACCAGATCAAGGCGGTGGCCGCCGGCGAGTGCGACGTCGCCATCTCCAACCATTACTACTACGTACGGCTGATGAACTCGGACAAGCCGGCCGACAAGGAAGTCGTGGCCAAGACCGGCCTCGTCTTCCCCGACCAGGACGGCCGCGGCACCCACGTCAACATCTCCGGCGCCGGGCTGGTGAAGACGGCGCCGCACAAGGAAGCGGCGGTGAAGTTCCTCGAGTACCTGGCCGGCGACGAGGCGCAGGCCTATTTCGCCGGCGGCAACAACGAGTGGCCGGTGGTGGAGAGCGCTTCGTTCAGCAACCCGGCGCTCACGCAGCTCGGCAAGTTCAAGGCCGACACCCTCAACGTCGCCGAGCTCGGCCGGAATCAGCCGACGGCGCAGAAGATCTTCGACATCGTCGGCTGGAAGTAACGGTTCAGCCCGCCCCTCCCGCGGGCACCATGGCGGCAGCCGGCGACTCGGCTGCCGCTTTTTTCGTCTGCGCCATCGAGCGCGCGATCAGGATCAGCGGCACCAGCCCGACCGCGACGATCGCCAGCGACGGCAGCGCCGCCTCGGCGAGCCGCTCGTCGGCGGCGAGGTTGTAGACGTGGGTCGCCAGCGTGTCGAGGTTGAACGGCCGCATCACCAGCGTCGCCGGCAGTTCCTTCATCACGTCGACGAACACGATCAGACCACCCACCAGCAGGCTCTTCGCCAGCATCGGCGCGTGCACCCGGCGCAGCGTTTCCGCGGGCCCCGCGCCGAGGCTGCGCGCGGCGTCGTCCATGCTCGGCCGGATCTTCGCCAGCCCTGCCTCCACCGTTTGCAGCGACGCGGACAGGAAGCGCACCAGGTAGGCGTAGACCAGCGCGGTCATCGTGCCGGTGAGAAGCAGGCCGGTCGAGACGCCGAACGCCTCGCGCATCCAGGCATCCAGCGCGTTGTCGAAGCGCGCGAGCGGGATCAGCACGCCGACGGCGATGACGATGCCCGGCACCGCGTAGCCGAGGCTCACGAGCCGGTTGAGACTGCGCCCGAGCGGCCCCGGATGCAGCCGCGCGTGGTAGCCGAACGCGAGCGACAGGACGACGGCGATCGCCGCGGTGATGCCGGCCAGCGTGACGCTGTTGGCAGCCAGCCCGACGAACCGGGCGCCATAGCCGACGTTCTCCACCGACAGCGCCAGGCTCGCCAGGATGCCGGCCGGCAGCAGGAAGCCGAAGCCGAACGGCAGCGCGCAGGCGGCAAAGGCCAACGCCGCGCGCCACCCGGTAAGCCGCCGCGGCGGGTGCGGCTTCTCGCGCTGCGTCGTGTTGTAGAAGCGCGCGCGGCCCCGGCTCAGCCGCTCCAGCAGCAGCACCAGCAGCACGAAACCGAGCAGCGACGCCGACAGCTGCGCCGCCACCACGCGGTCGCCCATCGAGAACCAGGCGCGGTAGATGCCGGTGGTGAACGTCTGCACGCCGAAGTAAGCGACCGTGCCGTAGTCCGCCAGCGTCTCCATCAGCGCGAGCGAGGCGCCGGCCGCCAGCGCCGGACGCGCCATCGGCAGCGAGACGCGGAAGAACGCGCTCCACATGCCGTGACCCAGCGTGCGGGCGGCCTCCAGCATGGCCTCCGAGCGCTCCAGGAACGCGGTGCGCGCCAGCAGGTAGACGTAGGGGTAGAACGTGAAGCTGAACATCGCGATCGCGCCCGGCAGCGAGCGGACTTCCGGGAACCAGTAGTCCCGCGCGCCCCAGCCGGTCCAGTCCCGCAGCGCGGTCTGCACCGGGCCGGAGACCTGGAAGAAATCGGTGTAGGCGTAGGCCATCACGTAGGCGGGCATCGCCAGCGGCAGGATCAGCGCCCATTCCAGCACCCGCCGGCCGGGAAACGCGTACATGGTGACGAGCCAGCCCGATACGACGCCGATGCTGATGACGCCAACGGCCACGCCCAGCACCAGGCCCGCGGTGTTGGCGATGTAGTCCGCCAGCACCGTGCGCACGATGTGCGCCCATGCATCGGTCGGCGCGGCCGCGGCGATATTCACCAGCACGCTCAAGACCGGCACCAGCGACAACGCCGCCACTGCGATGACCACGATGCGGAGCGGGTGAAAGCGCCCTTGGCTCACGACTTCAGCGACCCCAATTGTTGATAATGAGAAGAGTTATTATCATACCCGCTCTTGCCCTTCAGGAATGCGGGAAAACGCTGTCCGATGAACGCGTTGCTTGAGATCGACCGGCTCTGCCATGCCTACGGGAACCGGCCCGTGGTACGCGGGCTGTCGCTTTCGCTCGGGCGCGGCAGCATCGGTTGCCTGCTGGGCGCCAGCGGCTGCGGCAAGACGACGGTGCTGCGCTGCATCGCCGGCTTCGAGCCCGTGACGGCCGGCGAAATCCGCATCAACGGTGTGGTTGTGTCGCGCGCCGGTCAAGTGGTGCCCACCGAGCGCCGGCGCGTCGGCATGGTGTTCCAGGATTACGCCCTCTTTCCGCACCTCAGCATCGCGGAGAACATCGCCTTCGGCTTGCGCGGCGTCACCGCGCAGGAAAAGGCGCGCCGGGTAGCGCAGCTGCTGGAGGTGGTGGGGCTCGATCACGCCGGCGGCGTCTATCCGCACCAGCTCTCCGGCGGGCAGCAGCAACGCGTGGCGCTCGCCCGCGCGCTGGCGCCGGAGCCCGACTTGCTGCTGCTCGATGAGCCGTTCTCCAACCTCGACGTGGAGCTGCGCGCGCGCCTGTCGCAGGAGGTGCGCGAGCTGCTCAAGCGGCAGAACATCACCGCCGTGCTGGTGACCCACGACCAGAACGAGGCGTTCGCCATGGCCGACGAGGTCGGCATCATGAACGAGGGCCGCATCGAGCAGTGGGACGCGCCCTACAACCTCTACCACAAGCCGGCCAACCGCTTCGTCGCGGACTTCGTCGGCCAGGGCGTGTTCGTGGCCGGCAAGGTGCTGAGCCCGCAGGAAGTCGAGATCGAGCTGGGCATGCTCCACGGCGAGATCCCGCACGAGTGCGCGGAAGCTTTCAACTGCGCCGCCTGCGGCAGGAACTGCTACGTCGACGTGCTGCTGCGCCCCGACGACGTCGTGCACGACGACCTCAGCCCGATGAAGGCGGAGGTCATGCACAAGGCGTTCCGCGGCGCCGACATTCTCTACACGCTGCGCCTCGACAGCGGCGCGGAGGTGCTCTCGCTGGTGCCGAGCCACCACAACCACCGCATCGGCGAGAAGATCGGCATCCGGCTCGAGGCCGATCACGTGGTGGCGTTCCGGCACGGCTGAGAACCGCGCGGCGGCGGCCGCTGTCGCTTTCTTAGGCGATCAGCGAAGCCAGGAGGCGCAATGCCCGCCGAATCGAGCGACGCGCTGGTGCTGTTCGGCATCACCGGCGATCTCGCGTACAAGAAAATCTTCCCTGCCCTGCACGGCCTCGCGCGGCGCGGGCGGCTCGATCTGCCCGTCGTCGGCGTCGCCCGTTCCGGCTGGGACGCCGATCGGTTGCGCGAGCAAGCGCGCCGGAGCATCCGGGAGAACGGCGGCGGCGTCGACGAAGCGGCCTTCGACCGGCTGGCGCGGCAGTTCCGCTACGTCGACGGCGACTATCGGGAAGCGGAAACCTTCGAGCGCCTGCGCGCCGCGCTTGGCGACGCGCGTCGGCCGCTGCACTACCTGTCGATTCCGCCGAGCCTGTTCGCGCAGGTCATCGAGCACCTGGGCGGCTCCGGCTGCGCGGAAGGCGCGCGCGTGGTGGTGGAAAAGCCGTTCGGCCGCGACCTTGCCTCGGCGCAGGAGCTGAACCGCGTCCTGCACAAGGTGTTCCCCGAGCAGAGCATCTTTCGCATCGACCATTACCTCGGCAAGGAGCCGGTGCAGAACCTGCTCTACTTCCGCTTCGCCAACGCGGTGCTGGAGCCGCTGTGGAACCGCAATTACGTCGACCATGTGCAGCTCACGATGGCCGAGGACATCGGCGTGGAGGGCCGCCGCAAGCTGTACGAGGAGCTGGGCGCGATCCGCGACGTGGTCCAGAACCACGTCCTGCAGGTCGTGGCGATGCTGACCGCGGAACCGCCGCTGGGCGGCTCGATGGAGGCCATCCGCGACGAGAAGGCCAAGGTCCTCGCCGCCATGCGGCCGGTGGCGGGCACGCTCGTGCGCGGACAGTACAAAGGCTACGGCGCCGAGGAAGCGGGCGCCGGCGAGTCCCGCGTCGAGACCTATGCCGCCTTTCGTCTGCAGATCGATTCGTGGCGCTGGGCCGGCGTGCCGTTCTTCATCCGCCACGGCAAGCGCCTCGCCGAGAAGGCGGTGGAAGCGCTGGTCGTGTTCCGCCGGCCGCCGCACGCGGTGTTCGCCGAGCTGTTCGAGGGCTGCCCGAACTACGTGCGGTTCCGCCTCGGCCCTGATCGCGTCTCCATCGCGCTCGGCGCCCGCGTGAAAGCCGCCGGCGAGGGCATGGCCGGACGCGAGGTGGAACTGCTCGCCTGCAACGAGGAACCGGAGCAGCTCGACGCCTACGAGCGGCTGATCGGCGACGCAATGCGCGGCGACACCATGCTCTTCGCCCGCCAGGACGGCGTCGAGGCCGCGTGGCGCGCCACCGACCGCCTCCTCGCCGAGGCGCAGGAGGACGCCACGCTGCATATCTACGAGCCCGGCAGCTGGGGGCCTGCAGCGGCCGCGGCGCTGGTGGAGCGCTGCGGCGGATGGGCGTGTCCCGCCAGCGGCGCCGCGGCGCCGGCCTGCGATGAAACTTGAGGTCCATCCCGACGCGGAAAGCGCCTCGCGCAAGGCCGCCGCCCATATTGCACGCTGCGCGCGGCGCGCCGGGCGGCGTTTCGTGCTGGCGCTCTCCGGCGGCGAGACGCCGCGGCGCATGGTGGCGCTTCTGGCAGAGGAAGCCGTGCCCTGGGGCCGCGTGCACGTGGTCCAGGTCGACGAGCGCATTGCGCCCGCCGGGAGCGGCGAGCGCAACGTGACGGGCTTCGCGCCGCTGCTGCCTCCCGGCGGCAACCTCCCCCCCGCGCAATTGCACGCGATGCCGGTCGAGAATCCCGACGCCGAAAGCGCCGCACGCCGCTACGCAACGGCGCTCGAGCGCCTCGCTGGCGTGCCGCCGGTGCTGGATCTGGTCCACCTCGGCCTCGGCGCCGACGGCCACACCGCCTCGCTGGTACCGGGCGACCCCGTTGTGGACTGCGTGGAGCGGGACGTTGCCGTGACGCGCTCCTACCAGGGATACCGGCGCCTCACGCTCACGTTGCCGGTCATCAATCGCACACGGCAGATCGTCTGGCTCGTCACCGGCGCGGCCAAGGCGCCGATGCTGGCCCGGCTCGTGTACGGGGACTCGACGATTCCCGCCGGTCGCGTCGCCCGCGAGCGCGCCACGGTATTCGCCGACCGGGCCGCGGCCGTCGCGCTGCGCGAGGGCAGGCTCGGCGCCGGCTAGAGTTCCTTCACGGCGTGTCCGCCGAAGCTCGCGCGCATCAGCGCCAGCAGGCGATTGCCGTAGTCATCGCCCCCCTGGCTGGCGAACCGTGCCATCAGTGCGAGGCTGATGACGGGCGCGGGCACGCCGAGTTCCACCGCCTCCTGGGCGGTCCACCGTCCCTCGCCGGAATCCGGGACAATGGGGGCGACGTCCTCCAGCGTCTGGCGGGTGCCGAGTAAGCCGGCGGTGAGATCCAGCAGCCACGAGCGCACCACGCTGCCGTGCCGCCAGGTCTCGGCGATGGCGGCCACGTCCAGCTCGAACTCGCGCTTGGCGCGCAGCAGCGCGAAGCCTTCCGCGTACGCCTGCATCAGGCCGTACTCGATGCCGTTGTGAACCATCTTGGTGAAGTGGCCCGCGCCGACGGGACCGCAGTGGATCCAGCCCTGCTCGGGCGACGGCGCCAGGATACGCGCGAACTGCAGCACCTTGGCCACCGCCATCGGGGCGCCCCCCAGCATCACGGTGTAGCCCTGCTTCAGGCCCCAGATGCCTCCGGACACGCCCGCGTCGACAAAGTCCACGCCGCGCGCCCCGATCTCCGCCGCGCGCCGCATGCTGTCGCGGTAGTGGGAATTGGCGCCGTCGACGACGACGTCGCCGCCCTCGAGGTGCGTCGTGAGCTCGCGCAGCGCCGACTCGGTCGCCTCCCCCGCCGGCAGCATCAGCCACACCACCCGCGGTGGCGGCAGCCGCTCCAGGAGCTCGGGAATCGACGCCGCGGTCCACACGCCTTCCTCGGCGACCAGGCTGCCGCGGGCCTCCGCGCTGAGGTCGAAACCGACGACGTCGACGCCGCTCCGTGCGAGGCGACGCGCCATGTCGGCGCCCATTTTTCCCAGTCCGATCAATCCCAGCTGCATGCGCATCCTCCGGTGCTTTCGGCAACCGGCCCCGACGGGACCGCCCTGCCTGTTTGGCCGGCGCCGGGCGGGATTGTTCAGGCGGCCGTCAACGCTCGGCGGCGGCGGAGCGCTCGGCGCGCGCCTTCTGCGCGGCGTCGCGCAAGGCCTTGATCTCGGATGCGAGCTGGGAAACCGCCATGGCGTAGAAGTTGGAGTTGTTGTAGCGCTTGATGACGAAGAAGTTCTGGAAGCCGAGCCAGTACTCGGTACCGTCCGCCGCGTCGAACTTCAGCACCGCCGCCTTGGCGCTGTCGTCCGCCCGGCCCAGCGGCGTGACGCCGGCGGCCTTGAGCTCGGCGACCTGCCGCTGCGGGCGCCGATCCGTCGCCGGCGCAGCGCCGCCGACCTCGGCGCGCAGCGCGACGGGGCCGCCGTCGGCCCAATCATGGCGCGCCAGGTAGTTGGCCACGCTGCCGATGGCGTCCACCGGATTCCCGGCCAGATCCGCCTTGCCGTCGCCGTCGAAATCCACCGCGTAGGCGCGATAGCTGCTCGGCATGAACTGGGGGATGCCGATCGCCCCGGCGTACGAGCCCTGCAGCGCCAGGGGGTCGAGGCCGTTGTCGCGCGTGAGCAGCACGAAGTTCTCCAGCTCACGGGAAAAATACTCCGCCCGACGCGGATAGCCGAAAGCCAATGTGGCGAGTGCGTCGAGCACGCGGAACGAGCCGGTATTGGCGCCGTACTTGGTCTCGACGCCGATGATGGCGACGATGATTTCTTCCGGCACGCCGTACTGGCTGCGCGCACGCGCCAGCGTTTCCTCATGGGCGGCCCAGAAATCGACGCCGCCGACGATGCGCGCGGGCGTGATGAAGATGGCGCGATAGTCGACCCACGGCTTGGCTTCCGCCGGGCGGTCCATCAGCTGGACGATGCGGGCCTGGTAGCGCGCCTCGCGCATGAGCCTGCCGACCTCGTCGGCGTCGAGGCCATTCCTTGCCGCAACCTCGCGGGCAAAGGACTGCGCGTGGGCGTCAGTCCAGCCAGATTCCTGTTTGGCGCCGGCCGATGTCGTGCAAGAAACGAGCAGCAGGCACACCCCCAGTGCAACCGCGTTGATCAGCAGGCGGTCCGTGAATCCCGCGACCGCGGAACCGTTGTATGCAACCATGAGCGAATTCGTGGGGGATGATTGCGTGCGATTGCGTTGAAAAACGCATCCTACCGCGCTTTGCGAGCCTGCGCACAGGTCAGCGCGCAGCCCGTCGCTAAGTCGCGTTGGCCGGGCAAAACGCCATGCCCCATTGCTTGGACCAGTACATGGCCTGATCGGCGGAATGCACAAGCTCAGCCTCGCTGCCGGCGTGCCGAGGATACAGCACGCAACCGATCGCAGCGCTCACGGTCACGTGCAACCCGTCGACCGCCAGCGGCACCCGAGGACCCGGGCAACGTGGCGGGCAATCGCCGCCACGGAGGCCTCACCCCGAACCCCGAAAAGCATCAGGGCAAGCTCGTCGACCCCGTAACGGCCGGCACATCCGTGCCGCGCGACGCGCCGCGCAGCCGCGAGGCGACATGCTGCAACACGCGGTCGCCAAACCCATGGGCCGTGACTGTCGTTGAGTGGCTTGAAAGCGTTCAAGTCCAGAAACAGGAGAGCAAACGGAGCCGAACCCGCATCGATCTGGCAGTGCAGGCGGCGTCAAAAGTAGCGCCTGGTGAATAACCCGGTGAGCGGATCCCGATCCGCTTCCGACATGACCTGATCCAAGCTTCGGTGCAAGGAGGAGGCATCGCGCACTACGGTGGCGGCAACCCACTGCCCCTCGTGCGCGAGGGTGCGGATCGAGATCGAGACCAGAAACTCGCTGCTGTCCCAGCGCAGCGCTGAGAGAACCGGACGCTCGCCCATCAGCCGGCGCCTTCCCTGCTGGCAAACTCGGTCACGGCGCGGCCGTGATCCTCCCGCTGACCCGACGGCACCAGTGCCGCCAACGGAGACCCCAACAGCTCGCCGCGCTCAAAACCGAAAAGCTCGCGGGCCGCCTGGTTCGCGTAAACCACTATGTGACGGTGGTCGATGAGAATCACGCCGTCGTAGAGGATTTCGAGCACGCGGCGGAACGCCTGGCATTCCTCCCTAACGATGGCGGCCGCATCGAATGCGGGCGTTTCCTCCCTCCCGGCGCCGGCCCGCGATTCCTCCCGATTTTTGGAAAGCTCGTTACGCCGTTTTTGTTCAGGCAACTTGTCACGCGAGCCGAGGTACAATCCGAATGTTACCTGCTCGTCTCCCTCGAGCCGATGCGCCAAGTGTTTCCGACTCTCCACGCCCTCCTTTCGGCCTGCGCACTGCTGACCGCATTTCTTCCCTCGGCTGCGAGTGAAGCGCTGGCCGCCGGCCTCGCCGACGTCTCGACCACTCGCCATAACCTGGCGGATTCCTCGGGCGGCGTGCAGCAGGAGGTCTGCGTCTTCTGCCATGCGCCGAGCGGCCTCGCCGAGCCCGGCATGGCCGCCGCGCAAAAACCACAATGGCAGCAAGCAATTGCGGTGCCACACCAGTTCTCGACATACGACGATCTCGGCCGTGCCGGTCGCGGACTGCAGCTGGCGATCGGCTCGCCCTCGCTCGCCTGCCTCTCGTGCCACGACTCGACGCAGGCGGCTGGCATCACGAGTGTTCGCAGCTTCGACCACCCCTTCGGCGTTCCCTACAGGGGATCATTGGGGGGCCGGCCGCTGGATGTCGAACCGGCAGCGGCGCCCGACGTCCAGCCGGGGACGCGCCGCCTGCGGCCGTCGGACTTCCGTCCCGCGATGCAGGCGACCATTGACGGCGCTACTGTTTGGTGGGTTCCTTCCGGGGCGCCGTCTCCTCAGCGCGACTTCGACGACCTTCCCCTCTACACGAACCGCTCGGAAAGTGCCGAGACGGCTTTCGTGGAATGCACTACCTGCCACAATCCTCACGCTCAGACGCCGAAGTTCCTGCGCATGCGCGGCTCCAACGTCTCCACGCTCTGCGTGGCCTGCCACCAGACGATCTAGCCGCAGACCGGCCGGACGGTCCGGTTCCCCTGTGTCAAGCGGCGGCGCCGCGCCGTGGCACACGGATTGCTCCCGGCTTGCCTCGTTAGTCGCAACGGCAGCCACCGCTCGCGCTGCCCTGGCGGAGGCGGCTGTGCTCCGTGCGGCGCTTTCCCGCATTTGAGACGCCATGATTCCTGAATTCGGTCATTTCGCCCTGATCGTTGCACTGTTCATCGCGCTGATGCTGGGCCTCCTGCCGATGGTCGGCGCAGCCCGTGGCGTCCCGGCTTTCGTCGCCTTCGCCCGCCCGGCCGCCCAGGGTCAGTTTGTATTCGTCGCCATCGCGTTCGCTGCGCTGATGACTTCGTTCGTGACCAGCGATTTCTCGGTCGCCAACGTGGCGACCAATTCAAACCTCAAGCTGCCGTTGCATTACCGGGTTGCCGCCACCTGGGGCAGTCACGAGGGCTCGATGCTGCTGTGGGCGCTGATGCTCTCGGGCTGGATGGTGGCCGTTTCGGTATTCAGTCGGCGCCTGCCCGACGAGATGGTGGCACGCGTGCTTGCTGTCATGGGACTGCTGAGCGTGGGCTTTTTGCTCTTCATCCTGCTCACCTCGAACCCGTTCCAGCGACTGATGCCGCCAGCGCTCGACGGGCGCGATCTCAACCCGCTGCTCCAGGATCCGGGCATGGTCTTTCATCCGCCGATGCTCTACATGGGGTACGTCGGGTTCTCGGTGGCATTCGCGTTCGCGGTTGCGGCGCTGATCGGCGGGCGCCTCGACGCATCGTGGGCGCGCTGGTCCCGGCCCTGGACCATCGCGGCATGGGTATTCCTGACGCTCGGCATCGCGCTCGGAAGCTTCTGGGCCTACTACGAACTCGGCTGGGGCGGCTGGTGGTTCTGGGATCCGGTGGAGAACGCCTCGTTTATGCCGTGGCTCGTCGGCGCCGCGCTGATGCATTCTCTGGCGGTGACGGAAAAGCGCGGCGGCTTCCGCGCCTGGACAGTCCTGCTCGCAATCGGCGCATTCAGTCTCAGCCTGCTGGGCACCTTTCTCGTGCGCTCGGGGGTCCTCACCTCGGTTCATGCGTTCGCCACGGATCCCAAGCGAGGCGTGTTCATCCTCGCCTTCATCGTCGTCGTGGTGGGCGGCTCTCTCGGATTGTTCGCGTGGCGCGCGCGCGCGATGGCGCCGGGGCCGCGCTTTGCGCTGCTGTCGCGGGAATCGCTGCTGGTCGCCAACAACGTGCTGCTGGTCACCGCCGCCGGATCGGTACTGCTGGGGACGCTCTACCCCCTGCTGCTCGACGGGCTTGGCCTCGGCAAGATCTCGGTCGGCCCGCCGTATTTCGAGACCATCTTCGTTCCGCTGATGCTGCCGATGGTGTTTCTCATGGGTGCCGCGCCACTGATCCGCTGGCAGCAGGCGGACGCGCGGGAAACCATGCTTCGAATCCGCTGGCCCGCGGTGGCGAGCTTCTTGCTCGGCCTGGCACTGCCGGTGGCGACCGGGACCCTCGGCCCGATTGGCGCCCTGGCAATGGCCGCAGCGCTGTGGGTTGTCCTCGCGGGGTTCGACCATCTCGCCGATCGCATCCGCGGCAGCGCCAGCATACGCGAGGCGGCGCACCGGCTGGCGCGTCCGTCGCGCAGCCACTACGCGATGCTGACGGCGCACCTGGGGGTCGCGGTGTTCGTCGCTGGCGTCACGCTGGTCAAGACGTTCGAGACCGACTCTCTGGTCAAGCTCGTCCCGGGACAGAGCACGGAAGTGGCCGGTTACTTGTTCACCTTCCGCGGCGTCGTCGAATACAACGGTCCCAACTACCTGGGCGCCCGCGGAACCATCGAGGTCGCGCGTGACGGCGAGGCGGCTACCGTCCTGCTGCCGGAAAAGCGGCGCTACCTGAGCCAGCAGATGCCGATGACCGAGGCCGCGATCGACTATGGCTTCACGCGCCATCTCTACGCGGCGCTGGGCGAGCCGCTGGAGGACGGCGCGTGGACGGTGCGGCTGTACCACAAGCCCTTCGTCGGCTGGATCTGGTACGGCTGCCTGCTGATGGCTCTGGGCGGCGCGCTCTCGCTGAGCGACCGGCGCTATCGCATACCGGTGCGGGCCACGGCTGCCCATGCGCAAGCGCCGCCGTCCCGGCGGGCCGCCGGCGGCGTTCACCCGTGATGGCGCCCACAGGCCGGACTTTGCGCGCGGCGGCGAGCCGCGCAGCTGCCGCGTCGCTCGCGGCGATCGTCGCCTGCAGCGGCTTCGCGCAGAGCGCCGACGCGGAAGCCGAAACAAGAGCCCGCTTCGCCCGGCTCGCCGCCGAGCTGCGCTGCCTGGTGTGTCAGAACCAATCGCTCGCGGACTCCCAGGCCGGCCTTGCCGTCGATCTGAAAAACCAGGTGATGGAAATGATCGAGGCGGGCCGGTCCGACCGCGAGATCGTCGACTACCTGACCGCGCGCTACGGAGACTTCGTGCTGTACCGGCCGCCGCTCAAGCCGTCCACACTGCTGCTTTGGGGCGGACCGCTGGCCCTGCTCTTCGTCGGCGTCGCGCTCGCCGCGCGACGCGCCGTGAGGTGGCACGTAGCCGAAGAGCCCGCGGAGCCGCTGGTCGATGCCGGCGAACGGGACCGTATCGCGGCCCTGCTCAAGCAGGACGAAGCGTCGACCGCACCCCGCCGCTGAGCGGGGCACTCGGCTCAGTAGTGCTCGCGCTCGCCGCGCAACACGGCGTTGGTGCGCTCGCATTCGCGGTCCATGACCGCGAGCAGTTCGTTGGCGCCTTCCACAATCCCCGCCCGGCCGAGCGCCTCGAGTTTCTCGCAGAGGTCGGCGACACGCCGGGCGCCGAGGTTGTCGGCACTGGACTTGAAACGGTGAGCGGTCTGCCGCAGCGCCGCTGCATCGGCGCTCACCACGGCTTCCCGCAGCGCCCGCAGCTGGCCGTCGGCGTTCGCCAGGAACAGGTCGATGACTTCGCGCACCAGCCCCGAGCTGTAGTCTTTCTCGATTTCGGCGAGCTGGTCGAGTCGACGGCGATCGACCAGCGGTGCCGTCACGTCCTCCGCGCCGCGAACGGACCTCTGCGGCAGTCCCAAAAGCGCGCTGCGCAGGTCGTCCAGATCGATGGGCTTCGTGATGTAGGCGTCCATTCCGACCGCCAGGCAGCGCTCGCGGTCGCCGGGCATCGCATTGGCCGTCATCGCGATGATGCGCGGCGTCTCATGGTGATCGAACCGGCGCAGCATCCGGCGCGTCGCCTCTATACCGTCCATTTCGGGCATCTGGATGTCCATCAGGATCACGTCGTAGCGCTGGCGGTCCACGGCGCTAAGGACCTCGTGGCCGTTCGCCGCCACGTCCGCGCGATAGCCCAGGCGCGAAAGGATGCGCAGGACGACCTTCTGGTTGATCGCGTTGTCCTCGGCGACGAGGATCCGCAGCGGCATCCGCTCGGCCAGGTGCTTCTCCACCGGCGAGCGCGGCGCTTCGGCCGGCGAAATTGGCGTTCCGAGGGCCGCAGTGAGGACGTGAAACAGCTGGGCCGGCTTGATCGGCTTATTGAGGTAGGCGGCCAGTCTGAGCTCGCCGTCCTGGGGCATGTTCAGGCGCTGCCCCATCGAGGTCAACAGAATGATGGGAAGCTGCTGCGGGTCGCGATAGTTGCGGATCTCCCATGCCAGGTCGATGCCGTCCATCTCGGGCATGCCGACATCGAGGATCGCCACGTCGAACTGGTTGCCGTGGCGGATGAGGTCGAGTGCCTCCAGCGCCGAAGGGCTCGCGCTGGGCATCATGCCCCACAGCAGCGCCTGCTTGACGAGGATGCGACGATTGGTGATGTTGTCGTCTACCACCAGGACGCGCTTGCCGGCGAGCAGCGGTTGCGATCGGCGCAGATACTGATGATCGGCTTCGGGACCTGCCTGCGCGACGATCGTGAAGTGGAAGACGGAGCCGCTGCCCACCTCGCTTTCGACCCACGCCGTGCCCTGCATGAGCTCCGCCAGCCGCTTGCTGATCGCGAGGCCGAGACCGGTTCCGCCGTACTTGCGCGTTGTGCTCGGATCCACCTGTGTGAACGACTGGAACAGGTGCGGAAGGCGATCGCGGTTGATGCCGATGCCGGTGTCCCTGATGGCGAAATGGATCCGGTGGCTATCCTCCGCGAGCTGAAGGGCATCGACGGTCACAACGACCTCGCCCTGATGGGTGAACTTGACCGCGTTGCTGATCAGGTTGACGAGGATTTGGCGCAGCCGGGTGACGTCGCCCACCAGCGTGCCGGGTGTGCCGTCCTCGATGAAGTAGGCGAGGTTGATTCCCTTCTCGGAGGCCTGCGGCGCCAGCAGATCCAGCGAGTCCTCGATCGTGCGGCGCAGATCGAACACCTGCTGCTCGAGGTCCAGGCGCCCAAGGTCGATCTTGGAGAAGTCCAGTATGTCGTTGATGATCGCGAGCAGCGCCTCGCCGCTGGCGCGAATGGTCTGCGCGAAGTCCTTCTGCTCGTCTGAGATCTCCGTGTCGAGCAGCAGGCTGGTCATGCCGATGACCGCGTTGAGCGGTGTGCGGATCTCGTGGCTCATGTTGGCCAGGAACAGGCTCTTGGCGCGGGCCGCGGCCTCCGCCTCCTGCATCGCCTTCTCCAGCGCCGTGGCCTGCGCGCGGCGCTCGGTGATGTCGGCTACGGTACCGACGTAGCCGTGCTCGCGAGGGGCGTCGAACGTCGCCGGCACGGCGCTCGCGGCCACCCAGATCTCGGCGCCGTCCGGGCGCAGGAAGCGGTACTCCGCATTGAACGGCCTGCGGCCGCCGACCGCGGCTACCCAAGCCTGGTGCACGCGGCTGCGATCCTCCGGGTGCACCGCGCGCGCCCAGCCTTCGCCTTGCGCCTCCTCCACGCGCATGCCCGCCATTTCGCACCAGCGGGCGTTGACGTAGGCGAAGCGGCCGCTGCCATCGGTCTCGAAGATACCGACGGGGGATGCCTCCGCCAGCGCGCGGAAACGCGCCTCGCTGCGCCGCAGCGCCTGCACCGCCGCGCGACGCTCGCTGACGTCGCGCAGGATGACCGCGAAATAATGCCGTCCTTCGACTTCCACATGGCAGATAGTCGCCTCTGCGGGGAAGGTCTCCCCGCTCGAGCGCCGGCCCGTGATCTCCCCGCGCTCACCCATGCGTCGCGTGCGAAGGCCGGACGCGGCGAATTCCGCAATGTGACGCCCGTGGTCCGCCCGGACGTGGTCGGGCAGCAGGGGGTCGATGCCCCGGCCGATCAGATCCTTCGCCCGGTAGCGGAAAATCTGCTCGGCGCCATCGTTGAAAAGGACGATACGGTGCGCGTCGTCGACGACGATGACTGCGTCATCGGCAATGCTGAGCACTGCCTCCATCAGTCTCGGCGGAATGGCCTGCGTGAGCTCCGGCGCCACCGCTTCGCCAGGCGCCTTGTCGTTAGGCTTCATACCCCTCCCCGGCCGGTGCGCGCGCATGGCCCTGCCGCCGTCTGCCACCTTGGGGGCGGGAACGCGCCGCCCCCGGGCCGCTAACCTGCCTCAGTTGACGGCACTGCGGATTTTCGCGACGCCGCCGAAGCTGCCGACCCAGAGCGTGCCGTCGGGCTGCGTCGCCATCGAGAACACGGCGTTAGCGAACAGCCCGTCGTGGGTGGTCATGGTCTCGAAGGCGCCCTCGCGCATGCGGGCGAGGCCATTGTTCGTGCCGACCCACAGCTGCCCTTCACGGTCGACATGGAGCATGAAAACGTGGTTGCCGGGCAAGCCGTCGGCAACAGTGTAGCTCTTCCACTGCTTGCCGTCGAAGCGCGAGAGCCCGCCGCCCCAGGTCCCCGCCCAGACCACGCCGTCGCGGTCCACCGCCAGCGAGACGATATAGTTGGGGTTGTAGGCAACGTTCACGTTCTGCAATCCCATCTCTTCCTTCTGCTTGGCGTGATGCTGGGAGTACCGCGAGGGATCACTGTTGAACTGGATGTCGTTTTTGACCACCTCGTAATCGGCGCCAAGCCCGCGTGCGTGGTTCCAGTTCTCCCATTTGCCGTCTTTGAACCGCGCCAGGCCGCCCTCGGTACCGAGCCAGACCTCGCCGTTCCGGCCCTCGGCGAGACCGTAGACCCAGTCGTTGGGCAGGCCGCCCTTGGTGTTCTCGACCGTATACAAATCCCACTTGGAGCGGTCGCGCAGCGCGCCGCCGCGCACGCGGTTGACTCCGGACCAAGTAGCAATCCAGACATCGCCATTGCTGGCTTCCAGGATGTCGTAGACGAAGGCGTCGCCGAGTCCCTGGGGGATGTTGAACGTCTCCCACTGCTCGGTCTTGGGATCCAGCAGCGACATGCCCCCGCCGTAGGTGCCGACCACGAGCCTCCCATCCAGGCGGCCGACATGGAAAATACCGTTGGAAAGCAGCCCGCTTTTGACGTCGAACAGCCGGTACTCGTCGCTGCGGGAATCGTAGCGGATCACCCCACCCGACGTTCCCACCCAGACCAGGTCGCCGTCGACGAGGATGCGCTTGACGTTCTTGTTGCCGACCCGAAAGTGAACGAATTTCAGGTTGTGGTCCACCGCCACCTTGCCGGCGCGTTGCGGCTCGGCAGCCGCCTGCTCGACCTTGGGGTGGTTCGCGGGCATCGCCCCTTCGGCGCGGTGCGGAGACGCCACGGCAGGCGGCGACGCGGGCGCGGCGGCCGGCTCGGCCGACTTGCGTCCCAGGGCGTACGCGCCGCCCAGCGCCAGCGCGGCGGCGATCACCAAAAGACCGGCAATGCCGGGATTCACTTTCATCGCTTTGTCCTCATCGTCGCGTCGCGCCGCTTCCCCTCACCGGGCGATGCGCGCGACACCCTTCTTGGTTCCGATCCAGACGTCGCCGCCCGGCGCGATGGCGATGGCGTAGACGTGTTCCTCCAGCAAGCCTTCCCTGCGGCCGAAATTGCGCCAGGTCTTGCCGTCGTAGCGCGACAAGCCCTTGTTGGTGCCGAACCAGAGCGCGCCGCCGCT
This sequence comes from Pelomicrobium sp., assembly GCA_035466595.1. GTDB lineage: Bacteria > Pseudomonadota > Gammaproteobacteria > Burkholderiales > UBA6910 > DATIUV01. The sequence goes on from DATIUV010000129.1 coordinate 21,198, forward strand.
TTCCTGCGCGATGCTGTAGACGATGTTCCCGGCCAGGCCGTCCCTCTCGGTCAGGTTGCTCCAGGCCTTGCCGTCGAAACGGGAAACGCCGCCGCCCCAGGTGCCTGCCCATATCGCTCCGTCACTGGCCGCGTGGATGCAGAATACGTAGTTCGGATTGTAGGTGGCGCGGCCCTCGGCGCCGACGTTGAGGTCGTGGCGCGAGCGCGTGCCGAGCCCCGTGTTGGGGCTGAGCGGTAGATTCTCGGCGTTGTCGGCGCCGAGACCTTCTTTGTGCGTCCATGACGTCCAGCTCTTGCCGTCGAACATGCTCACGCCGCCCTCGGTGCCGAACCATACGCGCTCGCGGGCGTCGACGGCGATCCCGTACACCCACTCGTTGACGAGTTCCTTAACGTAAGTCGTGAAACGGCCCGATTGCAGATCGTAGCGGTTGACGCCGGCCCAGGTCCCGATCCAGAACGCCTGCGCGCCCTGTCGGGCGAACGAGTAGATCCAGTAGTCGGCAAGCCCGTGCATCGGGAAGAAGGTCTTCCAGTTCCCGTCGCGGTAGCGCGAGACGCCGCCCGCGTTGGTGCCGAACCACTTGTAGCCCTGCTGGTCTATGCCGATCGCGAAAACGTACTCGTTGGCGAGACCCTCGTTGCGCGTGAAGGTGGAAAGCAGCCGCCCGCTCTTGAGCTCCACCTCGTGGACTCCGGCCGAGGTCCCGACCCAGATCACGCCCCGCGCGGGCTCCACGGTGAGCGCGCGCACATAGACATTCGCGCCGACCTCGTAGGAATCCTTGACGGCGAGCGACGCTTCTGCCGCGCCCGCCGGCGCGGGGGCAGCCATCGCCAACGCTGCCGCGGCGAGCGCGCCCACCAGCTTGCGTCGCATCACCTGAGCGTCCTCAGGTACGCGACGACGTCGTACATTTCCTGGTCCCTCAGCAGCCCCTGGTAACCGGGCATGGCCCGCCGTCCGAAGCGAACCGCCTGGACCAGAACATTGTCGGGCCGCATCAGCGCATCGGGACGGGTGAAGTCCGGCGCCCCCGGCACCACCGGGTAGCCGTTGCTGCCGTGGCAGCTCGCGCAGTGGATCGCGTAAATCTCGCGGCCGCGCACGATGTCCGCCGCCGCCGCGGCCGCTGCGACCAGCGCGAGCGCTAACCCCAGCGCCGGCAAGAATTTTCCTGAGCGGCGCAACCTCATCGCTTATCTTTGCCCGCTGGCGCCGCGGCGAGCGCTTTGGCTCTCGCGTCCCATCGCGCAGCCTCGGCCGGGTCGGGCGCAAGCCCGTAGGCGCCCTCGCGGTAGGCCCGCACCAGTTCGGTGACTGCAGGCCGGTATCCCGCGTCGGCGGCGCGCTTTAGCACCGCGGCTGCCTCCGCGCTGTTGCGCTGCCGGGCATCGAGTCCGAGCAGGCCGGCGATATAGGCCTGGGCAAGAGCAACGGTGGCGCCCGGGTGCCCCTGCTCCGAAGCGGCCCGCAACAGCCGCAGCGCCTCCGGGGCATCCACCTTGGCGCCTTGGCCGGCCGCCAGCATGCCGGCCAGGCCGTATTGGCCCTCTGCGTAACCCTGAGCGGCCGCCATCCGGTAGTAGCGCACCGCCTCCTCGTCGAAGTCCGCCTTGTCGAGGATGTAGGCAAGAAAACTCTGAGACGGCGCGTGCCCCTCGTCCGCTACGGGCCGCAACAGCGCCATGGCCGCCACGACGTCCCCGCGGCCGTAGGCCTCGCGCGCCTTGATGTAAACGTCGTCGGGAGCGGCCTGTGCGGGCGCGGCAACTCCCAGCACAAGCATGGCGGCCGCCAGCCAGCGCGCGGCGCCGCGCGTCACCTCAGCCAACCGCCGCGTCGCTGGAGGGAGGCTCATCAGATCGATACTCCTCGAGTTTCCGGTACAGGCTGGACAGGCCGATGCCGAGACGCTGCGCGGCGAGCCGGCGGTCGCCGCCGGCCTCGGACAGCGCACGCTCGATCAGCGCCGCCTCGAACCGGCGCACCTGCTCGCGAAGCGAACCGGTGCCGAGCCGCGGAGGGACTACATCGTCCTTGCTGGTCATGGTCCGTGTGATCTCCGATGGAAGATCGGCGGCAGTGATTCGTCCCCCGTCGGCGAGGATGGCGGCCCGATGCAGCACGTTCTCCAGCTGCCGGACGTTACCCGGCCAGTCATAGCTGTTCAGGATCTCCTCGGCGTCGGGATCGATGCTCAGCTCGGACGGGACCCCTGCCGCCGCGCATTGCTGTTTTAGCAGGAATCGGGCCAATTGGACGATGTCGGAACGGCGCTCGCGCAGCGGCGGCATGCGGATCTGGAACACGCTCAGCCGGAAGTAAAGGTCCTCGCGGAACCGGCCTTCCGCCACCATGTGCGTGAGATCGCGGTTGGTCGCGGCGATGATGCGCGTATCGACGCGGCGCACCTGCTCGGAGCCGAGCGCCCGCACGGCCTTCTCCTCGATCACGTGCAGCAGCTTGGTCTGCATGCTAAGCGGCAGGTCGCCGATCTCGTCCAGAAAGATCGTTCCCTTGTCCGCCTGCAGGAATAGGCCCTTGCGGGCTCGGTCGGCGCTGGTGAAGGCGCCTTTGGTGTGGCCGAAAAACTCACTTTCGAGAAGATTCTCAGGAATGGCACTGCAGTTGACCGGAATGAAAGGGCCCTCGCGTCGGGCGCTGAGCTCGTGGATCTGGCGCGCGGCGAAGCCTTTGCCTGTGCCCGACTCGCCGGTGATCAGCACCGTGCTGGCGGTCTGCGCAACCCGAGTGACCAGTCGCTCGATCTCGCGCATCGCCACGGAGGAAAACTGGAAGCGGTTGTCCGCGGCACCCAGGACCATCTTCTTCAGCGCCCGGTTCTCGTCTCGCAGGCCGCGCACCGCCTCGATCTGCGCCAGCCGGTGGATGATCTCCTCGTTGTGGACCGGCTTGGTGATGTAGTCGTGGGCGCCCGCGCGGATGGCGTCGATGGCCGAATCGACCGAGGCGAACGCGGTGATCATGATGAAAGTCACGTCGTGCCCCAGCTCGCGGCTCTTTTTCACCAGCTCGATGCCGTCCATCACCGGCATGAAGATGTCCGATAGGCAGACGTCGAAGTCGCCCCGGGCGAGCTTGTCGAGCGCCTCCGCGGCGGAACCGGCGGACTCCACGCTGCAACCCGCCTTGGTGAGACCCGCCGTCATCACCTGGCGGATCGCGGGCTCGTCGTCTACCACCAGCACGTTGAGAGAAGGCATCGCTTAGCTGTCTCCGTTTTCATCGCCCGGCGCTATGGGCATCGTGATCGAGAACTCCAGGCCGTTCTGGTCGCCGCCGATCACAAGCACCGCGCCGATGCTCTCGAGCAGCACCCTGCTAACGCAGACGGCGCGCGCACAGCGATCCTCTTCGGCGCCCTCCTCCGGGCGCACCAGCATCCGCCGCAGCGCCCCGAGCCGCTCCGCCGGCGGCGCCGAATAGATGACGACAGCGACGCTTTCTCCCGTGGTGCAGGTATCGACGCGCACTGCGCCGCTACCGGGCCTTCGCTGCATCGACTCGACGTGGCATTCGATGAGTTCCGTGAGCGTCTGCTGCAGGCGTGCGCCCACGGTGTAGACCGCCGGCAGTCCCGTGTCCAGGCCGAGGTCCATCCGGACCCCGCGATAACGTGAATCGTAACCAAGAAGCCGCGCAACCCGCCGCACTAGATTGTTGACGTCGATCCATTCGTAGTCGGCGGGCTGCAGCGCGGCGATTTCGGATAGCTGGCGCGCCGCGGCCGCCGCCCTCGCCACTTCGGCGACGATGCGCTGACCGGCCTCCCTCGTCGTCGCGTCGCTGCTCCCTCCGGCCGCCAACTGCTGGGCGAGTCCGGAGATTGTGGTCAGCGGATTGTTGACCTCGTGCGCGATGCCGGCAGCCAGCGCGCCCAACGTGCTCATCTTTTCCTCGTAGGCAAGCCGCTCGTGCTGCACCTGAAGCCGGAGCTCGCGCTCGCGCAGGTCTCGCGCCATGCCGTTAACGGCTTCGCCCAGCCGACCGACCTCGTCTTCGCGGTCCAGCCGCAGCGGCGGTCCGCGATAGCCGCGGACGATGTCGGCGGCGCGGTTTTCCACCTGCTTCAACGCAGCGGTCAGGCGCGTGAAAAAGACGAACGTGCTGAAACCGATCACCATGAGCCCCGCCAGGGCGAGCGCTACGGCAACGCGTGTGACGTGGCTCGAGAGGGCCGCATAGCTGTCGCGCAGGGCGTGAATCTGAGCATCGAGTCGCTCGCGTTGGTGGTCGATGCCGCTCAAGACCCCGCGCAGTCCCTCTCGCAGTTCGAGCCAGTCGGCGCGCGTGCCTTCGCGGCGGACGGCATCGAATCGCGCGCGCAACCGCTCGGCCAGCGTCGCGGCCTCGGGGACGTGCACGGCGAGCCCCTCCAGCGCGCGAATCGACGTTGACACCATCGCGGTCAGGTCGCTGGTAAGCGTGAGATCGCCGCCCGCGCCGTAGGTGCGCCCCATGACCTCCATCATCGCGTGCGTCATGGCCGCCCGCGTTCTCACCAGCGCCTCCATCTGTACGTAGGCGCGGTCAAGCGCTACCACCCGATCGAACAGATTGCGCCGCTCGACCTCCAGGTAGACGGTCACCGACAGCGCATACGCCAGGACCAGCAGCAGCGCGACGGCGCCCTTCTGCCGGAGCGACCAGCGCACCCGCTCAGCGCGCGGCGCCGCCGGCGGCACGGCGTCCCCCGCGTCGCCCCCCCCGGCATCAGGCATCACGGAATCATGCATCGCGAGATGCGCGCCTTGCGCCAGCGGGAGCGGGAGCGGGATGCCCGGCATAGCGATTGCTTGACTGTGTCGCCGTATCCAGTGGAATTCGGATAATGCCGCGTCTTCTCATTTTCGGAATTATAGGCTTCCTGCTTCTTTCTCCGGCGTTTGCCGCGCCGCTCGACGACGCCGACCAAGCTTATGCACGCGGCGACTTCGCCACTGCGACCCGCCTTTACCGCTCGCTCGCGGACGCCGGCAATCCCCAGGCGCAGCTTCGCCTTGGCCTGATGTTCCATTACGGGCTCGGAATACCTGAGAACGACGTCGAGGCGCTGAACTGGTTCGAGCGCGCTGCGAAGCAGGGTCTCCCCGAAGCCCAGTTCCAGCTAGGCAATATGTATGCCTTCGGCTTCGGCGTCGCGCCGAATGATCCGGCGGCGGACCGCAACGCCGCGGAGTGGTACTTCGCGGCCGCGCGTCAGGGGCACGCCGAAGCCCAGTATGCGCTCGGGGTGCTCTTCCTGACGGGCAAGGGCGTGCAGGCTTCGGAGGGCGAAGCCCGGAAGTGGATGCAGCGCGCGGCCGAAAGCGGACACGCCGACGCCAAGATCTTCATCCAGTCGAGCAAGCCCACGAAGTAGCTCCGGCGTTCGCCAGCGGAATCCCCAGCCGTCGCGCCAGCGCGGGATCGGCCCAGTCCTCTACGCCGACTACACGGCGGTGCAGCGACCCATCCGGCGCGAAGACAAGCGTCTCGGGAATCGCCTGCGGTCGCGCTGCCGCCTGCGGCCCCCACGCATACATCGGAAAGCCAATACCGCGATCCGCGATATACTCCTGCGCCAGACGCAAGTCCTCATCGATGGTGACCCCGACCACCGTAACCCGCGCCGAATCCACGCGCTCGCTCAAGCACTGCAGCGACGGCAGCTCCCGCCGGCATGGCTCGCACCAGACGGCCCAGAAATTCATCACGACCCATCGCCCTTGCCAGACGCCCGACGACGCCGGGCGGCCGTCCAGATGCCTGAGTCCCAGCTGATCGATCTGCGGCGGCACCGACGCGGTCTCGCACGCGCCAAGGAGCAGCGCCGCGACGGCGGCGCACGCCGCGCGCCGGAGGCCCGCCTCAGTCCGCGAATTTCTTGACGGCCACTGCACCGCGAATGGAACCCTCGCGAAATCCGACCGCCCGGTCGTGGGGATACTCGGCCGCGATTTGCGCCTTGATGACCTCGGGAATTCCTTCCACGGGCCCGTGGCAGTTCAGACAGAGTTTCTGCGTCGGGATCGCCTTCATGTAGCGCAGAAACCGGCCCTGCGGCTCGTTGACGAGTTCCCAGTGCTCGAGCTGCGCGGGTCGTTCGCCGTTCGCCGCCCGCCGTTCAAACTCGGCCAGCGTCTTCTGCTCCCAGGGGTCGGGAAAACCCAGAGCCGGATTGCGCGGCCTCAGGCTGACGCGGGTGACGCGCATGCCGGTCTGCCGCGACAGCATGTTCGCCACTTCAGGCGCGGTGTACTTGCAGACTATGACGCCCCGCAGCACGCCGCTCGCCTCCATCTCCCGCCTCAGTTCACCTCCGATCTGCTTGACCAGCATGTCGGCCGCTTCTCGTCCCGCAGCAATGAATGCCTTCATCCTGGCGTCGTCCTGCTCGCCGGCGAGAACGCCGCCCGCCAGCCCGGCACAGGCCATCACCAAGATCATCCGCCACCGCATCTCACACTCTCCCGACCACGGAACGGGCCGATTATTGCATCGGCGCCGCGCGCGCCCAAGCGGTCAAGGCTGGACTTCGCCGATCAGCAGCCGCACGCCGGTGGCGCCCGGCGCCACGATCTGCGGACGCGCCACCAGGTCGCCGGCGCCCGGCGTCGCGCTCCCGGAGGCCGAGATCCGTGCCCCCACCGCGAGCGTGGCGTGCCCGGAGAGCTTCGCGCCTGGCACGAGGGACTGCGAGTCGTCGAGCGTGAAACGGAACGGCAGGTCTGCGACCCGCCGCCGCACCACGGCGAGCGGCATGGCCGGCCCCTCAGCCGCTCGCGCGAAGACGAAGACGGTCGCCTCCGCCGACGCGCGCTGGCGAAGCTCCGGCACGACGTCCACTTCGCCTTCGATACGGGCTACAGCGGCGACCGCGGGCGCGTCGGGCTGCGCGCCGAGGCGTCGTGCCTGCGCGATGCTGCCCTCGACGCCGCGCGCAAGCGGCGAACCGGCCGGCGCCACCCGCAGCAACCGCTCCCAGTAGAACTCGGCGCCGCGGTAGTCGCGCGCCTCGAACGCCGCACTGCCCGCCAGCGCCAGGACCTTGGGATGATTGGGATCGACGCGCAGCGCGGACTGGATCACGGCGGCCGGCGCCCCGCTGAAGCGCTTGCCCTGCGCCATCGCCAGCACGTCGGCGAAGTCGGCGAGCAGCTGCGCATCGTCGGGCTTGAGCGTGGCCGCCCGCTCGTACGCCGTCGCCGAGTCGCGATAGCGGCCCAGCGCGGCATAGGAACGCGCAAGCATCAGCCAGCCATCGGCGTCGTCCGGACGATCCCGCAGCTTCTCCGCGAGGCCGGCCACCATCTGCTGAACCTGTTCCGGCCCGAGGGGATGTTCCCCGGCACGGGGCGCCACAGCCCTGGTCAATACCGCAGCAGGCTGGCCCAGCACGACGTAAAGCCCAAGCACAGCCAGCGGCAGCGCGATCGCCACTGCGACGCCGGTTCTGCGTGAAATCCCGTCAGCGGCGCCTTCACGTGCCTGCGCGCCGGCCAGGTCGGCCACGGCGCGGCGCTCGAGGCTCGCGCGTGCTATCTCGGCCTGCTCTCGCGTCAGCAACCCGGAATCCACGTCCCGGTCGATCTCGCCCAGCTGGTCGCGATAGATGGAAAGGTTGGCGTCTCCCGCGGACATCCGGCCGCCAACTTCCGCCTTGCGAAGCAGCGGCGGCACGACGATCAGCAGGGCGCCGGCCAGCAGCAGCACGCAGACGATCCAGAAGACGGTCATGGCACAGTCCCTGCCGCCGGCCCGGCCGCTTCGGCCGCTGCCGCCTTCTCATTCGCGGAAGAGATTCCCGGTTCCGGGAATGCGGCCGGCTGGGCCGCGGCCGGTGCGAGCCGCGCCTCCCACTCCCAGATGGCCGCTCTCGCGCGCCGCCGGAACGGATCATCCCCGGGGGCCAGATGCACGAAAGTGCGCATCGCGCCCAGCGCGCCGGCTACATCACCCAAGGCTTCCAGGGCGACCGCGAGGCCATAGTAGGCGTTGGCCTGCGCCGGGCGCAACGCGGTCGCGCCCTCGAAAAAATCCCTCGCGGCGCCGTAGCGCTCGAGACCGATCAGCGCGTAGCCGAGGTTGACATGGGCCTCCGGCAGCGCCGGGTCAAGTTCGAGCACGCGATGAAGGGCGACGACGGCGTGCTCGTACTGCCGTGCGTGCAGCATCGCGACGCCCTGATCGAAGCGCACGCGGACTTCCGTCCGGCGCGCCGCCGCGACGTGACCAACGGGGTCCGCGTGTGGCTCGGCGCGCGGCGTCCAGCCGGGCTCGAACCCGCCGGGCAGCCGCTGCAGCGCCGCGCCGCCGGCAACCACCAGAACGATCACCGTGGCGATCGCGGCGAAGCGCCGGTCCGAGCGCCGGCCCACTCGTGCCCGCATCTCAGAAGGCTCCCTTATGCGGCGCCATGGACAGGAATGGAACTCCGAAAAACGTCAGAAACGCGATCGTGAAGACAGCAATTATCAGACCCGCGACAAGCGGCTCCCCCGAGCGGCCGCCGTTACGCGCGTGCAGCGTGAAGCCGAGCGCGATCCAGGTCACGAATGCCCAGGTCTCCAGCGGATCCCAGGCCCAGTAGCGCCCCCAGGCGTCCTGCGCCCACACTGCACCGACGACCAGCATCGCGCTCTGGAAGAGAAATGCGATCGCGGCGAAGCGGTACGCGAGCTCTCCCAGCCGCGCCTCTCCCGGGATCAGCACTGGCGCCCAGGCGAGTGGCCGACGTCGGTGCAGCAGAATGACGCCGCCAAGTCCTGCCGCCACCAGCAACAGGCCCAGGAAGAGCTTGCCGACAAGCGTGTGCAGGTAAAGAAGCAGCGCAAGATAGGTGGGCGGGAAATAACCGGGCGCAGCATCGGTAGTCATGAGCCACGCCGTCATCATGAGCAGGACCGGCATGACCATTCGCGCCGCGGGCCGCACCGCCGGCATCCGCCACCACGCCGCTGCGAAAATGAGCGACAGGCTCCAGACGTTGCTCGACAGAATCTCATGCAGGTTGGTGAAGGGACCATAGCCGAGCAGCAGCCAGCGGCTCGCCAGGGAACCCGTATGCAACACGATGCCCGCGGTCAGAAGCATCCCGAACAGCGGGTGCGCGAATGCGCGGGTGAAAGCAACCGCTGCAGCCGCGGCATAGCACGCGGCGGCCATCCACAGCAGGGGAAGCTCCCCGCTCATCGCCCTTGCGCCCCGCGCGAGAAGCGCACCATGTAGTGCCAGCCGAGGCTAGCCAACGCCAGCAGCGCTGAAGCCAGCATCCATGGGGCCGTCCAGTCAAAGGAGATGGAGTAGCCCATCCAGGTGCGCAGGCCCGTGTACATCAGGGATCCTTCGGGCAGGTCCAATCGCTCGCCGGGCCGCAGCACAGCACGTCGGTCACCGACGCGTAGCACGACGCGGTCATCGTCCGGCAGGCGGAAATCGCCAGCGCGCGCCGGATCGATGAGCGGGCCGTCGAGCTTCAGCATCACCCACGCGGTCTCGGGCAAGCCCGGCAGGGTCCACTCACGCGCCTGCCTGAAGTCGTTGAGCGGATAGCTCGGCAGATGGACCGCTCCGCGGACCGGCCTTCCGCCCGCCGGCTGCCAGACGAAGGTCGGCGCGAATCCCTTGTTGGGCGTCGTATAGAAGCGGTAGCCTGCGAGGCGCAGTGGCTCAGTGTCGCCGATCACGGCGATCTGCTGGCGGCCGTCCTCGCCGATCCACTCGACGCGGTTGCGCGTCGGCCCCCGGCGTAGGCCTTCCCGGTACTCCACGGTGAACCCGCGGTTGATAAAGGCAGCGCGCTCGAGCCGCCATGGGTGGAATGCCCCGGCGTCGACCTCGACCAACTCGCCCGTGAACGGCTCGCCCTCCAGCACCTCAGCGCGGCCGTTGAGATAGGTGAGCCGACTCACCGCAGCCAGGAGGACAATCACCAGCAGCGCAACGTGGAATATGAGCAGCGGCGTTTGCCGGCGGAAGACCCCGTTCGTTGCCACCGCCGCAGCCAGGTTGAGCGCAAGCAGAGCGAACGGCAGCGCCAATCCGAGGTCCGACGGCAGCGTCGTCAGGCTGGCGGCGAGCGCACCAAGACCCGACAGTGCCATCGCCGCGAGCGTGAGCCGAATAGACGCGAGGTGGGAGACGATTGTGCTCACGGCGGGTTGTCGCAGACGTTGCGCATCCAGTCGCGGCCGGTGCCTTGCTGCCCGCTGCGCGACCCGCAGTTGGTCTCGGCCCACTGGCCACTACGCGCGAAGCTTATGATCTTGAGCTTGGCGTTGCGGTAATACGGCTCTTGGTTGTAGACGGAGGCGTTGCCCGTGATCGAAACCTCGGTCCCGGGCGCCTGACCCGCCTCCGGACCCACGTCGTTGAGGTTGACCAGCAGCGCCTTGTTCTTCCAGCCATGGGGCACCGCCACGTGACACCACATGCAGCGCAGGTTGCGGCCGAGGCGGTCGGCATGGAAGGCGTGAAGGTTGGTGTCGCGACTGTTGTTGCCGAAGCCGCTCTCCCAGCCGCCGCGGTCGCCGCGGTTGGCCGCCGTGGCGTAGGCGGCGGGGTTATGGCACTTGAAGCACAGGCCGTTGTCGGTGTTGCCGTTCGCGCCCGTGGTCGGCGACCACGTTCCCTTGAGGATAAAGTCGTTGCTCGATCCGTGCGGCCCCCAGGCCGCCCCATTCTCGCCGCCAACGGGCACGACCGTGCCGTTGGTTGTGTTGGAACCGTGGCAATCGGAGCAGTACATGGTCTGGTTGCCGACCTCGGCGACACCGCCGCCGGCGTTGCTCCACGGGGCGAAGAACATGTTCGCGGTGTTCGTCATGGTGCGCACACCCGCGGTGCGGCCGGTGGATCCGATCACCGGATGCCAGGAGCGATGGTTGTTGGTGCTGAAGTTCGATCCCGCGCCGGAATCGGTCGTGGTGGTCTCGCCCTGGTGCGCGAGCGGCGCCTGGAACTCCTTCGCCTGGTTGGTGTACTGGGTCAGGCCGTTGGTCCCGGAGGGCGTGCCGCCGAGGTAGCCGAGATTCGGTCGGTTGCCGATGGGGTAGAGGTTGTTGTCGGGATACCCGTAGTCGGAATGGCATTTCAGGCACACCTGGTACTCGCGCGTCACGTAGGGCGCCGACACCGTCATGTCGATGCTGTTGCCCGGGTCGCCGCGCTTGACGAGGTAGCTCGAGGGCAGTACCTGAAACGAGGCCGAGCCGTAGACCGGCTCCACACCCCAGGACCCGCGCAGCACGCCGGAGGCGAGGTTCGTATGGATGTCAGCCCCGGCGTTGCTGTGCAGGTGCGTGCCGGCAGCGTCCGGCGACGCGGTATTTCCGGTGGCGAGGCGCTTCTTGACCACACGGTGGGGGTTGTGGCAATCGGTGCATTCCGCATGGCGCTGCGCGAGACGCTGCCGCGGCTCGATGAAATCGGCGCCGCACCGGTTGGTCGGCGACGAGCAATCGATGAAACCCGGGTCGGCGAAATTCCCTCCGATGTCGTGCGGCTCGCCCACGGTCCCCTGCTCGGCGCTCGTGATCGGCATGCGCCGCGCGAGCGCGAAATCGGTCTCGATGTTGGGCACCTCGGTGACGCTCGACAGCGCGGACGCACCGGCAACGGTGTGGCACTGGTAGCAGGTTTCCTCCAGCGCCGGGCTGCCGCCCTGTTTCGGTGTGGTCGGGCTGTCTGTGCCCTCGCGCGTGAGGCGCCTAGCGCCGGGCACAGTGTGGGTGTCGTGGCAGTTGAGGCAGGAGGCCTTCCACACCGGCAGGCCGTTGGGAAACTCGCGCTGGGCCGCTGCGGTGGCCGTGTAAGTTTCGTTGGCGACTTGCGGATTGGCATGGGCAGAGTTTGCCCAGGCCGCCACGTCCAGGTTCTTGTCGTGACAGCCCATGCAGATCACGTCGCCGGCAGCGTTGAAGCCGGCGGCGCTGGGCGTAGCCTCCTGGAAGCGCTCGCCGCGCAGAAACTTCTGCGCACCCTTGGTGGGGTCGGTGTCGTGCAGGTGCGGATCGTGGCAGGTCGCGCACTGGACCTGGCCGCGCCCATCGCCGGCAGTGGGCTCCAGCGGCAGCCTGGGCTTGAAGCCCGGCCCGCGCACGCCGATGACATCACCGCTCCCGGGCGGCCAACGCTGGTTCAGGTCCACGCGCCGCAGCTCGCCGTCGCGCAAGGCGAGGGACTCGGTATAGGTGAGCGAGATCGGGTGGTCGTTGCGCAGGTCGACGCCAAGATTGCGCGTGAAGCCGGAGTCCGCACCGGCGCCGGCCGGCATCGTGCCGCCTGGACCGGTGCCCTGCATGGGGATGCTTACGGAGCCGGGCGCGCCGCCCTGGCCGTCGAGCACGTTGACGTTGCCGATCGCAAGCGTCCCGTCGTGGCAGGACAGGCAAAGCTTCGAACTGCCGCCGGGCTGGTCGAGCTGGCCCTGGATGACGTTGGCGTCAAGCGAAGCCGACGTATACGGGATATACGTGCTGCCAGCCGGAATTCGCCGGTTCCACAGCGGCGCCTTCACCCCGACCCCGCTCTCGTCCGCGGCCGTGGCGCCGTGGGGAGTGTGGCAGAACACACACACCTGGGACTCCGACACGGCTTTCGTCGTGCCAGGACCGGATGCGGAAAGATTGTGCCGAGTGCTGCGGACATCGGAAACCTTCTCCGCCTCGCCGGGCGCGCTGACGAACAGCAGCGCAAGCAGCGCCAATGCCGCGACGCGACGCATCAGCCGCCCCCGAGAAACTGAAACACGGCCACGCGTCCGTTGAACATGTCGGCGACGAAAACGCGGTTGTCCTGGTCAATCCACACCCCGGCGGGCAGGTAGAAACGGCCGGTGCCGGTCCCGGAGCCGCCGAGCGGCATCAGGAGCTCGCCGCGCGGGTTGTAGACCAGCAGCGTATCGAAGTAGGACTCGACTACGTAAATGTTGCCGTCGCCGTCGACCGCGACCCCCTTGGGCCGCACCAGGTTGCCGATGAACAGTCCGCGCGTGCCCAGCGAGCGCGTCGCGCCCTCGCCGCCGGCGGTGATCACCTGCACGCGATTGTTCATCGTGTCGGTGACGTAGAGCTCGTCGTTGCTGAACGCAAGGTGGGTCGGAAAGTTGAACTCCCCGAGTGCGGTGCCGCGGCGGCCGATGATCTGCACGAGCCGGCCCTCGTCGTCGAATGCCTTCACGTCATGGGCGTACGTGTCGGCGACGTAGAGCAGCCCCCGCCTCGGGTCGCGTGCCACGCCGGTGGGCCGCGTCAGCACCTCCTTGCCGATGGCGCCGAGGGCCGAGCCGTCGCGCCCGATCCGCACGACGTAGCCCAGCTCGGCGTCGGCGACCAGGACCTCCCCGTTGGCCCCGAGCGCGATGCCCGAGGGCGCCACCAGCCGCACGAGGCCCGCCGCCTGGTCCCACACCTGGAGTTCGCCGGCCTTGGGATCGAAGACGAAGACGGCCTGCCGGCTCACGTCGGTCACATAGACGCGGCCTTCCCCGTCCACCACGCCCGAGACCGGGCGCTGCAGCACAACCGGATTCTCGGGCTCCGCGTCGAGACCCACGAGGGCCCGAAACAGGGCTCCCGCGCCTTTGCCGGCATCGTCCGGGCGGTGAAAGTTCTTCTCGCCCGTCAGCTCGCCGGCGAAGGCATAGCGCGGGACCTCGGGCGGCTGCGGCCAGAGCATGCGCTCGCCCTCGGGCTCCGCGTTGACGCCGTAGCGCAGCTCTCCGCGCGGGATGTCTTTCGCACAACCCGTCAGCGCCGCAACGACGAGCAGCAGCGCCGTCCCGGTGGCGCGGGTTCGTCTCATCCGCCCCCTCCCCGCAGCTGGAACAGCACCACCTGCCCGCCGGCGCTGTCGGCGACGGCGAGCTGCGACGTGCCCACGCCGAGGCCGGCGAGCCGCGTAATGCCGAGCTGGGCTGGCGTCAGCACGGACACCCGCCCGTCGGCGCTGAACACGTTCAGGCGGCCGCTCGCCAGGTCCACGGCGAAGACGTGACCGTCGCGATCGATCGCGAGCGGACCGGGCACCGCCAGCGTCGGCGCCGCGAACGCGGCCGTCTGGCGGCCGTCGCGGCCGATGCAACGGATCGTTGCAGTGGCGCGATCGGAGAGGCAGACGTGATCGTCGTTGGCGGCGATGGCCGTCACGTCGGCGATGCGCAGCACCGGGTCCAACCTCGGCGACACGGCGAAGCCGCTTCCGCCCAGCGTGCTCAGGCTCACGACCTGCTGGGTCACAGCATCGGCAAACACCAGCTCGCCCCGGCTCTCGCGCAGCGCGAAGCCGATCGGACGGTTGAGCAACTGGGGGTTGGTATAGGTCCGAATCAGCTGGCCGTCACGCCCGAAGCGCAGCACGCGCGCGGTGTTCGGATCCATCACGTAGATCGAGAGGTCGCCGCCGATGGCCACCTGGACACCGGCGATCGCGGGCGCGCCGCGCAGCGGCACCAATGCATTGAGTCCCGCATCGAATCGATAGACCGTGTTGGCGCCGCTGTCGACGATCACGACGTCGCTGCCCGACACCGACACGGCCGTTGGAAACACGATTCGCGTGTAGGGCCCGGCCCCGGGGCGCCGCGGCATGCCGGTGGGGCCCACATCGGTGGCGAGGAAGCCGCCGTTGATCGTCTGCAGGCGCGACAGCACCGGCAGTTCCGCGGGCATCGGCTGCGCCTCTCGGATTGCCTCGGCGCAGCCGCTTGCCAGCGCCGCCGCCAGCACCACTGCCACCATCCTCGTCCCGGAGGTCATCTACCAGCGCCCCGGTCCGGAGGTCCCGTGGCCGCCCACGATGCCGCTCTTCTGGCCCGGCAGCCCAGAGTGGCAGAGGTCGCAGCGATCCGCCGCCCACGCCACCTTCCCGTTGTGGCACATCCCGCAGAATCTTCCGTCGATGATATCGGCCATCGTCACGTCGTTTGCGCCCGCGCGCATCTTGAATCCCAGCTCATGGTGGCACACTTTGCAGCGAAATCGGATGCGGTGGAACCAGTGCGGAAACACCACCGGCCGTACGCCTTCCCTCTCCGAGCGCTTGTTGAGGATGACGTCGCCGTACTCGGCGGCGAGCGGCAAGGCGACGGCTGCCAGAGCGAGCGCAAGCGCCACGCGCACGGTGGGAAGCCGCGTCCGCGCCCATCTCACTTTGCCTCCCGGGGCCTGCGCAGTTCGCGCATCAGCTGCTCGTTCGAGACACTGTGGCAGCGGTTGCATTCCGTCAACGGGAATGCGACCGCGCCGTGGCACACCCCGCATTGCTCGCCATTCAGGATCGCCTGCATGTTGAACCGGTTGGCGCCTGCCTTCGCCTTGAACAGATGATCATGGCAGTTGCTGCAGTCGAGCCAGAGCGTGTGCGGCCGATGCGGAAACTTGACTGCAGGCATCGAGCCGAACTTGCTGATGATGATGTCGTCCTCCCGGATCCGCACCTTGGTCTCCGGAAAGATGTTGGTGCGCGGCGTGATGGCCCCGCTCTCGAGCGCCTTCACCCAGCGCACCAGGTTTCCCGCGGTGTCGGGCGGCAGCGGCGCCAGCGCCTCGGCCGGCTCCTGCAGAACACCGATCGCCGGGCTCGACGGATCGTGCACGCCGTCCTTCTTGAGCGGCGCCCACTGCCTCGCGGCCGCGCCCAGCGCGCTGAACAGCAGCAGGAGCCCGGCGAATAGGGCCATCGAAAACTTGGCGCCCGCGGTCATCGGGTCTCACCCGGGGATATATATCCCCGACATCCGGATTGCGCGGACGAGCTCCTTGGTCGACTCCTCGAGCAGCCTCACGGCGTTGGCATGGTCACCGCTCGCCGCCTTGCGGTCGGCCTCGGAACGCAAGCGGCCGGCGGCCTCCAGGAACGGCTTTACCGAGGAATCGATCGCCGGGTTCGACGCCCGCTTCTCGTCGAGCAGCATCTTTACCAACATCTGGTGCGTGTCGTTGCGGTCGATCTCGTACTCGTACTCCTCCTTCTTGTCGGCGAAATGCAATGACCGCACCAGCGTGTCGCCCCGCCGTAGCGATTCGATCGAGACCTTGGCGGTAAGGTAGGCGCGGTCGATGGTCACACGGGCACGGTCCAGGTCACCGGCGGCGGCCTGTCGCGCCGCCTCGTCGGCGAGGTCGCGGATCTCCCGGGCTGCGCGGCTTGCGTCGGCGCCCGCGCCCTTCTCCGAGGCGATGCGCTCCTGCGCCGCCAGCAGCGCCTCGACGCTCTCGACGCGGTTATCGAAGTCGATGCGCCGCTTGTCCGCCGTCACCTGATCCGGCCGCGCGAGGCGCGCGCCCTCCACCATCTCGCGCGCTGCCTGGTCAAGCAGCTTGGATGCGCCGGCCGCGTCTCCCTTCGCGAGCGCGTCCGCCGCCTGCCGATGAAGCGCCTGCGCCCGGCTGCGATGCTCGAGCGCGCGCGGGTCGGCGCTGGACTCGATCTGCTTCGCCGCCGACGACGACTGGATCAGCGTGTTTACGGACTGCAGGCGCCGCTCCACCTGCGCTGCGTCGGGCTCGGCGGCGCCCGCGGGAAGCGCGGCCAGGAACAGCATCGCCAACGGAACAAATCGCATCGCGACCTCTCTCATTGCGGCGGCACGACGACCCCTGCCGCGGTCAGCGCACGCTGCAGGTCCATGGTGGCATCTCGGATCAGATTGAGCGCCGCAGAGTAGTCGGAGCGGGCGGCTAGCCCTTCGGCTTCCGCGCGCATGCCCTCGCTGCGCCTCGTGTAGCGGACGATGAGCGTCTGCGCGTCGGAGGTCGGCTTGAGCTCCCTGACGGCGACGGGCACGAGCTGGGCGAGGCTGCGGTAACGCTCGAGTTCGAAGGCGAACTCGTCGCCCGGCGTCGTGAACGTCGGCGTGTAATTGAGCGTCGCCGACCCCAACAGCTGGTTCATGCCGGCGAGCATCAGGCTCTGCGCCTCCGCGAGCCGCTCCAGCGCCGGGCGCGTTTTCCCTTCGGCCTTGAGCTGCTTCGCCTTCTCGACCAGCGCCCGCGTGCGCTCCGCCTGCTTGTACGCATCGCTGCCGACGGGCTGCGCGTGGCGCGCGTAGGAGTCCAGCAGCGTCTCAGTGCTCGGCAGCAGATCCCGATACCGCTCGTCGTCCAGCGACGCGGCGCTGCGATACGGCAGCATGCTGCGCGCCTTCGCCATCGCCAGGATCGCGCCGTTGAGCGTCTTGTCCGCCTCGCCGATCTTCCCTTCCTCGACCAGGACCTTCGCGCGCTGGTGGCTGCGGACCGCCTGCAGGAACAACTCCTGGGCCTGCACATTGTTGGCGTGGACGATGGCGCCGCCAGCCTCGGACTCGTTGATCAGCTTCGCCAGGAAGGTGAGCTTCTGATCGACTTGCTGCCGCGTCGCGGGCTCGTGGGCGTCTGCGGGCTGCGCCACTGCAAGCGCGAGGGCGACTGCACCCAAGACCCCCATCCTCACTTCGTCTGCCCCGCAACGGGAGTAGCCGTGGGCTGGTTCTTCTTCTTGGAGTGGCACAGCCGGCACTCCGAGACGGGAAACGCGACCTTGCCATGGCAAACCCCGCACTTCTGGCCGAGAAGAATCGCGGCCATGCTGATCTGATTGGCCCCCTTCTGCGGAACGAAGATCTTCGGATGGCAGTTCGAGCAGTCCAGCCATTCGGTGTGCTGCTTGTGCGGGTAGACCACGTCGGGCATCGAGCCCTTCACCTCGCGCACGATGTTGAGGTCCATGACCACCGGCTGAGCTTTTGGATCGGCCCTGTCCCAGCGCGGATTGATCTTGCCCGCCTCGAGCGCCTTCACCCAGTCGACGTGGTTGCCCGCAGGGCTCTTGGGCAGCGTCGCGAATGCACGCGCGGGCGGTTGCAGCAAGAGCGTTCCGTCATTGGCCGGATCGTGGATGCCTGACTCCGCCGCGGGGCGATTGTAATTCCCGGCCGACTTGAGCAGCCGGTTGAACGCATTGACGTCGGCCGCATCCTGCGCGTTGGATACCGCCGCCGCTGCGACCTTGGCCGGCGTCGGTGCGGGCGCGACCGCGGCCTCCTGCGTGGCCGGCGCCGCCGGCGCCGTTTCCTTGGGCGGCGCGGCCCTTGCCGGCGCGGGATCGGGTTTCGCCGGCGGCGGCGCCTTCGCCAGGCCGCCACCCGGGCCCACCGCCACCAGCATGTAGTTCACGGCGGCGCGAACCTTCTCGTCAGAGAGATCGCTGCGTCCACCTTTTGGCGGCATGCCTTTCGCGGTCCCCTTAATGGCGCTCGCGTAGAGCGCCTCGATGCCTTTTTCGAGCCGCGGCGCCCACTGCGCCTTGTCGCCGTATTTAGGCGCGCCCATCACGCCGGTGCCATGACAGCCGGCGCAGGCCGCATCGTAGACCGGCCTGCCCGCCTCGGGAGAGTCGCCGGCGGCATATGCCAGCGTCGCCAACAGCGCGGCGGCTCCAGCCGTCGCCATGAATCGCGAGAATCCCATCGTCTTCGCCCCGTTACTTGCTTCCCGCCGGTGGCGCCGGCGCGGCGAGCTTCTGCGTCGTGCTCTCATGCACCTGCGTCGGCGTGCCTGGCTTGCCCGCATGGCAGAGGTTGCAGTTCTCCACCGACCACGCGATCTCTCCGTTGTGACAGGCGCCGCAGAACTGTCCGTCGATGATCTTGAGCATGTTGATCTGGTTGCCGCCAGCCTTGAACTGGAAGCCGAGGTCGGCGTGGCACACCTTGCAGCGGAACCGCACGCGGTGAAACCAGTGCGGAAACACGACCGGGCGCATTCCCGCCGCGTCGGAGTAGTTGTTCATGACGACGTCGCCGTACTCCGCGCGTGAATGCGGGCTCGCGAAGAGCAACGACGCCGCAACACCGATGGCCGCGAGCAGCGTGAGCGGCACTAGAGGCCGCGCCTTGCGGATCCACTTCATGACGATCTCCTTTCGCAGCCTCGAAGCACATATCATTCCATGTCACAGCGCACCGAATCGGCGGATAACGCGGAAGAACACGATCCAGCTCTGACGCCCGTCGATGTCGGCGATGCGCCCGCTCAGGCGCAGATCCGTGCGGCCAATGGAGTAGTCGAGCCGATTCTCAAAAGCGAGACTGATTTGCTCGCTTCTGGCATCGACGTTGCCCTGCTCCCGCGTATCCACCTCCTGGCTGTTGCCGGTCAGCAGCGCCGAGTAGCGAAGGCGCGGCACGCCGAACGCGCGCACGTTCGTGTAGGTGAGGTTCACCCCGTAGAGAATCTGCCAGCCGGTATCCGTTTCGACGAAATCCTGCACCAGCGGGTCCACCTCGCCCGAGAAGCGGGACGCCTGCACCGTGACGTTGCCGCTCCAGCTCGACGTCCGGCTGACCGCGGCCTGCCGGGTGAACTGCAGGTTCGCGATCTGGAACTCGCGCTCGTCGCCGCCAAAGCTGCGCGAATCCGAGAACGACGCGCTCGCGAACGTGAGGGTCGGCCCCTCGCCGCCGCTCCAGCTCGCGCTGACGCCGTTGCCGAGCGTTGTGATCGAATCGTCGCGCGTATCCAGGGTCTGCGCCACCGACTGGCTGAAGGTCAGCGTGCCGTTGCCGCCCCACATCGGCACGCTGCGACTCACGTTTTGGTTCGCCGAACCCGTCAGCGTGTTGCGCGAGCCGTCGCTGCTCGAGTTGGCGAAAGTGTCGGACAGCGACGCGCCCCACTGATACTGCCACCGGCCCAGCGGGATCGGCATCGCGGTATAGCTCGCTCCGAGGGTCTGGAAAAAATTGTTCTCGTTGGTCTCGTCTGACGTGAAGTACCCGAGTCCGGTCGAGGAGAAAAGGCGCAGGCCATTGCGCAGGTCGTAGTTGATTCCGAGGGAGCCGTTGAGCGACTGCAACTCGTTGGTCTGGCCGTTGGTCTCCTGCTGGAAATGCGCCGCCCGCAGGTTGCCCGTCACGTAGAGAAAGCGGTCGGGGGAGTGCAGCCACTCCCCTTCCGCCGGTCGCCAGTTGGTGAAGCTGGAGGCCTGCCACAGCTGGGTCGTGCGATCGAGCTGCGTCAGGGCGCCCTCCTGCTGCAAGTCGTCGCCCGTGAAGCTGACCAGGTTGTCCATGGTCAACCCGGCGCTGGGGCGGTAGTTGTGGCGGGCCACCAGCGTGGCGTAGCGTGTGGTGGAGTCATCCACGTCGCGCGTGTTCTCGGAGAGAGCGGCCTGCAGGTCCACCGAACTCTTCTGGAAGCCCTTGAAGGCGCTGCCGCGCACCGAACGCACGGTGTCCTTCGCGCTGGGCTGGGTGAAGGCGCCGAGCTCGCCCGCGCCGGTGGTCGTAGTCTCGAGGATGCTCTGCTCGTAGCTCGCGTAATAGCGTTCGTTGCGCTTCGCCGGCGAGTAGCTCTGGTTTACACCGAAGCGCGTGTTGCGGTAGTCGGAGCCCGTGATGTCGCCACTCGCGCGGCTGTCGCTGACGTCAAAGTACGCCTGAAATGGAAAGCGGCTCACCGGAAACACCTGCACGCTGGCGCCGCCGACCAGGCTCTGGCTGTCGGCATTGTTGGTGTCGCCGTAATCGCTGTACTGCTGCACGAACCCGAGGTTGCCGCGCACCTGGGCGAACCAAGGCTGCCAAATGAAGCTCGAGCCGTAGAGATTGCCGGTCAGAATGTGCGAGACCTCGTCGGCGCGACTGCTGCCGCCGCCGAGGCGCAGGTCGTAGGCGAGGTCGCCCCACCAGCGCACTGGCGCGAGCGTGAACTCGATGCGATCGGTGGAGCCGGGGGCCGCGCCCGGTGCGGCCCCGACGGCCTCAGCCGGCGCGGACGCCGGCGCCTCACCCGGCGTTACCGCGGCGCCATGGGCGGCCGCGGGCGCCAGCGCCAGTGTGACCGCCACCGCCAGCGCGCGGCGGCGCGGCGCGACAATCGGGCTGCCGGCGGGACGGACATGCATCAGCCGCTCGAATGACAGGCGCGGCCGCCAACCGTCAGCCCGGCTTGCGCTGCGTTTCCGCGGGCGGCAGCGGCAGATAGACGGACTCGTCCACCTTCACGGGCGTCGCCCGGCGCAGGTCCGCGAGCAGCTTCTTCCAGCGGTTCTCCGCCTCCTCGCGCTGCCACAGGTCGCCGGCGCGCTCGCGCACGTCCTCGAACGTGCGCTGCTGCGCGCTCTTACGGTCGTCGAGACGGAACACGGCGACGCCCTCGAGCACGCGCACCGGCGCCGCGACGCCTCCCGGCTTCAACTCGTCGAGCGCCTTGTGCACGGGCTCGGGCAGCATGCCACGGTGGACGTAACCCATGTCGCCGCCCTTGGATGCGCTGGGGTCGCCGCTGTGCAACCTGGCCAGCTCGGCGAAATCGGCGCCGGTCCGCAGCTTCTCCACCAGCCGCTTCCCTTCCTCCTCGGCGGCCTGCCAGACCTCCTTCGCCGAGCTCGGGTCCACCTTGAGCAGGATCACCGAGAGCTTCACCTGCTCCGGCTCGACGAACAGGTCCTTGTGACGGTCGTAGTAGGCGCGCGCCTGCGCCTCGGTGGGCTCCGGCGCCTTGCGCACCTGCTCCTCGAGCTGCTGGTAGAGGCTGCGGTTTTCCAGCTGCGTCACCACGCCGGCCAGCATCTTGTCGCGGTTTGCATCCCAGCGCGGATTGCCCTTGTAGCGCTCGTCATAGCCCTTGACCGCCGCGTCGATCGCGGCCCGGTCGGGCTTCAATCCGCGGCGCCGCGCCTCGCTCACGACCAGCACGCGGCTGATGAGCTCGTCGGCCACCTGGCGCTGGAACACTGCGAGCTCGCCTTCCGGCGGCTTGCCGTGGTAGTACTTCGAGCGCACCGCCGCAGCGAACGCGGTCTGGAAGTCCGCGGTCGTGAGCGTGGTGTCGCCCACCACGGCGAACACGCCGTTCTCTGCGTGCTTCGGGGCGGCCTTGCCGGTCTCCGCGGCGCTGGCCTGGGCGGTGGCGGCGCTCACAGCGAGCACCGCCGCGATGACGATGGGGGCGGTCGATTTCATCCTGCGGCTCCTTCGCGAATTGGAATCACTTTTTCTGCGCCAGGAAGCACGCAAAAAAAAGGCCAGGCGCGAGGCCTGGCCGTTGCTTCAACTACAGGGAGAGCGCGTGTCGATCGGATCGCTTACTTCACGTGGCACGCGAGGCACACGGCGCTGCCCGCGTTCGAAATGCGTAGGAACGTCTGGCCGGCAGGCGGCGCGCCGGCCACCGGGGCAGCCTGTCCGTTCTCCACGTGCGGGTCGTGGCAGCTAGCGCACTCGACCGACGCTCCGGTCGCCGAGCCGCCGACGCTGGTGAAGTCGCGCGTGTAGAGGATCATGTCGCTGCGCTGCCGGGTGCTGTCGGCGTTCGTCTCAACCCAGAACACCTGCTGCGTGTTGATGGTGTTGGTGTTAGGCGCGACGAAGTCCCCGTCACGGCAGGTGCCGCTGACCGCGTTGCCGGCCCCGGTGAGGCCGCCGCCGCAGTATTCGACGCCGATCGGATGGTCGTTGCGCAAGTCCGTGCCGATGAGGGCGATGTTGAATCCGACCGCCGGGTTGGTCATCAGGCCCTCGGCAGTGACCGTGGCACCGGTCCAGGTATAGGCGAGACCGTTGGTGCCGCCACCCGTGGGATCGTAGCCGCCCGACCCCGGCGCGTTGATGATGTTGTCCATTGCCTGCGTGCCGTCATGGCAGGAAAGGCACGCCACCGAGACCGAGCCCACGCCAAGCACGCCGCCGTCGAGCGTCGAAGTGCCGAGCTGGTCGTAGGTCTGGTAAGTGGCGCCGGTCGACAGGCGCTTGTTCCACAACGGCGGGTTCGCCTGCGGGTTGCTCACGTCGGCGCCGTGCGGCGTGTGGCAGAAGACGCAGATTTCCGCCGTGTCGCTGACGCTATTGGAGCTCTGGTTGTTCGTGGAACCCAGATTGTGCTTGGTATTGGCGATGCCGGCGAACGCGGTGCCGCCAGTGACGAGAAACAGGAATGCAAAGGCCAGTCCCCCAGCCGTCAGCACCCAGTCGATCCAGCGCTTGCTCATATGTCCTCCCGGTTTCAAGAACGCTTGCGGGGACCCCTGCGCCCACGCTCCGCTCAAACTCTCTGGAGCACTTTGCATGCCATTGCCAACATCAGGAATTCGTCGGGGTGGGAGCGTTTTTTCGTCCGACGGGATCCGATTTTTCTCGGTAATCAGGAGAAATTTCCCGCGCCCGGGAAAATCCCGTTCCCGGCTCCGGGAAGCGAGGCTCCCGGTTGCGGGAAAACGCGGAAACGGACTACTTCGACTTCGCCGGCTGCGCGACCGCGGTCGCCGGCCGTTGCCCGAGCCAGCCCTGATCCGCCGCCAGTTTCGCCGGACGATAGATGTCGACCTTGCGGAACCACTGGTCGACGAAATAGATGCGACCGTCCTCGTCCACCGCAATGCCCGCTGGCAGCATGTACCTGCCGGGGCCGTCTCGCTCCGAGCGCTGGCCGATGAACATCAGCAGATCGCCGTCGGCGTTGAAGATCTGGAAGTTGCCGAACGCCGCGTCGGCGACGTAGACGTTGCCTTCCGGGTCGACGGCAATCTCCTTGGGGCGCGCGAACTGGCCGAGCTGCTTGCCCACCTTGCCGAAGCTCTGCAGGTACTTGCCGTCGCGGTCGAACACCACCACGCGGAAGTTGCCGCCGTCTACGACGTAGAGCCGACCCTCCTTGCCAATGGCAAGGTCGCGCGGCAGATTGAACTCGCCCGGCCCCGTGCCACGCTTGCCGATGTCGCTCAGGTGCGCGCCGGATCGGGCGTCGAACACGCGCACCGTGTGCTGCTCCGAGTTCACGCCGCCGATGTCCACGGCGTAGAGCCGGCTACCGGCCGGATCCACGGTGACGCTGGTCAGGCGCTGGAAGTGCTCCTTGTTTCCGATGCGGCGCTGGTACTTGCCCTCGGCATCGTAGACCACGATCGACTTGGCCGAGGCGTCCGCGACGTACAGGTTGCCCGCTGCGTCCACGTCAAGCCCGATGGGCTTGACGAGGCCGCCCGCGCCCTCCTCGTCGCCGATGCGGTAGGCCTTGCCGGCCGGCACGTCGAACACCATCACAAAGCGCTGGGCCGTATCGGACACAAATACGCGGCCGCGGTAGACGGCCACGCTGTAGGGCTTCGCCATGCCCTCGCCGCGCCGCGATTCGCCGGTGACGAGCCGGCGAAAGTCGCTGGACTTGTCTTCCGTCTCCACGTCGGCCGTGCTGTATATCGAGCGCTCGAACAAGAAGCGCGGCTGCTCGGGCGGCGGCGGATAGACAAGCTGCATTTCCTTCGCCGGCCCCGCCTCCTTTGGAACCTCGGCACAGCCCGCCAGCAAGCTTGCGAGGACCAGCAGACACCAAACGCCGTAGACGGCCGTCAGCGTCCGCGCGCTGGCGCGCTCGCCTCCGGGGACTATGTAATGTTCGCTCGGGCTCAAGGCGTGCGTCCGTCGGTTCTTGTCAACGGCTGGATTCAGCAAGCAGCGTGCCAAAGGCATACCGGCAGAGAATTTGCTTTTACTTGTGCGTTTCGACTCACTTCCGTGACCCCGTCATGCCGCGAATCCGACACGCTCTCGCCTGCTCCATCGCGCTCGCCGCATTCGCGATGGGAGCGCCCGCCGACGCCGCGCCGCGCGCGGGAGCGGCCGCTATCGACCCTGCGCTCATCTACCACAACTACTGCTCGGTCTGCCACGGCGACAAGGGTGACGGCAAGAGCCGCGCCTCGGGCAGCCTCGTCCCACCGCCCTACGACTTCACCAGCGAGCGCGCGCGGCGCGAGCTCACCCGCGACCGCGTCATCGCCATGGTGACGCACGGCAAGTCGGGCACCGCGATGGTCGGCTGGAGCACCCAGCTCAACGAGCGCGAGATCGCGGCGCTGGCGGATTACGTGCTGCGGAGCTTCGTCAGTCCGAAGGCCGCGCCCCGCCAGGTGAATCCGCGTGGCCGGAAGATCTACACGGAGAACTGCGCCGTGTGCCATGGCGACGACGGTCGCGGCGGCCGCTGGGCCGCCAACCTCGCCAGGCAGCCGCGTGACTTTACCTCGCCGGCCGCGCGCAACCTGACGCGCGAGACCATGATCGCAGTCGTGACGAACGGCAGGCCGGGGACGCCGATGGCGGGTTTCGCCTCGCAACTTTCGTCGGACGACATTGCCGCCGCCGTCGACTTCGTGCGCGCCGCGTTCATGGCCGCGGCAACACCGGCTATCTCGGGCACGCGCGCGCACGGCGGCCGGGAAGCCGATGCCGCGGGGAAGGCGAACATGGAGGCGTCCTTCGCCGGGGGCCTGCGCGGCGACTACGAAAGGGGCGGACGCTTCTACAACTCCAACTGCGCCACCTGCCATGGGGTCGCCGGCGACGGCAAGGGGCCGCGCGCGTACTTTATCTTCCCGAAACCGAGAAACTTTCTCGAGAACGCGTTCCGCGACCGCTTCAATCGCCCCGCGCTGTACGGCGCCATCGCGCACGGCCGCGTCGGCACCGAGATGCCCGCGTGGGACAAGGTGCTCAACGAGCAGGAGATCGCCGACGTCGCCGAATACGTCTTCCGCGCGTTCGTGAAGCCGGCGGGCTCGCAGGCCGCCGACGCGAGGCGGTGAAGCGTCCGCTCGCCGCCTTCGCGCTGCTGCTCGCCGCGTGCGGCGAGACGCTGAGTCCCACGGCGCCGCCAGGGCCACGCGCGCTCGAGGAATCCCACCATGAGTTCGGCCGCGCGGTATACAACTTCCGCTGCTATTTCTGCCACGGCTACTCGGGCGACGCGCGGACGCTGGCGGCCACCTACCTGACGCCGCCGCCGCGGAACTTCGCGCGGACCGATGCCGGGACGCTCACTGCCGACATGATCTACGAAACGGTCCGCTTCGGCCGCCCCGGCACGGCGATGGCGCCTTTCGGCCAGACGCTCTCGGACCGTGAGATGCGCGCCGTCGCCGATTTCGTCTTCAAGGAGTTCGTGGTAGAGAAGCAGCTCAACACGCGCTATCACACCGCGGCGAACGGCTGGCCGGACCACGAGCGCCATCGGGCAGCGTTTCCGTTCGCCACCGGTGAGATCGCGCTCGACGCTCCCTGGGAAACCCTCACGCCGGAACAGGCGCAGGGCAAGCGGCTCTTTCTCCAGTCGTGCGTGAGCTGCCACGATCGATCGCGCGTCGCCGACGAGGGGCCGGCGTGGGATCCGCGCCCGGTGTCGTTCCCCCGGGGAGGGTTCGTCCCGGGATCCCTACCGCCGGTCGACGCGATGGCAAGCGCCACGCCTTTCGCACGTCACGACATTCCCCCGCGCATGGACAGCCTCACGCCGCAGGAAAGCGCCGGGGAAGCGCTTTTCCAGGCTAACTGCGCCTTCTGCCACGCCGCCGACGGCACCGGCAAGAACTGGATCGGCCAGTTCATGGAGCCGCACGCACGCGACCTCACGGATCCGGAGGTCATGCGCGGCATGACCCCGGAGCGTCTCGCCGCCACGATCGGGAATGGCCTGCCGGGCACGTCGATGCCGGCCTGGAAGCACGTGCTCGACGACGGGCAGATCGCCGCCGTGGTCGCCTATGTGCAAAAGGCATTCATTCCACGCAACGGCGCGAACTGAGCGGAAGCGCCCTCGGAGTCCTAGCCGGCTCCCGGAATCAGGAAAATCTTCCCGGCACCGGGAAAGATTCCGGACCCCGCGACTACTTCACGTGGCAGGTCAGGCAGAGCTGGCTGCCGGCGTTGGAAACCCGCAGGAAGGTGGGGTTGAAGACCGATCCCGCGCCGCCCGAGGGCACGCCGTGGGGATCGTGGCACGACGCACACTCCACCTCGTAACCCTCGCCCGTGTCGTAGAGCCGCACTTCGTTTGAATCCGCGTGCTGATTGGCGTTCACGTCAAAGTACGCGAGGGCGCCGACCTTGCGGGTCGGCTCGTTGAAATCAAAGCCGACCGTGGGCTGCGGATACCTGATGCC
>DATIUV010000130.1:0-3842 GCA_035466595.1 Pelomicrobium sp.
CTACGACCTGCCGATCCTGATCACCGGCGAGTCAGGCACCGGCAAGGAGCTCATCGCGCGCGCCATCCACTATCGCAGCGGCCGCGCCGAGCGCGCGTTCGTGGTCGAGAACTGCGCGGCGGTGCCCGACGAGCTGCTCGAGTCGGAGCTGTTCGGCCACAAGCGCGGCGCCTTCACCGGCGCCTACGACGACAAGGTCGGCCTGTTTCAGCAGGCCGACGGCGGCACCATCTTTCTCGACGAGGTGGGCGAGACCTCGCCCGCGTTCCAGGCCAAGCTGCTGCGCGTGCTGCAGGAAGGCGAGATGCGCCCGGTCGGCGCGGCGCGCGCGATCAAGGTGAACGTGCGGGTGATCTCCGCCACCAACCGCGATCTCGACCGCGACATGCGCGAAGGCCGCTTCCGCGAGGATCTGTTCTACCGGCTGGCGGCGGTCACCATCCACGTGCCGCCGCTGCGGGACCGGCCGATGGACGTGCCGCTGATCGCGCAGGACGTGCTCGAGCGCGCGGTGCGTCAGCTGGGCAAGCCCGCGGAGGGTTTCACGGACCAGGCGCTGGCGGCCTTCGTCGCCTACCGCTGGCCCGGCAACGTGCGCGAGCTGCAGAACGAGGTGCAGCGGATGCTGGCGCTCGCCGCCGGTCCCCGGCTGGGTGCCGAGCTGCTGTCGCCGAAACTGCGCTTGACCGCACCGTCCGCGCCGGCGCGCGTGAATGGCCATCGCGGCACGCTGCGCAGCCGCACGGAAGCGCTGGAGATCCAGCTCCTGCGTGATGCGCTCGCCCGGCACCACGGCAACAAGAGCCGTGCAGCCTCCGAGCTCGGCCTCTCGCGCGTCGGCCTGCGGGCCAAGCTGGCCCGCTATGGCCTCGAGCTCGAGGGCGGCTCCGAGTCCTGATCACGCCTCGAGAGGCAACGCCATGACCGAACGCTTCACGATTTCCCTCGACGCCGAGCTGGCGCGGCAGTTCGACCGCTACATCCGGGCGAAGGGCTATGACAACCGCTCGGAGGCGGTGCGCGACCTGCTCCGCCGCATGCTGGAGGAGGAGCGGCTCGCCGGCGAGGAGGCGCCGTTCTGCGTCGCGGCGCTGTCCTACCTCTACAACCACCACGAGCGCGATCTGGCCGAGCGCGTCGTCGACCGTCAGCACGATCACCACGATCTCTGCGTGTCGACCATGCACGCGCACCTCGACCATGACAACTGCCTGGAGACGGTGATCCTGCGCGGGCCCACGCGCGAGGTGCGCCGCTTCGCCGAGTCGCTGATGGCCGAGCGCGGCGTGCGCCACGGCAGCCTCAACCTGGTGCCGGCCGACCTCAGCGCCGGCGGCCATCGCCACGTTCACAGCCGGCCGAAGACCTAGCGCGCCGACGCCCGTGCCGGACTCTTCGGACAAGGCCGCTTCCCGCCGTCGCGCGCGCGCCCGCGAGGCGCTCGCGCGGGCCCGGGCGATGACCGCGGCCAGCGGGCAGCGCTCGACGGTGGTCGGCGAAGTCAGCGCCGACCTGTGGCGCGAGACGCTGGCCAAGATGGAGCAGGTCTACCAGGACGTGCTTGCCTACGAGACCGAGCTCGAGGCGAGCAACGCCGCGCTGGAGGAATCGCAGCAGTTCATCGCCAGCGTGCTCGGCGCCATGACCGACGTGCTCATCGTCTGCGGTCGCGACGGCCTCATCGAGGACGTGAACCACGCCCTGGCCGAGCTGACGGGGCGGTCGGCCGATGGCTGGCGGGGCGAGCCGGCGCAGGCGCTGTTCGCCGACGCTGCGTCCTGCGAGCAGTTTGCCGCCCTGCTGGCGCGGTGCCGCCAGGGCGCGGTCGCCGACGTGGACCTGCGCCTGCGCGGGCGCAACGGCGGCGTGCCGGTCTCCTTCAACGCCACGCCGCGGCTCGACGCGGCGGGTCGACCGCTCGGTGTCGTTCTCACCGGCCGTCCGGTCGGCGAGCTCAAGCGCGCGTACGAGGACCTGCGTGCCGCCCACGACGAGCTGCAGCGCACGCAGCAGCGGCTGCTGCAGTCGGAGAAGATGGCGTCGCTGGGCCTGCTGGTGGCGGGCGTCGCGCACGAGCTCAACAATCCGGTTAGCTTCGTCGTCGGCAACGTGCACGTGCTCAGGCGCTACCTGCCACGCCTTCGGCGTTACCTGCAGGCCGCGGATGCCGGCGCATCGGACGAGGCGCGGCAGGCGCTCAAGCGCGAGCTGCGCCTCGACCGCCTGCTCGCGGACCTGGACGGCCTGATCGACGGCATCGTCGAGGGGGCCGAGCGCACGCGCGAGACGGTGGCCGCGCTGCGCCGGTTTGCCGAGCCCGCCGAGCGCTACGACGAGGTGTTCGATCTCGGCGAGGCGGTCGAGCGCGCGGCGCGCTGGGCGACACGATCGGGTCCGGCCGGCCTTGCGGTCGAGCTGGACCTGGCGCCGCAGCTGCACGTCCGCGGCTCGGCCGGCGAACTGCAGCAGGTCGTGGTCAACATGGTCCAGTACGCCGCGGCGGCCGGCGCCCGGCGCCTTGCCATCGAGGCCCGGCCCCATTGCGACCGGGTGGACCTCGGCTTCCGGGACGACGGTTCCGGCATCGCGCCCGAGAACCTGCCGCGGCTGTTCGAGCCGTTCTTCACCACCAAGCCCGTCGGGCAGGGCATGGGGCTCGGACTGGCGATCTGCTACGGCATCGTCGAGCGCCACGGCGGCGCGATCGAGGCGGCCAATCTGCCGGGCGGCGGCGCGGTCTTCACCGTGCGCCTGCCGCTGGAGATGCCGCGCGCTCGGGCGCAGCGAGCGGCGCCGATGGAAGCCGACTCGCCACCGGCGCCGCGGCCGGCGCCGCGTCGCCCTTGATCCAAGTCAAAGGCGCGCCGGCACGGCAGTGTTAAGAAGTCAGCTGAGCTTTTCATAATAATCCGGTACGGGACGCCTGAAATGGAGAATCTGCCCAACGACTGGTTCGCGGTGCTCGCGCTGGTGTTCATGTTGGGACTCAAGCACGGCTTCGACGCCGACCACCTGGCGGCGATCGACGGCCTCACGCGCTACAACT
Organism: Pelomicrobium sp.; assembly: GCA_035466595.1. Taxonomy (GTDB): domain Bacteria; phylum Pseudomonadota; class Gammaproteobacteria; order Burkholderiales; family UBA6910; genus DATIUV01. Next base: position 3,047 of record DATIUV010000130.1, read on the forward strand.
TCCGCGCGGCGAGGCGCCTCGCGCGCTGGTGCGGCATGCTGTTCTCGCTGGGACACGGCGTGGTCGTGATCCTGATCGCGCTCACGGTCAGCGCCATCGCCGGCAGCTGGCAGGTGCCGGGCTGGATCGAGGATCTCGGCGCGTGGATCTCGATCGCCTTCCTGTTCCTGCTGGGCGTCGTCAACCTGCGCGCGGTCCTGACCGCCGAGCCCGACGACGTGGTGCAGCCGGTGGGCGTCAAGGGCCGTTTCCTCGGCCGCCTGCGGGAGACCAGCAACCCGTTCGCGATCATGCTGGTGGGCGCGCTGTTCGCGCTCTCGTTCGACACCATGAGCCAGGCTGCGCTGTTCGCCGTGGTCGGAACCCAGTTCGGCGGCCTGGACCACGCGCTCGCGCTGGGCCTCGCCTTCATGCTGGGCATGATGGCCACCGACGCGATCAACGGCCTGTGGATCTCGCGCCTGATCGCGCGCGCCGACGCCGTCGCGCGCCTCGCCTCCCGCGTCATGGGTCTGGTGGTGTCGTTGCTCTCGCTGCTGGTGGCGGGCTTCGGCGTCGCCAGGTACTTCTCGCCCGCCGTCGACACCTGGAGCGACGGCAAGGAGCTCGCCTTCGGCGCCGCGGTGTGCGCGGTGATTGCCGTGTCGTTCCTGCTGGCCGTCCGGCTCGGGCGCTCGACCCGCCCTGCACTTGCCCGCTCCGCACGCTGAACCTTGGGCTCGGGTCTGGGCGAAGAATGCGTCGGAGCGTCGCCGCGACGGACGTTATTGACCCATCATCCGCGCGTAGATGGCCT